>JAOZTG010000130.1 GCA_029939235.1 Flavobacteriaceae bacterium
GTACAGATCCATCTGACTATTTTTTAGTTTTTATATTCCTTAAATGTACCATCCGTATAAAACATTACAATTCTTTCGATGGTTTTGTCAGTCTGATGTGATACTGGAATTTTCATAGGTTCTTTTAAACTTTTTTCAGAAACCTGCGTTTTAGTCTTGAAGAGAGTAGTGGTCTTCATTGGAAATTCTCCTTTTCCATTGAGTAGCCAATACAACTCAATCTCATCAAATACTTTGATTACCTTTAGTACGAAATCCAAACTTGGTTTGTTTCTGCCAGACAATAAATGTGATATACTTGAACGTTGAACCTGAATTTTATCAGCAAAAGCAGAGGGGGATAACTGATAATAATCCATCACTTTTTTCAATCTCTCCGCAAATTCAGTACTGTTTATCATTGTAAATTGTAATTAGTTTACAAAAGTAATAATTTAGGCTTATTTTGTTTAATAAAACTTATCAAATATTTTAAAAGAGCTTGATATATATTAATTATAACATTAGATAATAGTCATTATATAGCTGGTATTTAGTAATATAAATATTATTGTAAATTGAATAATATTTAGAATAGGATTCTTTTGTATGTCGCTTATCAAAAGGAAGAATAATATTTACAATTGTAACTAATTATAGATAAAACATAGTTTACATTTGTAAATAAAGTATTGTTTACATTTGTAAAATGAAAAAATTGAATATGTTTGAAATAGAAAAATGGCATCAGGATAATCATCAGCAAAAGTTAAATGGCAGATATATTATTCTGGAAAAAATATTACCTCTTATAAAAAAAATGAATACAATTTTTAAGGTAGAAAAAATAGGTAAGTCAGAATTAGGTAAAGATATTTTTAGTATCACTTTTGGTCAGGGAGAAATGAATATTTTGATCTGGACACAAATGCATGGGAATGAAAGTACAGGTACAAAAGCAGTATTTGATCTTTTCCGTTTTTTTGAAAAGAATAAAAGTGATTCTGAAATAGCAGATAAAATTCTGAAAAAATGTAAAATTACCGTAATTCCCCTGTTAAATCCAGATGGTGCCGAAAAATATACCAGGGTAAATGCGAATCAAATTGATTTAAACAGAGATGTCATTGATCAAAATGCAGCTGAAAGTAAGGTATTGATGCAAACGCTTGCTAAAGTGAATCCTGTGTATTGTTTTAATATACATGATCAAAGAACCATTTTTAGCGCAGGCAAGGAGAATAAGCCTGCTACCTTATCATTCCTGGCTCCTTCAGAGGATATGAACAGAACGATTACAGATGGACGTAAAGAAACAATGAAAACGATTGTTGCCATGAATAATTTATTGCAAAAGTTTATTCCCGGGCAGATAGGCAGATATTCTGACGAGTTTTACCCAACTGCCACCGGTGATAATTTCCAAAAAATGGGCCATAACACTATTTTAATTGAGTCGGGACATTATAAAGATGATTATCAAAGAGAGAATACGAGAAAATATACGTTTTTAGCACTGTTGCAGGGTATATATTCTATCGTTCAACCGGAGGAGGAAATTGATTTTCATTCGTATTTTGATATTCCGAATAATGAAAAGAAATATTTAGATATTATTATGAAGAACATCAGTTATGATGGTAAGAAAGTTGATATCGGAGTTTTGTTTATCGAGAAATTGAAGAATGGTAAAATAAACCTAATACCTTCTATAGAAATTATTGGTGATTTAGAATTGTACAATGCCAATAGAGTGATCGTTGATCAAAAAAAAGTTCTAAAAAGCGAAAAAGAATTAATTAATTGGTTAAAAAATGAATATATTAAAATAATATAGAGGTAATATCACTAATAATTTAATATTTTCATAAATTATTTGCAAATATTTACGATATTTGCAAATAGAAATAAATAAACTATTATGTCAAAATACAAATTAGATGATCTTGATCATCAAATTCTGGAAGCACTTATTGAGAATGCGCGAACTCCATTTACAGATATAGCCAAGAACTTGCTGGTATCAGCAGGAACTATACATGTTAGAGTAAAAAAGATGGAAGATGAAGGAGTGATCAAAGGTTCAACATTAAGTGTTGACTATAATAAAATGGGTTATACATTTATAGCTTATATTGGTTTGTTTCTTGAAAATTCTTCGCTTACGCAGAATGTGATTGATGAGGTTAGAAAGATTCCTGAAGTTACAGTTGCTCATTTAACAACCGGTAAATTTTCAATTTTTTGTAAGATAAGAGCAAAAGATACCATGCACGCTAAAAATATTATTTTTAGTTTGGATAGAATAGAAGGTATCAAACGTACGGAAACGTCTATCTCTCTTGAGGAAGTGATCAATGATAAAAAACGTTTGATGCATAAAATATTCCAAGAAATATCATTTTAACCAATATCAACAACTGGCAATAAGAATCCCTGATTATAACTTAATCAGGGATTTTTTTATTATAAAAAGGCATATGAATTTGAAAGTTGTAATAAAAACAAATAATTTTTGTAAAAAAAACGTTGTTTAATTAATTAAATATGATTTAATTTGTAAAATATTATTTAATTAATTAAATGCCACTTAACTCTTGAGCTTATGGATCAAATGGGTAAGAGAATAAAAAGGATCAGAGAAAGTCTTGGTTATCAGATAAAAGAGCTTTCTGTAAACATAGGTGTAACATCCAGCCTGATCTCTCAGATAGAAAAAGGAAAAGCGTTTCCATCTATAGTTACCCTTAAAAAAATTTCCGAAGCATTACAAACTACTGTTGGAGAGTTGATTGGAGAAAATGAAAACCAGATTACCCATCCACTATTAAGATCATCTGAAAGAAGATTTGCTAAAAAAAATACGAATGGAACCAGTTCTTATTTGCTATCCTATCACTTTCCTTCAAAACAAATAGAACCTTATTTGATTCAATTCAGTAAAAACTCTAACTCTAAAGGGATTATGACCAGTAATTTTCCGGGTCAGGAATTCTGTTTTGTATTGAAAGGAAGTTTCGAAGTGACCATTGAAAAGAATAAATACAATTTAAATGAAGGAGATGGATTTTATTTTAATTCGAATAAATCACACTTATTTAAAAATATAAGTGATAATCATGCAGAAATGTTATGGGTCATTACTCCAAACAACAATTTATAAAAGAATAAAAACTATTAGAATGAAAACAATTACAAAATCACCTGAAAGTAAATTGAAATCAATAGATAATCATGAGTTGGTAAAGTTTGATCAGTTAGATATTCAAGATCTAATGGATCGCCATGAACTAAGTGATGATATAAGAAATATTATTGAAAAAGAAAATTTACTTCCATCAACATTACTCTCCAGACTGCATAATAGCTATCCACAACACTCAAGACTTCAGATAAAATCGAAAAAGATATTTATATCTTCAAAGCATAAATATACCGGTTTAAGAGGTTTTAGAGAGATCTGTAAAATCTTAGAAGAAAATAATATTAAATTGGGCGATATAAGAGAACGAGAGCTTTTTATTGAAGTATATCGTTTCATGGTAACCAGGCACGTTTTAAATACAATTGACTGGAGTAATTTTTATGAGGATTCTGTATTTCAATTAACTTTTCCTCAACCCGAAATGATTAACAAAGAAATTGTTAAGGAGTATATGGAAGAAGATAATGAAGCCAAAAGAACAAAAATAGCAACAGACTATATCCATAGAACAAATCCACACGACGGTAAACAATTACTAAACCGACCTTCATTTTATACTGAAGATGGCGAATTGGAAAGCCTGCAGGGCAGCCAGCATAAATACCCACAGGTATTTTTGTTATTTGATAAAACAACTCAAAGTTGCTTTTCATTTTGTACCTATTGTTTCAGGCATGCACAAGTACGTGGAGACGAAGATATGTTTATCCAAAGTGAAATCACACAGGTTCACGATTACCTGAAACAACACAAAGAAGTTTCTGATATCCTTATTACAGGAGGTGATGCAGGATACATGCCGGCTGACAGGATGAGAAAATACCTGGAACCTCTGATGAAAGACCCTGGTTTAGTACACATCAGATCGGTAAGAATTGCATCAAGAGCACTCACTTTTGATCCCGGATTAATTTTAAATGAAAAATATCGTGATATACTTTCTTTATTCAGAGAATTATCTGATCATGGAATTCAGGTATTATGGATGGGACATTTCTCTTCACCAAAAGAATTGATGAATATTGTAACTCTGGCATCGGTGCGTCGATTAAGGGCATATGGAGTAAATGTAAAAAGTCAAAGTCCGATGATGAATCATATTAGTTTATTTAAAGACAAAAACGATAAGGTTGATATTGATAGATCAGCTCAAAACTGGATTGACCTTGCGAATATTCTAACAATGCAGGGAATAGGATTTCACTCAATGTATTGTGCAAGACCTACAGGTGAACATCATTATTTCACTGCTCCGTTGGCTGATATGAATAAGGTTTTCAGTAAAATTTACAGAAGTCTTCCTTCCGTTAGCCGACCTTCAAGATATATTACTATGACATCTTCGGCCGGAAAAACTTCATTGATGGGTACCGTTGAAGTTAATGGTAGAAAAGCTTTTGCATTAAAATTTAACGAAGCAAGAAATATGGAATGGCTGGACAAAGTGTACTTGGCAGAATATGATGAAGAAGAAAATACTATCGAGAAATTAAAACCTTTTGGAGGAGGAAAATATTTTTACGAGGAAGAATTAGAAAGGATTGAAAAAGATCTTGAGAAAAAATAAATATTATGATTGATAAGATTATTAAATCAGCTACAGAAGCAGTTAGTGAAATTTATGATGGGGCAACAGTAATGATTGGAGGATTTGGTGAGGCAGGAAGCCCTATTGAACTTATTCATGCTCTTATCGATCAGGGAGCAAAAGACCTTACTGTTGTTAGTAATAATACAGGAAGTGGTCAGGTTGGATTAGCGGCACTGATTGCAAACAAACAGGTTAAAAAAATGATCTGTTCTTTTCCCAGAACTGCAAATTCAACGGTTTTTCCAGAATTGTACAATGCAGGAGAAATTGAATTGGAACTGGTTCCTCAGGGGACTTTGGCTGAAAGAATAAGAGCTGGCGGGGCTGGAATTCCCGCTTTTTATGTACCGGCATCTGTAAACACACCTCTTGCTAAAGGAAAAGAATCACGAAAGTTCAACGAACAAGAGTTTGTTTTAGAGTATGGGATCAAAGCTGATTTTTCGTTGGTAAAATGTGAAACAGCAGATAAATATGGTAATTTACTTTACCATGCAACGGCTCGAAATTTTGGCCCAATTATGTGTACAGCAGCTAATGTTACCATTGTTCAGGCAAAAAAGATTGTAGATGCAGGAGAAATTGATCCCGAGGTGGTAATAACTCCCGGTATCTTCGTAAAAAAAGTTATAGAAATTATTAACCCTGCTGATGAATCTCAATTGGTAGCTGATGAATTGAAATATCCATGGTAAATACAGATAATAAAACAGGCTGGAGTCGTACTGAAATGGCTCAAAAAGTTGCTTTAGATATACCTGATGGTTCTTATGTAAATTTGGGAATTGGTATTCCGGAAATGGTAGCAGGTTTTGTTCCTGAAGGAAGAGAAGTTATTTATCAAACGGAAAATGGTTTACTTGGTATGGGTAAAGCTGCAGCAATAGGAAAAGAAGATCGTGAACTTGTAAATGCAGGAAAAAAGTGTATTACTTCTATACCAGGTGCAAGTTATTTTCATCATGCCGATAGTTTTACAATGATTCGTGGAGGGCATATAGATATATGTGTACTTGGAGCAATGCAGATTTCAAAAGATGGTGATCTTGCTAATTGGTCAACGGGAGCTCCAAATGCAATTCCTGCTGTTGGTGGAGCTATGGATCTGGTAGCCGGAGTAAAAAGGATTTTTGTAATTACACAACATGTAACTAAAAAAGGGTTGCCAAAAATTATGGAGGAATGTACTTTCCCCCTTACGGGAAAACAGGTTGTGGAACGTATCTATACGGATCTTGCTATTATCGATGTGAATAAAGATGGATTGTTTGTAAGAGAATTGGCACCAGATGTTGATTTTGATTATTTACAAGAGCGAACCGGAGCAAAACTAAACCTATACACTGATATAGATAATTAAATCTGTAATATTTAGAAACTGGCATGAACAAATTATTATGTAGGTTTCATCTTATCTAACATAAAATTATAATCAGATGAATTCTCAAAATTCAAATCAAAATTCAAATGGAGAAACAAGCAAAGCTATATATGAGCGTGCTGTTGATGTTCTCACCGGAGGTGTAAGTAGAAATACAATATTCCGTAAGCCTCACCCTTTTTATGCGGCAAGTGCAAATGGTAGTTTTATCAAAGATATTGATGGTATTGAACGACTGGACTTTGCCAATAATATGGCGTCTTTGGTTCATGGACATTCACATCCTGCCATTGTAAATGCAGTTACTGAACAGTTGCAAAAAGGATCTGCCTACACAATGGGTTCGGAAGCGGAAGTTCTTTTTGCAGAACTACTGATTGGCCGATCTCCCGAATTTGAAAAGATCCGTTTTATGAATTCCGGTACCGAGGCTGTAATGACAATGATCAAAGCATCAAGAGCATATACAGGAAAACCTAAAATAGCTAAAGCAGAAGGTGCGTACCACGGAACTTATGATTATGCAGAAATAAGTCAAACGGCAAATCCAAGTAATTGGGGAGATATCAACAACCCAAATGCGGTACCTGTTGTTCAGGGAACACCTCAAAAAGTATTGGATGATGTAGTGATCTTTCCATTTAATGACATTAAAAGAACTATTCATCTTTTAGATCAAAATGCTAATCAAATTGCCTGTGTTTTGATTGATCCTGTTCCTCACCGGATAGGTCTTTTTCCGGCTACAAGTGAGTTTATTGAAGCCATTTATAATTGGACAAGGAAGAATAATGCTCTATTGGTTTTCGATGAGGTCGTATCTTACCGTGTTAATTTTGCCGGTGCACAATGTAGTTATTCAGTCAAACCTGACCTGACAGCCCTGGGGAAAATAATTGGAGGAGGATTTCCTGTTGGAGCTTTGGCAGGAAAAGCAAAAATAATGGAAGTGCTTGATCCAAGAGGAACATTTTTAAAACATCCACATTCCGGGACTTTCTCTGCCAATCCAATATCCATGACAGCCGGTAGAGTTGCTATGGAAATGTTTGATGAGCAAGCTGTTTCAAACTTAAATGCTCTTGCCATGAAAGCCAGGAAACAAATTGAAGAAGTTATAAAAATTGCTGATGTGCCAATGTGCCTTACTGGTGCAGGTTCCATGTTTAAATTACATTTTCAAAAGCATGCTCCAAATACTTATCGTGAAGCATATCAAAACAAAGAAACAAGAGAAATAATAAATGAACTATTAGATTATCTTTTCCTAAAAGAGGATATTATCATGATCAACACTTTGGCTTGTATGTTTTCAACGACATTAACACAAAAAGATATAGATAGATTGTCGGAAGCCCTTTTACGTGGAATAAAAATAATGAAACCAAAAATTGACAAATTAGTATAACCTAAAAAAATATGAACGAAGTATATATTTGCGATGCAATCAGAACTCCGGTTGGACGTTATGCAGGCGCTCTTTCTTCTGTAAGAACAGATGATCTAGCTGCTATTCCTTTAAAGTCATTGATGGATAGAAATCCTAATATGGACTGGACAGCTATAGATGATATTTATTTGGGATGTGCCAATCAGGCTGGTGAAGACAACAGAAATGTCGCCAGAATGTCTTCTTTACTGTCTGGTTTTTCAGAAACTATTCCGGCTTCTACTGTAAACAGACTTTGTGGTTCGGGTATGGATGCTATTGGAATTGCCGCCAGAGCGATCAAATCAGGCGAAGCTGATATTATGATAGCAGGAGGTGTTGAAAGTATGTCTAGAGCCCCATTTGTGATGGGAAAAGCGGAAACTGCATTTTCGAGAAATGCAAAAATCTATGACACTTCTATAGGATGGAGATTTGTCAATAAAAAACTAGATAAAATGTATGGCACCGAAGGGATGATCCAGACCGCACAAAATATTGCATTCGATTTCAATATCAGCAGAGAAGATCAGGATGCTTTTGCGCAACGAAGTCAGGAGAAAGCTCATAAAGCACAGCAGGATGGCTCATTGGCAAGAGAAATTGTACCAGTAATAGTTCCTCAGCGTAAGAAGGATCCTGTTGAAGTATCTTTAGATGAACATCTTCGTTTATCTTCTTATGAAAAGTTAAGTTCTTTGAAATCAATAACAGGAGAGAACGGAAGTATTACTGCCGGTAATGCTTCCGGTGTAAATGATGGTGCTGCTGCTTTATTGATCGCTTCCGCGGAAGCTGTAAAAAAATTCAATTTAAAACCAAAAGTTAAAATATTAGGTATGGCCACTGCAGGAGTGCTTCCGAGAATTATGGGAATGGGTCCTGTTCCGGCAACTCAAAAATTGTTAACAAAGCTAGGTATGACCTTGGATGATATGGACATTATTGAACTGAATGAGGCCTTTGCTGCACAATCTTTAGGTTGTATTCGTGAACTGGGTTTAAAAGATGACGATCCAAGAATTAATCCTTTGGGAGGTGCTATTGCTATAGGTCATCCACTGGGAATGAGCGGTGCCAGAATAGTTACCAGTGCCTACTATCAAATGCAAAATACGGATGCTAAAAAAGCACTTTGCACCATGTGTATTGGTGTTGGACAAGGCATTGCGATGGTTCTTGAAAAGGTTTAATAAAGTGGTATTACCACGAATTTAATGTAAAAACTGGTAAGACATTATTTGATATTTCTTGTTTGGTGGGTGGCCTTCAAGAATTTGATGTTCTAAATAAAATAAAAACTTAGTAAAAC
>JAOZTG010000131.1 GCA_029939235.1 Flavobacteriaceae bacterium
CGTGGAATATCTCCTTTATATTTACTTTCTTTCAAAATATTAGTAACCTGAATCACTCCATTTCCGTAGATAATATAATCCGATTCAAACATAGTTTGAACTCCCGGAAGATCATAAACTAATTTCAATTCAACAGTACCATCTTGCAATTTTGTAGCATCAAGATCAATTACCTTCGAAAATAAGGATGCCTTCTTCCACTCAATACTCTTTTGGTGCATCTTGTTTCCAAAATCATTATCAGTTACCGCTCTCCAAAAATTTGGCTTAGGACCTTTTCCATCCAAAATAAGTTCTTTCCCTTTAAAAATATAAGAAATGATTCTTCCTTTTAATCTGTCAAAAATAATTCTAAGATCATCATTAAAAACAATGATTGTATTCTTAGCTTTTTGAAGATTCAAATCTGATTTAGTTTTTAAGTTAATTTTATTTGCTTTAAACTTTTTATCCAATGTAATTTGCTCATGAGCTACTTCATATCCTTTAGGTAATATTCCCCACGTGTTTTTTGTCGTTGCAGAAAGAATTATAAAATATTCTGTATTCACCTTATAATCAATATCTTTTAATGACACTCTGATCAGTTTCCCTATGTGTGGAACAATATCCATTTCATTAAAATGTTGTGTTTTCAAAACCTTTCCATCTGCCTTGATCGTAGCCGTAATATCAAAATGATCTACATTGGTGAAATCGTATAAATTCTCTACTAAAACACGTAATTCTTCATTTCTATTAATTCCTCTATCCGAAAATTTAATAGATTCATGCGCTTTTTTAACTTCAAACAATCCGGGCTGAGGAGTCCGGTCAGGAAAAACAATTCCGTTATTTAAAAAAGTATTATCATTAGGCATATTCTTACCATAATCACCTCCATAAGCATAAAACCTTTCACCTTTTTCGTTGGTTTTCCAAATAGATTGATCAACCCAGTCCCATATAAAACCACCCTGCAAATTTTCATGCTGATTAATAACATCCCAGTAATCCTGAAAATTACCGGTGCTATTTCCCATGGCATGTGCATATTCACTCGGGATAAATGGCCTGTCTGTTCTGGTCTCTCCAATCTTTTTAAATGTCTTTGGCGAAGGGTATTGTGGCACAATAATATCTGTTGTACTCTCCATATCCCATAAATTACCATCAATATCTTTGTAGGCACGTTCATATTGAACCGGTCTTTTTGTATTATCATGTTCTTTGATCGCTGCATAACCTTTTACAAAATTCACTCCATTTCCTGCTTCATTTCCCATAGACCAGATAATTACAGAAGGATGATTTTTATCACGTTCTACCATTCTTATCATTCGATCTGTATGTTGCTTCTCCCAGTCAGCATTTTTTCCCAGAGAGTATTTACCATAATACATTCCATGCGATTCAATGTTTGCTTCATCCACAACATAAAGTCCGTAAATATCACAAAGTTCATAAAACCTTCTCGCTCTGGGATAGTGACTTAAACGAACTGCATTGATATTGTTCTCTTTCCAGAGCTTGATGTCTTTCATGATCATTTCCTCCGACATCACATGACCCGTTTCCGGATCGGTTTCCTGTGTATTTACACCTTTCAATGTGATCACTTGTCCGTTAACTAAAAGCAATCCATTTTTAATATCAACTGATCGGAATCCAATTTGTCGTGAAGTTGCTTCCAGAACCTTTCCTTTTTTATCTTTTAATTCAATAGTCAAAGTATATAAATTGGGATGTTCAGCGCTCCATTGTTTTACATTTGATATACTTGCATTAAAACTAGCTGTTCCTTTATCTTTAATTGAAATACTTTTACTTTCAGAAGCTATACTGGTTTTGTTTGCATCATACAATTTATAACTTATTTGTGTTTTTTGCTCTTTTGATAAATGGTTTTTTAAATCAATATGCAAATCTAATAGTCCGTTCTTATAGGCTCCATCCAAAATAGAAATAAGCTCAAAATCTACCATTCTAACTTTTGGCTGGGCGTATACATAAACACTTCGCTCGATGCCACTAATTCTCCAAAAATCCTGACATTCGAGATAAGAACCATCCGTCCATCTAAAAATTTGTAAAGCAATTGTATTCTTGCCCGATTTTGCTGCTTTGGTAATATTAAATTCAGCAGGTAGTTTACTGCCTTGAGAGTAACCAATATATTTTCCGTTAAGCCAAACAAAACCACCCGATTTCATTGCTCCAATATGCAGAAATATTTCTTTCCCATCCCAATCCTTATCCAAATTAAAATCTCTACGATAAGAACCAACTGGATTGTAATTAGCGGGAACCTTCCCTGGTTCAGCCGGATAAATTTTATCTACAAACTTCATATCATCAGCAATCGGTGCTTTATAATCAGCAAATTCATATTGGTGATTTACATAAATAGGAACTCCAAAACCTTCCACCTCCCAGTTGGCAGGCACTTTTATATCATCCCAACCTGAGATATTTGTATTTGGATTGATAAATTCAGTAGGTTTGTCTTTTGGAGATCTCACCCAGTTGAATTTCCAAAGACCATCTAATGATTGATAATATTTGGCTTTCTCTGCTTTATTTTTCAGTGCATTTTCCTCAGAAATATAGGAAGTAAATGAAGCATGAGCATCCAGTTTACTTTCACTAATTACCTCTTTATTTTGGATATAATAATCATAGTCTTTTATCGGGTCTTTAACCTGAGAATGAATATTTGCAATCCCTCCAAAAAGGAATATTACCGATACAATTATTTTATTATTAAACATCATAAGCTAAATGTTTTATCAAACAGAGTTTCTTAAAATGACTTTACTTGGGTTTTCAATTTTTCTTTTCCCCTTTTCAAAAAGCATTTGAGCAAGTCGCTTACCCATAAATTTAAAATCGGTAGATATGGTGGTAATACCATCTTGAACAATTTCTTTTAGCTGACTTTCATTATAAGAGATAACTCCAATATTTTCAATAAGTTCAAATTCTTTCTCTTTCATTTTCTTAATAATTCTGATCAGATTTCTGTCATCAGGTATCAAATAAACTTCCCTGTTTGCAATCTCCCTGCCTTCCATGGTAGGAATAATTTCATTCTCCATATTAAAATCCTTACAAAACTTTTTAAACCCTACCAGTAAACCCTTAGGTTGCTTTGATTTAGAAAACACAAAAACAAACTTATCATACTTTTTTAGAAGTTTTGCTTCTTTTTGCAAGGCATTGAAAATGTCTTTTTCAAAATTTTGATAGATTACAGAATACTTAGAAAGCTCCCGGTGAAACTGATCCAAAATGATCACTTTATCTTCGGGCAATTGATCAATTACCAGGTCAGTATTTTTCAGATTAGCAGGCATGATAATAAAATTGGAATAATTTCCGATACTATCATAAATCAGTTTATTAAATAAATCCGGATTGAAATGATGAAAATAAATATCAACTTCGATATTTTTATCAAGATTATTTAAAAAGGAGTAGTACAGATCTTCTTTAAAAGCATTTAATTCATCAAATAACAAAAATACTTTTTGCCTGATATCAATATTTTCGCTTTTAACATAATAACCTTTTCCGGAAACAGATTGAACAATGCCTCTGACTTTTAACTCATTAAATGCAAGTAAAACCGTATCTCTGGAAACAGAATTCTTATTTCGAATGGAATTTATGGAGGGCAACCGATCTCCTTTTTTCAAAATATGATCTAAAAGTGCCTTCTCAACAGATTGCACAATTTGTTTATATTTAGGTATATCGATATTTTCTTTTACAGAAATAAAATCCATATAACAAATGTATATAAAAACTGGTAGGTACTGGTAGTAAATTATTAAAATTTATCCTAAAATCTCTTTCTGACCATTATAAAAAGCATCTGTTTGCAAATGCATCAATTCCTCTGCTTTTTTCTTTTTATAAGTGTATATTTTTTCTTCTTCACCAATATCATAATAAACTTTGTTGTTTAAACCAATATCCATTTGAAGTAATTCTTCGCGTTGATTATTTTGCTGTGTTACCCAGGTTTTGATCTTATTTTCGTGATTTGCAAATTTTAGATCATATTCTCCTTGTTGTGAAATCAATTTTGCTAGAATAGGAGAAGTTTCAATGGCTAAAAACAAAAGAAAAATAAAAAAGGAAGGTAACCATGGCAGACTTTCCAAAGCATTGATTCTTGCCATCAAACCATCAAACCCATCTATAATTGGTTGACTGTTTGCTGTTTGAAGATCCTGCTTTTCTCTTAGATCATTTATCTCCAGCTCTTTTCCCTCTATTTGTCCTTGATTATCTTTACGAAGTTGTTGTAATTCCTGAAGCATTGCATCATGTTTCTCCCGTTTTTCTTTATAAACCGGTCCTTTACCAATTTTTAAAGTTCCTTTCGTTCCTTCTGCTTCCGCTATATAGGTACCGTAAAGATCGTTGACTTCTTTTTCTTTGGTTAGAATCACTTCCTTTAGGTCTTTTATTTCTGATTGTACTCTGGTAATCTCCGGAGTATATTGCATGGCAATTTGATCTTTGTTTTCAAGGGTCAATTCATTTTTTTGCTTTAGCAGAACCTGATCGATCTCCTTTTGAAAAATTTTTAACTCCAGTGGTTTTGCAATTACCACAGCAATGATAACAGCTAAAATTAATCTTGGAATGGCCTGACCAAATTCCAGCCATGGTTTTCCTTGTTTTTTAATGGTAGAAACAATAAACCTATCCAAATTAAAAATAAGTAATCCCCATACCAAACCAAATGCAACAGCAATATAAACGGAATCAAAAACTGTAAACAAGGCATAACTCGATGCAATAAAAGCCATTACGGCTGTAAAGAAGATCGTACCTCCAATTCCGGCGTATTTAACTTGCTCGGCTTTGGAACATTTTTCGAGTATATCAAGGTCTGCACCGGAGCACATCCAAAAGAATTTTTTTAACATAATGACAAGTGTTTAATACAAATCAAAGGGTTGAAAAACTTGATTTGCATGATTTTATAATAGTTACTGCTAATTCTCTTATATGTTGCTAAAATTCCCTTTTTGTTATAATAAAGTTTTGTTAAAGTTTTATTTGGAGTCAAAATATCACGAAGATTCAAAGAATGGTATTTTATTGATCTCGCAAATAGCTTTGGAAATTTCTATTCATACTAAAAAATCTCACACATATACAGACCACTCACAAAAAGATTGTTTTTCAAAGAGAAAAAAACACATAAATCACTATTCATAATCATTCTAAATTAGGATGTAAGGTTAAAATTATATTAATTTATGTTAATTTAACATTATTATAATTACTACTTTGCACGCTATTACAATTCTCAGTTTAAATTTTAAAAAATATTGCATTAGAATTATTAATATCATCTTTTATTACATGCTAAAATATTTTATTAAGATTTAAACTTTTTTTGTGATAATTATTTTGATTTAGTGTTCGTTATATATGTTTTACTTTTTTCAGATATATATAGTTTCACAGGATCAACAAAATATTTTTAACTTAACTTATTAATTAATCAGGTAAATTTTTATGAAAAACAATCATTTATTTAGAAATTTAATTTTTCTAGTAGGATTTGCACTTTTTGGCATAAATAGTTATGCCCAAAGTGTTTCAGGTACTGTATCTGACGCTAACGGTCCATTACCGGGAGCTAATGTGATAGTCCAAGGAACCAGTAATGGAGTTACAACCGATTTTGATGGTAATTATACCATTGAAAATGTAGCTTCTAACGCAGTTTTACATGTTAGTTTCGTGGGATATGTTTCCCAGGATATTAATGTAGAGGGAAGGTCTGTTATTGATGTCATCTTAGGTGAAGACACCAATCAACTGGACGAAGTAGTAGTAACCGGATATACTTCTCAAACAAGGGGAGATATTACAGGTTCTGTAGCATCTGTTGATATGGATGAGGCTATGAAAACCCCGGTTGTAAATGCTGCTGAAGCATTGCAAGGTAGGGTTACTGGTGTAACTGTTACAAATGCAGGATCACCAGGTGCTGCGCCTAAAATTACGATTCGTGGTTTTGGTACAAGTAACAATACCAATCCTCTATACATTATAGATGGTGTTCAAACAGATGATCCCAATATTTTAAATAGTATTGATCCTGCTGATATTGATCAAATGAACGTTTTAAAAGATGCAGCAGCTTCTATATATGGAGCAAGGGCTTCCAATGGTGTAATTATTGTTACTACCAAAAGTGGTGGTTATAATATGGATAGATCTATACTTTCATTTGATATTTATTCAGGGATTTCTAAAGCATCTAATTTACCCGACCTTTTAAATCCTGAACAACATGGCAATATGGTTTGGGAAAGTTTGACTAATGATGGTTTCGCACTTGAACATCCACAATATGGTACAGGATCATCTCCGGTTGTTCCTGATAAATTACAAGGCGTACCGGTTTCTGTAACCGTACCTGGTGGAGGAACCTACTGGCCAGGAGCAATTACACAAACAGCTCCAACTACAAATGTTAGTTTGTCATTACAAAATGGTACTGAATCTGGTAAATCTTTTATGTCTGTTAATTATTTAAACAGAGAGGGTGTTTTGAAATATACCGGATTTGAACGAATGACTACAAGATTAAATTCTGAATTTAAAATAAAAGATATTGTACGTATTGGTGAACATATGAATGTTGCCTACTCAAATACAAATTCAAGAAATGATCTGGAGATGGCATTAAGGGTAAACCCTTTAATACCTACATATGATGATGATGGTAATTTTGCAGGTACTTATGCAGCATCAGCCCAAATAGGAAATTCAAATAATCCATTGGCAAATCTATATAGAGCAAAAGATAATTACGGTAAATCCTTAAGAGTTTTTGGAGATGTATATGCTGCAATTGATATTTTAGATGGATTAACATTTAAAACTACTTTAGGGTTTAATCTGAGCAATTGGGATGCCAGATCTTTTAGTCCGCTAAATCCGGAACATAGTGAGCCTGTTTCAACCAATACCTTAACAGTTACAGATAATTCTAGTTTTGGATGGAACTGGTCCAACATATTGAACTATCGTAAATCTTTTGGTGAACACAATATCAATGCTTTAGTTGGTGTTGAGGCGGTAAAAAATACTGGCGATGGAAAACAAATTTCACGTACAGGGTACTTGTTTGAAAGTCCTGATTTTTATAACCTAAGTAATGGGTCTGGAACCCCTAATGTTGCATATAATTACCGTTTTGAAAATTCATTATATTCACTATTTGGATCTGTTGATTATAATTTCCGCAATAAATATTTCTTTACTGCTACTGTACGTAGTGATACTTCTTCTCGTTTTAAAGGAGATAATAAAACAGGTGTCTTCCCTGCATTTAGTGGTGGTTGGTTGTTAAGTGGTGAAGATTTTTATAATGATGGATCTGTGGTTAACCGAATTAAGCTAAAAGCATCTTGGGGACAAATGGGTAACCAAACCTTACCGAGAGATAATCCAACGGTTAATATTTCTTCCTTAGATGAACAATATGCAAATTATCAAATTGGTGGAAGTTCCATTGTAACTGGAGCCATGTTAAGTCAGGTTGGTAACCCAAATTTAAAATGGGAAACTTCTGAATCACTAAACTTTGGTATTGACCTTGGGTTTTTTGAAAGTAAATTATTATTTTCAGCTGAATGGTATCAAATTGACACCAAAGATTTGATTGCAGCAGATTATAGTTTAATAAGTACTACTGCTATTGATGCAGGAGCTCCTTTAGTAAATTTAGGCTCTGTGCAAAATACAGGGTATGATATTAGCATTGGATTTCATGATAAAACAGATTCTGAATGGTCCTATGGGATAGATGTTAATATCTCTCATTATAAGAATGAAGTTAAAGAATTAATAAGTGATTTCTATTCAGGTTCTTCTTTTAGAACTGGTGTATATACAAGAACAGAAGTTGGACAGCCAATTTCTTCGTTCTATGGAAGACAAGTTATAGGTATATTTAATGATGTAGAAGAGGTTAGAAATAGCCCAAATCAAGGGTGGGATCCTACAGATGCTGATGATGTTCAGGGTTATGTAGGTAGATTCAAATATAAAGATATTGACGGTGATGGTACTGTGAACGACACAGATCGTACCTATATTGGTTCTCCACACCCAGATTTTACGTATGGAATCAACTTGACATCAGCTTTTAAAGGATTTGATATTTCTATGTTCTTTACAGGATCGCAGGGAAATGATATTTATAACTATGAAAAGATCTATACGGATTTTCCTTCTTTCTTTAACGGTAACAGAAGTACAAGAGTATTAAACTCATGGACACCAACGAATACAAATACTGATTTACCTGCATTAAGTAAAAATCTTACGAACAGTGAAGCAAATGCAAATTCATTCTTTGTAGAGGATGGCTCTTATTTTAGAATGAAAAATCTACAAATTGGTTATTCTTTTGATAAAAATTTAGCAGAGAAAATTGGTTCAGAATCTATTCGTATATATATCCAAGGTAGTAATTTGTTTACCATAACTGGTTATGATGGTCTTGATCCTGAAGTTGTTTCGTATGATAACTTAACTCTGGGAGTTGATAATGGTGTTTATCCAATTTCTAAAATTTATACAATAGGTCTAAATATTAAATTCTAAAAATATGAAAAAAATAATATATTTATTATTACTGCTGTTAGTTGTATCAGCATGTAGTGAAAGTTTTACAGACTCAACTGCTTATGGTGCCTTGAGTGATGAAAATCTCCAAAATGCGCAGGGTATTGATTTAAAATTGATAGGAGCCTACTCCTTACTTGATGGCATGAGTAATACAGGAAGTTCTGACTGGTCTAAAACTGGTGATAACTGGTGGTTTGATGTAATTTCTGATGATGCTCATAAAGGTAGTACCG
>JAOZTG010000297.1 GCA_029939235.1 Flavobacteriaceae bacterium
AAGTTTAAATGTTATAATCATAAATATTTGTTAATTATTTTACATTAAAACAATCTATCCTCTGTGAATTTTAATTCTATGATGGGAATGCAAAAAAATGAATTCCACCAAACAATTATTTGGTATATTTTGATAGAAATTGGATAATAATTAACTCTGCAAATAGATAATTTTACCGTAATTTGCTTCATGATATACTATGATAGTATTGTTTGAACTGTTTATATGCGAATCAAGGGTTGAAAGAAAACAAAAAATCATCAGATAATCATCAAAGAAAAAAGAGAGGAATCTATTTGAATTTAATTATGAAGAATACAATTTATTTAAAATCGCAGCTAATATGGCTGGTAGCATTAAGGGTAGTTATTGGATGGCATTTTTTATATGAAGGTCTTGCCAAAATTTCGACACCAAACTGGACAAGTTATTTATATTTAATGGACTCCAAAGGCCTTTTTGAAAATATTTTTAAAGCGATGGCCGAGAATGAGAAAAGTTTAGTATTTATCGACAACCTCAATATTTGGGGGCTGGTTTTAATTGGGTTATTTTTAATGTTGGGATTATTCACAAAACAGGTGACTATTGCAGCAATTGCCTTATTATCATTGTATTATTTATCTCACCCTCCATTTTTTAACCTCGATTATGCAATGCCAAGCACGGGGAGTTACTGGATTATTGACAAAACCTTGATTGAAATAATCGCTTTGGCAGTACTATTCGTATTTCCAACGGGTAAAATAATAGGGTTAGATAGATTGATTTTTAAAAATAAATAAAAGAGTTATGGAAAGAAGAGAAGTACTTAAAAGCCTTGCAACCTTACCATTTGTTGGAGCATTATTTTATGGCTGGTATAAAAAAAATCAAATTGATAGCTTATTAATTAATTCAAAGAAAAAAGAAGTAGAACTTAGTGCTTACAACCCTATAGTTGATAAAATTGTTACCGGGAATAAAACCATCAATGTTGGGATTATTGGTGTAGGTATAAGAGGAGTTCAACTTTTAAGAGGAGCAGGTTTTATTCACCCTTCATTGGTAGAAGAATGGAAAAAAAATGCAAATGAAAACCCTAATGACCATCGCTATAAAGATTATCTGGAACAAGATGATCTCAATATCAGAGTAACCGGAGTATGTGATATTTATGATATACGGGCAAATAAAGCAATAGAGTCAGGAGCTAATATCAAAAGAGGTGGTTTTGATGCCGAAATGGCCGAAGCACCGGTAAGGTACAGAACATATAAAGAAATGCTTGCCTCAAAAGACATTGATGCAGTTATTATTGCCTCACCAGATCATTGGCATGGTACGATGATCATTGATGCTGCCAGAGCAGGAAAACATGTTTACTGTGAAAAACCTATGACATGGACTGTTCCGGAAACCTATGAAGTTGTAAAAGCCGTAAAAGAAAATAATATCGCTTTTCAACTGGGACATCAAAACCGACAAAATGATAGTTACTACAAAGCAAAAGAAGCTTTTGAAAAAGGCACAATAGGTAAGGTAAATTTAATTGAGGTTACTACAAATAGAAACAGCCCAAATGGTGCCTGGGTTTATGATATTGAAGAAGGTGCAAATGAACAAAACATTGACTGGAAACAATTTATCGGTCCGGCTCCTGAACATGAATTTAGTTTAGAAAGATTTTTTAGATGGAGATGCTGGTGGGATTACAGCACCGGATTATCAGGGGATCTGTTTACACATGATTACGATGCAATGAATCAAATACTAGATCTTGGCATCCCTCATTCCGTAGTGTCATCAGGTGGAATTTATCATTTTAAAGATGGCAGAACTGTACCTGATGTTTTAAATACAGTTTTAGAATATCCTGAAAAAGATCTTTCCCTTGTTTATAGCGCATCTTTAGCAAGTAATAAAAATAGAGGCAGAACGATAATGGGACATGATGGTTATATGGAAGTAGGAGGTAAATTAAACGTTTTTGCCGATAGAAATTCTACAAAATACAAAGAAGATATAAAAAATGGTTTGATCGATCCAAGTGTACCTATTTATTCTTATGCTCCCGGGCAGAAAAAGGTAGATGGGGTAACTTCGGCAACAGAACAGTATTTTGCCAGCAGAGGCTTACTTTATTCTTATCAGGGAGAAAAAAGAGTAAGCACAACACATTTACATATAAAAGACTGGATAGATGCCATAAGAACCAAGAGACAACCTGCCTGTAATATTGATCAGGGTTTTGAAGAAGCAATAACCGCCCATATGGGAACTATTGCTTATAGGGAACAAAGAAAAGTTTTTTGGGATAAGGATAAACAACAAATAATATAGTTACGTATCAATTAAATTTTATCTGATAGCTACTCCTGACTAAAAGAAGTATGGAGGGGCAACACTAAAATAGGATAGGTTTGACTATATTAAATTGCCACAAAGGTTGCTACAAGAAAATTACAAGCAACTGATATTTAGTTATTTGCGATTTTTATTAGTGACCCCAAAGGGAGAAATGCCGAACTATATTTTGGAAGATTATGAAGCTTTGGTAACCTTAATAAGTTCTTAAAATCTTCAATTATAATAATTAAATTGGGTAAAAATGATTTGGGGAAACCAGCAGTAATTATGCAAATAAAAAAGAATCGCTATTA
>JAOZTG010000132.1 GCA_029939235.1 Flavobacteriaceae bacterium
ATAAAAATAACATTAGAACCAATTATAATGTCCTAATCTTTTATAGAAATGTATAAAAATACAATCATCATATTATCTCTTATTTTTCTTTTTTCCAGCTGTAATAAAGATAAAAAAGAAGGGCTTTTTGAATATATTGATTCATCAGCATCCAATATTTCTTTTTCAAATACAATTGTTCAAAATGATAGTATAAACCCCAGTGATTGTCTCAATTGTTTTAATGGAGGTGGCGTAGGCATAGGAGATTTCAATAATGACGGATTGCCGGATATCATTTTTGGCGGAAATCAGGTTTCATCTAAATTATATTTAAACAAGGGAAATTTACAATTTGAAGATATTACTGTGTCTTCAAATCTCAGCACAGAAGCCTGGGTTACCGGCATTACCATTGTTGATATCAATGCAGACGGCCTTGATGATATTTATTTAAATATTGGGGGATTCCATTGCGATGGGAATTGTGAAAATTTACTCTTTGTTAATAATGGTTTGGATAAAAACGGTATACTTACATTTTCCGAACAAGGAGAAGCTTATGGTTTAGACGACGGATTATTTTCTCAACAATCTGTCTTTTTTGATTATGATAATGATGGAGATCTTGATGTATACATTGTACACAACTCGAACAAAGCCTTTTTTAATAGAAATATGGCTGTGATGAAAGACTTTTGGCCAGAATATCTTGCTGATTTCTTGTTACGAAATGACACTGTTGAAGGAGTTGATCATCCCGTTTTTACAAATGTTTCAAAAGAACTCAATATTAAAAATAAGGGACTTGGTTTAGGAGTTGGGATAAACGATTTTAACAATGATAATCTTGTTGATATTTATGTGTCAAATGACTTTATTACCGAAGATCATATTTACATCAATAAAGCCCATAAAGATAGTTTAGATCCTGCATTTATTGAATCAAACAAGCAATATTTACAACATCAGACCATCAACGGCATGGGTATGGATATTGCAGATATTAACAATGATGGCTTACCAGATATCATGGTATTGGATATGATTCCAAAAGATTATAAAAGTCAAAAAAGAATGATGGCATCGTTGAATTATGGAGGCTATCTTAGAACAATAAACAGTAACTATACTGCCCAGTATATGCATAATACATTGCAATTTAATAACGGAATGCTAAATGGAACTCCGGTAAAAAGCAGTGAGATCGCATTTCTACTTGGAATATCAAATACAGGCTGGAGCTGGGGCCCCCTTATTGTTGATTTTGATAACGATGGAGATAAAGATATTTATATTTGTAATGGCTTTATCAAAGACCTTATAGATCTGGATTTTATAAATTTTTCAACTGGAAAGAGCAAATATTTCACACCCAGTCAGGAAAAACTAAAAGAATTTGTAGGAAATCTTCCATCCATTGTTTTACCTAATTCTATTTATGAACAAAAAGATACGTATACTTTTGAAGATGTTTCTGTAAAATGGATCGAGGATCTACCTTCTTTATCCAACGGTGTTGCCTATGCTGATTTTGATCTGGATGGAGATCTTGATATTGCGATTAGTAATATAAATAGCGAGGCATTTCTAATCGAGAATAAGACTACCGAAAAGCTTAACAATCATTATTTTCGAATCAAATTAAATGGGCAGGAGAAAAATAAAAATGCCATAGGAGCCAAGATTACAATATGGAGTGAAGGTAATGAACAACATCAATTCCAAACTGTTGTCCGTGGATATTTATCTTCCATGGAACCAATTGTACATTTTGGTTTACAAACAAATACAGTTGATTCATTAAAAATAATCTGGCCTGGCGGAAAGGTTTCCAAGCTAAAGGATATAAAAGCAGATCAATTAATAGAAATTGATTATTCATCTGCAAAAAGTGTAATAGAAAAGAATTTAGAATCCAAAAAAGTATTCAATTCAGCTAAAGGAATCTTAAATTTTACTCATCAGGAAAATTTTTATAACGAATATATAAAACAGCCTTTGTTAGTCCGTCAATATTCTCAAAATGGACCTTGTGTTGCAGTGGCTGATCTGGACGGAAAACCAGGTGATGAGATCTTCATAGGAGGCAGTTTTCAAAAACCTGGAAAAATATGGTTTCAAAATGATACAGGGGCTTATTATCCAAAACAAAAACTGGATTCTGTTTTTGAAGATACAGAAGCTATTTTTTTTGATGTGGATAATGATACTGATATAGATCTTTATGTAAGCAGTGGAGGTAACGAATTAAATGAGAATTCACCCTATTACCAGGATAGAATATATCTTAATGATGGAAAGGGAAATTTTTCTAAGGCAAAAGATGTGCTACCTAAATTATTTCAAAGTACAGGATGTATAAAACCTATAGATATTGATCATGATAACGATTTGGATCTTTTTGTAGGAGGAAGAATTACCCCGGGTAATTATCCTAAAACTCCGGAAAGTTTCATCTTAATCAATGAAAACGGGCATTTTACAAAAAAACCTCCTTCAGAGATTTCCAAAACAGGTATGGTTACGGATGCAATTTGGATAGATATAGATAATGACGAATGGGAAGATCTGATTATTGTTGGTGAGTTTATGGACATCAAAATATTTAAGAACAACAAAGGAGAACTTTCAGAAATGCCGATAACCTGGTTAGATGAAAATAATCAAAAAATCACTACAGAAGGCTGGTGGAATTGCATCAAAGCTGGTGATTTTGATAATGATGGTGATATGGATCTAATTGCAGGAAACCAGGGATTAAACGGTTTTGTAAAACCAAAGAAAGATTTTCCTTTATATGTTTATAACAAGGATTTTGATAAAAATGGAACTTTTGACCCTGTTTTAGGTCAGTATTTTGATTCAGATGGTGAAAAAGTGTTATTTCCTGTACATACGCGTGATGATATTAAGAATCAATTCCCTGAATCTCCTATTAATTTTTTCTCTTATGAGGAGTATACTCATATTGATTTTAAAAAGCTTTTAGGCGTTAAGGATCTGGAATCTGAAACGCTAAAAGCCACAACTTTTTCAAGTAGTTATATAGAAAATTTAGGTAATGGAAAATTTAAACTGATACCTTTACCAAAATCATGTCAGGTATCCCCTATTAATGATATTCTTGTGGATGATTTTGACCATGATGGTATGCAGGATGCTATTTTGGTTGGCAATGATTTTTCTGCAGAATCCAATTATGGTAGATTTGATGCTCTTACCGGACTCTTTTTGAAAGGTAATAAAACCGGATTTGAAGTTATTCCAAGCAGAGAATCAGGTTTTTATGTTCCCAACCAGTCCAACCATCTTATAAAAGTTATCGATAATAAAGGAAAAAAACTAATTCTATCAACCCAGAATAACGAGAAAGTCCTGATTTTTACAAATGATAATAATTGACGGTTGTGCCATTCTATTCATGCTAAAAGTGGTACTACCACGAATTACTATGTGCATCCAGAATAACTATTAGATCTCGAAGACTATTTCTATTTGTTAGTTGATCAAATACCATGCAGAGTAATTGGTTTGATGAATATTGCTACAAATTCAACAGAAAATATTTCGATTCGTTCTTTGATAGGGTGGTAATTACCTCTTTTTCTTGTCAATGGAAAAAGAATGTGCAAACTATCCGATAGTCCTATTATATAAACTATGTGTTCACTAGCCTTTTTTTAATTTTCGATAGGCTTTAGGAGATAATCCCATAATTTTTGAAAACATTCTTGAAAAATAAAAAGGATCGGTATAACCAACCTGAAGTGCGATTTCGTTTATCCGAAGTGTACTAAAATCAAGTAATTTTGAAGCTTGTTGAATCCTTAAATGTGTGAGATAATCCACTGGTGTTCTGGATGTTTTCTTTTTAAAAAGTAAACTAAACTGCGATACAGAAAGTCCAACATGCTCTGCTATAGATACCAGACTTAATTTATCACTCATTTGATCTCTCATAAACCGAATGCTTTTAGCTATTTTATCATCCGGATTGTATTCTGAAATTTTTCGAAACTGCGACAAATATCGAAATGAGCCAAGCATATGCCATAAACAAATATTGGCATATTCTAAATTGTCCAAACTATAACCCATCTCCAAATTGTTGTAAATTTCTTCAAAAAGTAAAATTCGATCCTTAAATCTCGAGTTAGATGCTAAATTAATTTCAATTTTTTTATTGGGATGATTGATAAATAAATGTGATTTCAATCCAGTAAAGTGAATCCAGTAAATACTCCATGGATTTTGATTATTACTACCGTATTTATGAGGTGTATTTGCTGATATGATCACATATTGGTTTTTCTGAAGAACCTCTCTGATTCCATTTATTTCAAACCATCCTTCCCCTTTTGTACAATAGATCAATATATTCTGTAAACACCCATTTTTGCGCTCTCTAAAGTGATCATAGGCTTTGTCATAATAACCGATATCCGTAACCATCAGTGAATTTGTTAGTTCATTCTGTTCCAAATCTTTTAGTACGCCTTTTGGCAATACAATAGTTTTTCCTTGTTTATACTCCTGAGAATATTCCATAATGTAAAAGTATCATAAAAATAATAAGATAATCCAGTTTTATGATATTTTAATCTATTTCTAAAATGATTGTTATGCGTTATATTTGATTCATCTTCTAAATATTTATTTGAAAAATAAAATTATGGATCTGAATAAAGAATTTAACTATCGTTTTTTATTAAGAGTTTCACTGGTAACTGCTATGGGTGGCTTATTATTTGGCTATGACTGGGTAGTAATTGGAGGAGCAAAACCATTTTATGAAAAGTTTTTTGACATTGCTCAATCACCATCATTACAGGGATGGGCAATGAGCAGTGCCTTAATTGGAAGTTTACTGGGTGCGATAATTTCAGGGATATTGAGTGACAAGTATGGTAGAAAAAAATTACTTATTCTATCAGCAATACTTTTTATGGTATCCGCTTTAGGCACTGGGGCTGTTGACAATTTCACACCTTTTATTCTATTCAGAATATTAGGAGGGGTTGGAATCGGAATGGCTTCCACTCTATCGCCAATGTATATAGCTGAAATTGCACCGGGGAAAGTTAGAGGCAGATTTGTATCTATAAATCAACTTACCATAGTGTTGGGAATTTTAGCTGCCCAAATCATTAACTGGCAAATTGCTGAACCAGTAGCAACTAATGCTACAGCTACTGACATTTTAAACTCCTGGAACGGTCAAATGGGTTGGCGCTGGATGTTTTGGGTAGAATTAATTCCTGCCGGATTATTCTTCTTATTAATGTTTACAGTTCCTGAAAGTCCGAGATGGCTGGCAACAAATGGAAAAACGAGTAAAACTCTTTCTATTCTATCTAAAATTGGAGGTGTGAAATATGCTAAAGATGAGGTTACCAAAATAAAAGAAACTTTGGTTGAAAATAACAAACTAGACTTCACCCAATTATTAGACCCGGGAATTAAAAAAGTACTAATTATAGGTATTGTTATTGCTGCTTTCCAGCAATGGTGCGGAATAAATGTTATTTTCAACTATGCCGATGAGATATTTACAGCTGCAGGATATGGTGTTTCTGATATTTTATTCAATATCGTTATAACCGGAAGCGTAAATCTAATATTCACTTTTGTAGCAATATTTACGGTAGATAAATTAGGTCGAAGAGCACTGATGCTAACCGGATCAGCCGGACTGACCGGAATATATGCTTTTATGGGAGCAGCCTATTATTTTGGAGTAACAGGAATGCCTCTTCTTATTTTGGTAATTCTTGCTATTGCCAGTTATGCCATGTCTTTAGCTCCGGTTACATGGGTTGTTCTATCAGAGATTTTTCCTAACAGAATAAGAGGTGCAGCCATGGCAGTAGCAACGGTAGCTTTATGGATTGCAAGTTTCATCCTTACCTATACTTTTCCTCTATTAAATAGTGCATTAGGAGCATCCGGAACATTTTGGCTATACGGAATCATTTCACTATTTGGATTTATCTTTATCTATAAAAAACTACCAGAAACCAAAGGGAAATCGCTGGAGGAAATAGAAGAAGAAATAGTTGGATTGAGTTCTCAAAAGAGATAATAAATAAAACTAAAAAAATGAGACATCTATTAAGCATTATCATCTTTTTTACAGTACTAACTTCATATGCAGCAAAGAATTTTGAGATAAGTTCTCCTGATGGAAAAATTCATGTATCAGTTCTTATTAACGATGGAATTAAAATAGATGTTAAACAGAATGACAGATATCTATTTTCTGCTTCAAACATTGAAATGCATTTGCTAGATGGTAGGATTTTAGGAAACGGATATATAAAAAAATCTGATATAAAAGCTTATAATCAAATAATCAAACCTGTTTTAAAAGAAAAAGTTGCTGAAATAATTGATTCCTATATGGAGTTAAAAATTGATTTTAAAGAATCATATACTTTATTGATAAGAGTTTATAACAATGGCGTTTCCTATAGATTTATCACAAATTTTAAAAAAAATATTACTATAGTTTCTGAGAAAATGGAGGTTAAGTTTCAGGGAGAGAATGAATTTTACTATCAAGAATCAGAAAGTTTTAATTCCTCTTACGAAACTCCTTATCAGCATAAAAAGATAAATGATATTTCAATAAAAAATTATATTGGATTCCCCTTTTTAGCAGCCAATAAAAGTGGTTCTAGAATTCTTCTTACGGAATCAGATCTAGAAGATTACCCAGGAATGTGGATCAAAAAAACAGAAACTAATACTTTTAGATCTACACATGCAGGTTATCCTCTTGAAATAATAAAAAGTGATGATGCCTATAGAGATGGACAGGTGAAGAAACATGCAAATTTTATTGCAAAGACAAAAGGTTCTAGATCTTTTCCGTGGAGATTATTTGCTATTGCTGAAAAAGATGCAGATCTCCTAACAAATAACCTTGTTTATCAATTGGCAAAACCACTTCAAATTAAAGATCCTTCCTGGATTAAATCAGGGGTTGTAACTTTTGACTGGTGGGGTAAATTTGGTGTCTATGGTACAGATTTTAAAGCTGGAGTCAATACGGCAACAGCAAAATACTTTATTGATTTTGCTGATAAATTTGGGTTTACATATTTTTTATTTGATGATGGTTGGACAGATCAGGGAGACCTGTCAAAAATAAATCCGGAATTGGATATGGAGGAAATCATTAGATATGCAAAGTTAAAAAACATTAAGATCATGTTATGGGCTATCTGGTCTGCCTTTGAAAAAGATTGGGAAGGTAATTTTGATCATTTTGAAAAATGGGGTATTGCAGGAATTAAATTTGATTTTATGAACCGGGACGATCAAAAGATGGTTCAATTCTATCACAGGGCAGCCAAGGAAGCCGCCAAACGTAAAATGGTTTTAAATTTTCATGGTGCCTACAAGCCTACGGGGCTGAGACGAGCTTATCCTAATGTAATAACACGTGAGGCCGCAATAGAATTTGAATACAATTGTATGAATGGGGCTGCAGATCCGGAGCACCATAACTTGCTGCCTTATCTAAGAATGGTAACCGGTCCAATGGATTATATTCCTTTTACCACAAATAATGCCCAGAAAAATGATTTTAGAATAAATGGGAATAAACCAATGGGTCAAGGTACTCGTGCCCATTCGATGGCCTTATTTGTTATTTTGGAAAGTCCGATGCAAATGTTACCAGATAGTCCGTCAGATTATTATCGTGAAAAAGAATGCACGGATTTCTTCTCAAAGATTCCGGTGGAATGGGATGAAATAAAAGTGTTGGAAGCTAAAGTAGGAGATTATACAATTATAGCCAGAAGAAATGGTAAAGATTGGTATGTTGGAGCAATTACGGATTGGGATGCCCGTGATTTTGAACTTTCATTTGATTTTCTTAACGATGGTAGGTATAAAATGGAGTTTATTGAAGACGGACCAAATGCGGATGCCACAGCTAAAGATTATAAAATTCGCACACAAGATGTTACAAGTGCATCAAAAAAAAATATTCATTTATCAAAAGGTGGTGGATGGATTGCTAGAATTGTTAAAAAATAACTATTTATATGATTTACAAATTATTAAACATAGTTAAACCAATGTATTTTGGTTCTAAATATTTACTTATTCTTGCTTTTTTACAGCTCATATTCGCATGCAATAATTCTGTGAGTACAGAACTTGACCTTTCAGGAGAATGGCAGTTTAAAATGGATTCTTTAGACCAAGGAATCAATGAGAAATGGTATGATCAGGAATTTTTAGAAACGGTAATGCTACCCGGATCTATGGTTGAAAACAATAAAGGAAATCTTGTTGGTTACAAAACTAAATGGTTAGGAGGTTTGCGAAATAAGAATTGGTTTGAAGATAAACATTACAAACCTTATTTGAGTAAAAATGAATTTCTGTTTCCATACTGGTTAATTCCGGATAAACATTATTATGGAGCTGCATGGTATCAAAAAACCATTACAATTCCTGATTCATGGATAGGAAAAAATACAGAACTATATTTAGAACGTGCTCACTGGGAAACACAGGTTTGGGTTGATGGCAATAAGATTGGGATGAATAATAGTTTGGGTACAGCCCATAGGTATGATCTTTCAAATATATTAACTCCTGGTGAACATCGCATTTCTATTTGTGTGGATAACCGAATGAAAGATATTGATGTAGGTCAGGATTCTCATAGCGTATCTGATCATACACAAAGTAACTGGAATGGTATTGTAGGAGAATTAAAACTAATCAAAAAGGAGCAAATTTCGATTGCAAATATTCGTGTTTTTCCTGATATTCAGAAGAAAATTATAAAAGTTGAGGTAGATTATCTGAACTATTCTGATAAAGATCAAGCA
>JAOZTG010000133.1:0-7594 GCA_029939235.1 Flavobacteriaceae bacterium
AAAGATTACTGGAATTATATGCTGGCTGATAAAGGATATATTGTTGCTTGTGTTGACGGACGTGGAACAGGTTTTAAAGGGCGAGATTTTAAAAAGATCACCTACAAAGAACTGGGGAAGTATGAAATTGTAGATCAGATAGAAGCTGCCAAAGAATTAGGTAATCGCAAATATATTGATGCCAAAAGAATTGGTATCTGGGGATGGAGCTATGGTGGTTACATGTCATCTTTAGCAATTACCAAGGGAGCCGATGTTTTTAAAATGGCGATTGCAGTAGCACCAGTTACTTCGTGGAGGTTTTATGATTCGGTTTATACCGAAAGATATATGCAAACTCCACAGGAAAACCCAGGCGGATATGATGAGAATTCTCCTTTGAATTTTGCAAACTTGTTAAAAGGTGATTATTTATTAATTCATGGTACAGGAGATGATAATGTGCATGTGCAAAACGCTATGAGAATGGCAAATGCACTGATCGAGGCAAATAAGAAATTTGATTTTTTCATTTATCCTGACAGAACACATGGAATTTACAGCGGAAAAAATACCAGATTACATCTTTATAATAAAATGACTAATTTTATAAATTCCTCATTAGGAACAACTGTTAAAAAATAGTTAATAAAATAAAAAAAAGTTTAACTTAGCTGCCAGCTTTTTAAAATTAATCAAACATGAAAGAAATAGAATTTAGAAAAACCCACCCAAAAGGGCTTTATACACTTTTTGCAACAGAAATGTGGGAACGGTTCAGTTATTACGGAATGCGTTCATTATTGGTTCTTTATTTAACTGCAACTGTTGTAAATGGAGGTTTTGGGTTAGATGAAGCTTCTGCTCTTGAAATTTATGCAATATTTACCGGGCTTGTTTATTTAACACCAATTTTAGGAGGTTGGGTTTCTGATAATTTACTGGGTCAGCGAAAAACTGTATATATAGGAGGTTTGGTAATGGCAATTGGTCAGTTTATTATGGCTACAGGAGCTTTTATGCATGGATGGGATCCAGAGTTTAGAGCTTTTGTATCACATTTCGGATTAGGAGTGCTGATTCTTGGTAATGGTTTTTTTAAGCCAAACATTTCTACTATGGTTGGAGAATTTTATGATGATAATGATCCTATGAAGGATTCCGCTTTTAATATTTTCTATTTAGGAATTAATTTAGGAGCAATTTTAGGTACTTTTATCGCTGGTGGATTAGGAGAAAATGTAGATTGGGGATGGGGTTTCTTAACTGCAGGTATAGGTATGGTAATAAGTGTCTTTTGGTTAAATGCAAGAGAAAGAACGCTGGAGCACTATGGCTTGCCACCGGATACCCCAAAGGATCAAGATAAACTTGATGGAAAAGACTGGAGAGATATCGTAATTTGGGTTGTAGGTTTAGTTATAGGAATCGTGGTAATAATGAATATTTGGGATTTTTTACCTGATTCTGCTACAACAATTATAACTTATGTTGGGTTTACCGCAATTATTCTGGGGCTTGGTTATATTATTTCTAAAGGAACGAATGGAGCTGAAGAATGGAGTAGAATGGCTGTGATTATTGTACTGGCATTGTTTAATATTGTTTTTTGGGCAGGATTTGAACAGGCAGGAGGTACTTTTAGTTTATTTGCAAAAAATAATACCGATAGAATGATGTTTGGATGGGAAATGCCGGCAACCTGGTTTCAAAATGTAAATTCTTTAGCAATACTTATTGGTGCACCTTTATTTGCAGGCTTATGGTTGTATTTAGATAAAAAAGGATGGAATCCCAGAACACCAATAAAATTTGCTATTGGTTTAGCATTGGCAGCAGTAGCTTTTTGGGTGATGACACAAGCTTCACATGCAGCTGATGGAGGTAATTTAGTTTCACCTTTCTGGTTGGTTGGTGTTTATGTTCTATTAACTTTAGGTGAATTAATGCTGTCGCCAATAGGCTTATCAATGATTACCAAATTGGCACCGGGCAAACTAGTTTCGGTTGTGATGGGATTATGGATGGCCAGTTTTGCTGCAGGTAATTATTTGGCAGGAATGTTAAAAGGTATTTTGGAAAAATATGATTTTGAATTATATCCGTTTATCATGACGGTGATGCTTGGTTCAGCTATTTTGTTGTTCCTGATCTCTCCGTTTTTAAACAAAGCAATGAAAGGAATTCATTAAGAATAATGGGCGTATTAATATAAATATATTTAGACCCTGCTAAAAATATTTTTAGCAGGGTTTCTCTTTTAAAAATTCACACAATTATGAGTACAGAAAAAAGATCATTAGGATTTATAGGATTATTACAGTCATTTACCAAACCTTTTTGGTTGGCAAGTATTATGGAACTTTTTGAACGATGGGCATGGTATGGTCTTTTTGCCGTATTGGCTTTATATTTAACAGGTTCTACAGATGAAGGTGCTCTTGGTTTTACACATATTGAAAGAGGTGAGATAATGTCGTATGTAACCTTTATTTTATATTTATTACCTATTGTAACTGGTGCTATTTCAGATAAAATTGGGTATAAATTATCCCTTATAATTGCTTATGTACTATTAGCTGTTGGATACTATTTTATGGGAGAAGTTACGTCTTATTCAGCAGTTTTTCTTATGTTTTTGGTTGTTGCTGTAGGTGCGGCAATGTTTAAGCCGGTAGCTTCTGCAATTGTTACTAAATCTACAGATGATAGGAATTCTTCTTTTGGATTTGGCGTTTTTTATATGATGGTAAATATTGGTGGTTTTTTTGGACCACTTTTTTCTGCAAAATTAAGAGATGAATATGGGTGGAAAATCGTATTTATTATGGCGGCAACAGCGATTGTTGTAAATCTTATTATTGTTATATTCTTTTTCAAGGAACCCAATCGAGAAAAAAATTCTGATTCGCTATGGAAGACCGTTTGGAAATCTTTGATAAATATCTGGGAAGCTCTATCTGATATGAGGCTTACACTATTATTATTGATAATGGTCGGATTTTGGTTAATGTTTAATCAATTATTCTACACCTTACCTGTATTTATAGAAGAATGGGTTAACACCAGACCGGTATATGATCTCTTTCATAAAATATTACCTCCAATAGCTGAATTTTTAAAGAATAAAGATGGAGCTATTAATCCAGAAATGATAGTTAATTTAGATGCTTTTTTTATTATTATTCTGCAAATGGGTATTTCAATGATTATTTTAAAATGGAAACCAATTAGTGCGATGATGACAGGTATAATTATTGCAATGATTGGTATTGGTGTTTCATTCTATACCAATAATAGCCTATATACTGTACTTGGTATTTTGATATTTGCTATTGGAGAAATGACATCAAACCCTAAATTTTCTGATTATATTGCTAAAATATCGCCTAAAGGAAAGGAGGCTTTATATATGGGTACTTATTTTTTACCCATTGCTTTTGCAAATTTATTAACCAAATGGATAACGGGTGATTTATATGAAAAATACTCTGATAAAGTTGCAATTATTAGAAGAGAATTAACTTCAAGAAATATTGAAATACCTGAAATTTCAAATGGATATACAAAGAATGATTTTTATACTGAGGCTGCAGATAAATTACAGATGTCTCAAGAGCAAATGACCAGTTTTCTTTGGGATACTTATCACCCTGGTAATATTTGGTATGTAATAGCCGGTATAGGAATGATAACCGTTATTGGTTTGTTAGTATATAATTATGTAATAGGTAAAAAAGATAAAGTAGCAGCATCTTAAAACATAATAAATTGAATATTACTATTGGTAAAAAACTAATTAGAGAAGAGATATTAGGGCATCCTACTGGGTTATTCGTTCTTTTCTTTACAGAAATGTGGGAGCGTTTTTCTTATTATGGAATGCGTGCTATTTTAACTCTTTATTTGGTTTCCAAAACTACTGATGTAAATAGTGGTTTGGGTTGGAGCCATACCGAAGCCCTTGAATTATACGGATGGTACACCATGTTTGTATATTTGATGTCAATACCCGGAGGTTATATTGCTGATAAATTTATTGGGCAAAAAAAATCGGTTCTTGTTGGTGGAATTTTACTGGTTGTTGGTCATGGTATTTTGGCTTATACTGAAATGTGGGCTTTTTACACCGGACTTGTTCTTATTGTTCTTGGGGTCGGCATGTTAAAACCAAATATTTCAACCATGGTTGGAGGTTTATACCAAAGGGGAGATATTAGAAGAGACAAAGGATTTACTATTTTTTATATAGGTATCAATGTTGGATCCTTTTTGGCAAGTATCATTGTAGGTTATGTTGGTGAGGTGATTGGATGGCACTATGGTTTTGGTCTTGCAGGAATTGGAATGCTTTTAGGTTTGTTGGTTTATTATTTCGGACAACCTTACTTAGCGAATGTTGGTAATTTTATTGGAGATTCAGCATCAAAAGAAGATAAAGAAATACTTAATAAACCTCTTTCAAAAATTGAAAAAGACCGAATTATTGTTCTTTTTATTTCCTTTTTACTGGTAATTGTTTTTTGGGGAGCATACGAACAAGCAGGTGGTTTGTTAAATCTTTATGCCTTAGAAAAAACCAATAGAATGTTTATGGGAATGGAAATACCTGCATCATGGTTCCAGTCTTTATCAGCTCTTTTTATCATTATCATAGGAACAACAGTTGCACGCTATTGGGCAAATAGAAAATTGAAAGGTAAAAATGCCTCTTCTATTTTCAAAATGCTGGTAGGTTTGATTATTATGGGAACCGGTTTTTTATTCATGTCGGCTGCAGCCATACAATTTGAAAAAGAAGGCTCTTCTGCAATGTATTGGCTCATTTTTGCATACTTTTTAAATGTTGTGGGAGAATTAAGTTTGTCTCCTGTTGCTTTATCCTTTATTACGAAACTTGCCCCGGTAAAATATGCTTCTATCATGATGGGCGTTTATTTTGCAATGACAGGTATTGGTAACAAATTAGCTGGTTTATTGGGAGAATCAGCTTCTCATTATGGAGAATTTACAATTTTTACAGGAATTGCAATATTTTGTATCCTTTTCGGATTGCTGGTGATGTTATTCCGTAAAAAACTACATGACCTTACCCATGGCGCTGAAGATGATGAGCATGTAATTATTGATTAAGGTATAGAATAAAAAAATTAATGATGTAGAATTTTGATTATTAAATGTTTAGTTGTTTTTTAGAAATATACTTTTGCGAAACTTATGTTTTCTTTGCGTATCTCTGCGAAATAACAATTACAGAAAACTATTAATGATCAGGATTTGTTAGAAAAGGAATAATTATATAAAAATCATTATTATGTCTGATTATACACAAGAAACCGAACAACCCCAAATTTTAGGTCATCCGGTAGGATTATTTGTATTATTCTTTACGGAAATGTGGGAACGATTTTCCTATTACGGAATGCGTGCCTTATTGATCTTGTTTTTAGTCGCTAAGATTGACGATGATGGTTGGGGTTGGAGTCGAGGTGAAGCATATGCCCTTTACGGATGGTATGTAATGCTGGTTTATTTTATGCCATTGCTTGGCGGGTGGCTGGCAGATAATAAATGGGGTCATGTAAAAACAGTTATTGTTGGCGCATCTATCATTACTTTAGGTCATGCTTCTATGGCTGTGTCGGATATAAATATGGGAATAAATTTAAAATTTGTTTTCTATTTAGGGTTATTTTTGATTGTTTTAGGTACTGGTTTGTTTAAACCTAATATGTCATCCATTGTTGGAAAAATGTATCCGCCGCAGAGCGATAAAAAAGATGGTGCTTATACTATTTTTTATATGGGAGTTAATTCCGGAGCATTTATTGGTACTTTACTTGTAGGATGGATTGGAGAAACTTTTAGTTGGACCTGGGGATTTGGTTTAGCCGGTATTTTTATGCTTTTCGGATTGTTACAATTTTATTTTGCTCGTGAAGTTTTCGGCAAAGCTGCCTCAGAACCCAAACCAAAAGTGGAGAATCTAAGCAAAGAAGAAAAAGATCAAGATGTTCCTTTTACCCAAAAAGACAAGATATTAACCGGAATTGGAGGTTTTTTAGCAATTTCATGGATCGTAGACGGTTTGTATTCTGTGGTAACAAGAGGGAATCATTTTTTAGTAAAAGACTTGTTTTCTTTTAATGCTTTTGGATCATCGATCTCTGTAGATCTGTCTACCTTCTTTTTCTTATCATCTTTGGTGGTTTTTATCATTATGGGAGCTTCAAGACTACAACGTTTTCAAACAATTGAAAGAGATCGCTTAAAAGTTGTGTTTATCATTGCTTTTTTTGTCATTTTCTTTTGGGCAAGCTTTGAACAGGCAGGTACAACAATGAATATCTTTGCAAGAGACTACACCAATAGAACCCTGGTGGGGAATTGGGGATTCTTCTATAAAATTATTGATTTTATTTTATCTATTGCTCCAATGTTGGTTTTAACCTGGGTAATTTATAAATTAGGAAAAGCAATTATTAAAAAATATCCATTAACTATTTTATTTACTTCCATTAGTTTTGTCATTATCTGGGGTCTGGTTATTTTCAGAGTTTATGATAAATTAACCGGAACATCAGCATTAGTGGATACCTCATGGTTTCAGATCTTAAATCCTGTATTTATCATTTCACTCGCCCCACTTTACTCTAAATTTTGGGAAAAATATAAGTTTTCAGGTCCACAGAAATTTTTTGGTGGATTGACTTTACTTGCCATGGGTTTTGGGATGCTGTCAATAGGAGCATCCAGTATTCCGGCAGGAGCAACAACTGCCTCCGTAAGCATGGTATGGTTGTTGGTGGCTTACTTTTTACATACCATGGGTGAATTAGCTATATCACCAGTAGGATTATCCTACGTAAGTAAATTAGCACCAGCCCGAATGCTTGGTTTCTTATTCGGAATTTGGTATGTGTTTACAGGTTTAGCAGGTAAATTAGCTTCCATTATGGCAGAATATTCAGATGGAATAGCAGAAAGTGTTGGTTTTTCGGGATTCTTTCTGATCTTTACTATCATTCCTTTTGTTGCAGGATTAGTGATGCTAAGTTTAAACAAGCCAATAAAAAGAATGATGCATGGTATTGATAAATAAGTTGCAGTTTGCAGTCTCAGTATTCAGTAAATACTTATCTAAATATCAAGCACATAAAAGAAACAATAGTTACACAACAACACTTTTAACATAAATTAAACGTTGTTTTTGTAATTTCACTATTACTTTTGCAACCAATCAACAAAAAAACAATAAAAATGAAGAATGGAATATTGATGTTTATTGCTTTGATCGCTTTAAACTTCACTACAAACGCACAGGACACAAAAATAAACTGGATGACGATGAATGAAGCATTAGATGCTCAGGCAAAAGATCCGAAGAAGATTATGATGGACGCCTATACCGACTGGTGTGGACCTTGTAAAATGTTAGATAAAAATACTTTTCAAAATCCGGATGTAGTAAAATATGTAAATAAGCATTATTACGCAGTTAAATTTAACGCAGAAGGAGAAGGAGATATCAATTATAAAGGTCAGGATTATTCCAATCCCGGTTATGATAAATCTAAAGCAGGTGGTAGAAATGCACAACATCAATTAGCACAGG
>JAOZTG010000133.1:7694-8801 GCA_029939235.1 Flavobacteriaceae bacterium
TAAGTCAGCGGGTGAGTTTTTACCAATCCGACTCTTCTAGGATAAATAGTTCACTTACTTCCACTTTAAAGATTGATGCCAATCGCAAAGCCAAAATTGTGGAAGGAGCATATTTTCCAAGCTCCATAGCATTGATCGTTTGTCGGGTAACTTTAGTAAGATCAGCTAGCTGAGCCTGAGTCATATTGTTTTTTGCTCTTTCTACTTTAATTGTATTCTTCATAATTACCCTTTTGTTTTTAATTTTCTGATTTGCCAGTTAAACCGAATAATAAAAAATATCAATATAGTGAACATATTAAAAATCATTACCCATAAAAAAGACATACCATAAACAAACACGAAAGCTAATAAAAGAATTGCATAATTTAGGTACACTGCCCATACTAAAGATTCTAAGCGTATTTTTGAAATATACTCATCTTCATTAACCTCTTTAGAAAAAGCAACTAAAACAGAACTAATAATCATTATAATACCTAATATTTCATTTAGAATATTATTATCAAGCATTCCTAAAAATCTATCCTCTTTAAAAAATTCATCAATAAATATCGCAAATACTTTTGTATCCAGTATTTCTGGTTCATATTCAAAAATAATGGTGAATAATCCAAATATTAAAGTTGGAATAAAAATGATCCATCCTAATTTTTTATAATTACTGGGAAATAAATAATTTAATTTCATGATATAAAATTTTAAATATCATCAAATGTAAGAAAAATATTACATAATATAAAAAATATTATACATTTAGACGTAATAACCATATAATATTTATTAGAATTAAGTATTTATTTGAATACATATCCTTGTTTATTTTCAACTTTAATACTTTTTACTTTAATTATCCTTTACTTTGCAAAAAAAGCAAAGTGAATTACCTTTCTATTGAAAATATTACCAAATCCTATGGAGATAAGATCTTGTTTGAAGACTTATCTTTTGGAATAAATAAAGATCAAAAAATTGCTTTTGTTGCCAAGAACGGTGCTGGTAAAACAACGCTGTTAAACATTATTGCCGGACTTGAATCACCTGATTCTGGTGAAATTATTTTCCGAAAAGGATTAAAAATTGCTTATTTATCGCAAAATGAAGTGT
>JAOZTG010000298.1 GCA_029939235.1 Flavobacteriaceae bacterium
CGTTTTTTAAAAAATCATTGTTAGCCCTAGTAAGAAATTAATTTCAGCTTGCGGGTAGTAACCTGCACCTGTGATTGTCGTTGTTTTATCAGGATCTGACCAGGTATCATCATAGGTATAAAAATATCCGTTAGAAACATATTTTGTATTGAATATGTTATTAACCAATCCTGAAAAAATGATGGTTTTAAAAATATTTTTTGGTTCCATTTTATAAGTAATATTCAGATCATTCACAAAATAGCCATCTAGTTTTGAATTTTTATGTTCTATATTACTCATATACTGATCTCCAACAAATTTTGATAAAAAGCTAATATCTAAATTTTTAACAGGTTTAAAAATGATATTGCTACTTGCTACAACAGCAGGTGAATAGGATAGATCTGTGTTTCCAAAATCTTGTAATTCTCCATCAAACTCAGCATATTTATCAATATTCTTATTGATACTTAAAGCCAGGTTTGGTTGCCATTGAAGTTTATTAAAGATGTTGATAGCCGATTCAATTTCCACTCCCAGTCTATAACTTTTGCCTATATTGTTAGCAATTGGATTACCAACATCATCTAAATTACCGGTTAAGACCAATTGATCTTTATAATGCATATAATAAATATTCGTATTCAGTAAAAATCGATCATTTTTAAATTTCCAGCCTAATTCAATATCATCTAAACTTTCAGGTTTTACATCATTATTCGCCAGATAATCAGCTCTTTTTGGTTCTTTATTTGCCTTTGCATACGAAAGATAAAAATTACTTTGATCTAAAAAGTAACTTACTCCAAATTTTGGATTAAAGAAGTTATTTTGATCATCAAACTTAATGTCTAACGGACCTTCATCAACACCTTCTACTTTATAATCTACATTACGATATTGTAAATCGGCAAAGAAATTCCAGTTATCATTTAATTCATATTCCGCTTTAGCGAAAAGATTAAAGTCCTTTTTTATACCTGTATTATCATAGAATTTATCGTTTATCATTTCACTGCCATATTGTGCCCAAATTACTTTACCAAAATGATCTCCGTCATATTTGCTATAAGCACCACCAAACACCAATTTCACATTATCAAAATTCTTTAATAGAGAAAATGTTGTTCCGTAAAAATCATTGTCCAGCCATTTTTGTTGAACCAGATCGGTTGTATTTATCAATTCTCCATTAACAATAATTGGTGTATAACCATAATCATCAAAATCTCTATCATTTTTATATTGTTCATAAAAACCTCTTCCGTAAGTATAATGAAAAGCAAGGTTCGCAACCCATTCATTATCAAAATGATGATTGATGTGCAATTGATAATGATCCTGTTTATAATCATCCACCTGATTATCATAAAATCCAATCACCTCTCCATTATCATTGGTAATTTCACCGGCAGGATTGTACTTTCTATCAGTCCTTAAGGTTTCACCATCAATACCATACCATGCTTGATAGGTAATTTCATGTCCGCCAAAAGCAATCGCTTTGATCATGGTATTTTCATTGAAAAAACTGGCTGAAAGATATACTGATTTCAGATCTGAGGTTGCCCTGTCAATATAGCCATCACTCTCAATTTTTGATACCCTACCTGAAAATTCAGACTTAAAATCACCAAATGATTTCATCGTCCCAGTACTAAATTGAACATTAGTTTTAAATGTATTGTAAGAACCCGCTGATAAAGAAACCTGTGCAATTGCATCATCCTGAATTCCGTTGGTTGATAAACTCAAACTCGCACCAAATGCTCCTGCACCATTTGTAGAAGCACCAACACCACGTTGTAATTGAATACTTTGTGTTGAGCTGGCAAAATCGGGCATATTTACCCAATAAACACTATGAGATTCACTGTCGTTTAACGGAATACCATTTACAGTTACATTAACTCTGGTAGCATCACTACCACGGACTCTAATACCTGTATAACCAACCCCTGCACCTGCATCGGAAGTAGTTACCACATTAGGCAAAAAATTCAACAATATTGGAATATCCTGACCTAAATTTCTCTCTTCGATTTTTGCTTTTGAAATATTGTTTTGTGTAAAAGGAGCTTTTTTATCTACCCTGATAGCAGTTACCAAAACTTCATCCAGATCAATGGTATCATTCAATATACTGTTGTCCTGTGCAAAAGAAATTACACTAATAAGTAAGGTTAGAATTAATAAGATATTTTTATTCATTTTCAATTTATTCTATAGTTTTAATAAAAATAATCTTTCTATGGAATATGTGAATAAATAAAAAGGCTGGAAGAATCTATATCCCTTAACAGCATTACCTGTTCAGGTTCTATGGGTATCATCTCAGCCGCTAATTAAATATACAGGCACCCCCGAAAGTTTTGCAAAATTACAAAGGAAATTTGATTTAAAACAAGAAATAAGATAAAAGTTTAAAATAGTAATTAATCGGGCATATTTGGTTTTCGCCTTGATACTTTCTTAAATGCATGAATTTTCTTGGATTCTAAACGTTTTTTAATGGACGTCCTACTTGGTTTTGTTGCCTTTCTTTTTTTAGGAATTATTAGTGCTCTTTGGATGATCTGACCAAATTTTTCAAGAACAATTTCTTTATTTTTATGCTGACTCCTGGTTTCTTCTGAGGAAAGAATTAG
>JAOZTG010000134.1:0-6797 GCA_029939235.1 Flavobacteriaceae bacterium
GCATTATGATTTGAAGTACTTGAATATTATATGTATCTCAAAAACACCTTTGAGATACTTTGTGTTTTCTTTGCGTAACTCTGTGAAATAATTATTTTACAAAGGAGCTACAAAGGCTTTTTACATCCACATTCTTTTAAAATACAACCTTGTAATAACAAGATCCAAGAAAATACTTGATTTTTGCTTCTTAAAGATTATTTACTCCACTCAGCAATAGATTCTTTATTCATTTTTACATAGTCGGCATTTCCTGCTTTTTGAGCTCCTGTTAAAGATTTTTGTGCGGAAGCAATTGCTCCTTTTTTATCACCCATTTCAGCCTGGATCAAAGATTTTTCTCTAAACATCCACCACGCATCAGGATTCATTTCAGTAGCCTTGCTCACATATTCTAATGATTTATTAAGATTTTTCCCTGTTTGGTGATAATATCTTCCAGCATTGAAGTAATCTCCGGCAGAAGGACCTTTCATTGCTTTGTCAATACTTGCTAAAGCAATTTTTTCTGTTGGAACATTGATTTTAACGGATACAAGTGTGTTTTCCCATAAAATAAATAAAGATCCGTGATTAGCATTTGCAAGATTATCAAATCCCATTTCAAATGTTTCTATTTCAAATGGCATAGTTTCTGGTTTGACAGAGGTTTTTAAAGCAATTTTACTGTTATCCCATTTTTGCGGTAGCCCCCAGTTTGTTGCATCACTATAAAATACTATATCCCATGAACTTTTATTTGGAATCGTATAAATAGCATAAGTTCCTTTTTTTAGCGTTTTTCCTCCAATTTCAACATCTGTACTAAAGGTAATTTTTGTATTTGCATTAGCACCGGTTCTCCATTTTTGTCCAAAAGGAACAAGGTTACCATAAACAACTCTTCCTCTCATAGAAGGACGGGAATATTCTAAAGTTACATCGGTTAAACCAATTGTTTGTTCAATTTTTGAAGAAGGACTTGGTTGCGGAGTTTTAATTTGAGCTTGAAATGATAAAGCAGTTAAAGCAAAAAATAGCGTAAGTAGTTTGATTTTCATAAAATTAGTTTTTAGTTAATAAAACGTAATTTACATTAAATCTAAATAAGAATTAAAAATAGAAATCTTTTTTAACAAAAATTTAATAACTAACTATACTTCTTTTTACGTACATATTGAAAAATAAAACCAAAAATTCCTAAAATTGCAAGTGGTAGAATGATATTAAAAATTTGCCAGAAAGTTTTTTCCTGAAATACTTTTTCTTTATCTAAAAATTGAATTTGCAGATTTTTAGATCGAAGTTTTAATACACCTGAATCATCTAGCATATATTGCACTGTATTGAGTAATAAATCAGTATTTCCATATGGTTGGTTGGTCCATTTGTCAACATTTAAAGGTAAGGGTTCTCCGTTATAGGTTTCATTTGCAATGATATCACCATCACTTATGACAACCATTTTATTTTCAACTCCCTGCATTTTGTAGTTTTTAACTTCAAATGGTTTGGTTCTTGTTGCATAAGAAGATTTGAATTTTCCTTCTAAAAGAACGCCAAAAATGGTGTTTTTATCCTTAAATTCTTTTGTATCAGGTTGATTGGCTATTTCATTTAATGAAACGTTTGTAGGCGTTCCTATGATTTTTGAGTAAGGAGAACTTTGTAATAGAATTGTTTTTGCAATTCCATTTTCCAATGTATCCATGCTACTTGGAAATTTTAAAAGTATAGGGTCTAAATTTTTGGAAATAGGATTATTGTTATTCGAAATTAACAAAGGGAAATAATGCCATAGAAAATCCTGATATTGAGTTTGATTTCCTGTGTTTCCGGAAGCCAGCCTAATGCTGGAACTGTATCGATCTTTTGAAATATTATAATTAATTCTCACTCCATAATTGAAAAGCATATCCGTCAAATTCAATTCACGGTTAAAAGCGATAGTTTTTCCGTTTACCATTAAACTATCCATTTCGGCAACCACATTATCAATTAGCCATAATGTTTTTCCACCATTCATTATATATTGATCAAGTGTAAGTTTTTCTTTTTCAGAAAAAGCTTGGGTGGGTTTTGCAATAATGGTCAGGTCATAATTTAAAAGATCATTTAAAGTAGATTGTGGATTTGTTTTAACCGGATCTAAAGTGAATTCAGCAAGTTTGTAATATTCCCCCAATTTTTTCAGAAAGCTAAATAAATAAATATCATCCAGCTCACCATTACCTTTTAAAATGGCTATTTTTTTATTCTTTTCGGAAGTAATTTTCAGCAAAGCATTTGTAAATTCATATTCCAGATTTTCAATGGAATTTTGTAATTGCTCTTCCTGATTCTTAGCGATAGCATTGTTTAATAAAGAAACATTTTCTGTTTTATCATGATAGTTAATAACGGCCCATGGAAAAATAACTGCTTCTGAAACTTTATCATTTTCTTTTATTGTTAATCTGCTGGGTTGCAGACCTTTTTTGATCAATTCTTTTTTGTTCCCAACAGGGTTCACAAAACGAAATTTGATATGATCATTAAGTGCATGTAACTCTTCTAAAAACTGATTTGTTTCCAATTGAATTCTTTTAAATTCAGCTGGAAAATCCCCCTGTAAATAAACTTTGATCGTTAACGGATCATCAATACTGGCAACGATCTCTTTTGTTTGGTTTGATAATGTGTAGCGTTTATCCTTTGTAAGGTCAAAACGTTTGTAAACGGAATTACCTATAACATTTAAAATGATTAATGCCACTACAACCAAAATAATTTTTATGTATGTATTACCTAGGTTCATTTTTTATCAAAATTCGTTTTAGTGAGAAATAAGAAGAAAAAAGTAACACTGGCAAAATAGAGTATGTCTTTTGTGTCAATTACGCCTTTGCTGATACTTTTAAAATGTTCCTTCATACCAATATTTTGGATATTTAGATTTTTTAAAATATTTAATTCAGCGATAGCTTCAAATCCGTAATACATCAAAAAAGAAAGTACAACACCAGCAATAAAAGCAACGATTTGATTATTGGACAAGGTAGATGTGAAAAGACCAATTGCTGTAAATGCAGCGGATAAGAATAGTAGTCCTAAATAAGAGCCTAAAATACTTCCTAAATCTAAATTTCCAGTTGGATTGCCTAATTGATCAATTGTATAAACGTATGTCAATGTTGGAATTAAAGCTAAAATGATCAATAAAAATGCACCCAAATATTTTCCTAAAACAATTTGCCAGTTACTTAAAGGTTTGGTTTTTAAAATTTCAATAGTTCCTAATCGGATCTCATCAGAAAAACTACGCATAGTGATAGCCGGAATCAAAAATATGAAAAACCAGGGGGCTAAATAAAAGAAACTCGTCAGATCAGAGAATCCCGCATGGAGGATGTTAAAATCGCCTTTAAAAACCCATAAAAAGAGTCCGTTGATCAATAAAAAAACGGCAATCACCAAATAACCAATGGGTGAAGCAAAAAATGTATTGAATTCTTTTTTTAAAATGGCAAACATACTATTTTCGGGTTTCGGGTTTTGCGTTTCGGGTTAAAATGTGGAACATGGAACTTTAGACTTGGAATTCAATTATTTCAAACTTACAATTTTATCTACACTCCATGCCTGTGGAATATCATTAAACAAAGTTTTGGTTTTTGCCCAAACACTTTTAAATAGATCTGAATTTCTGTAAATATTCAAATCTTCCTCTGAATTCCAGTAACTATAGGTAAAAAAAATATTTTCATTCTCTTTATCTCTATATAGTTCTAAAAACTGACAGCCTTCAAAATTCCTTATCTTTTCCTTATTTTGATGAAAATTGCTTAGAAATTCTTCAATATTATTTTCGTCAAAACTCATTTTTACAATTCTTATAAACATGTGATAAAGTTAAAAGTGCAAAGTAAAAATATTAAAACAAAAAGTGGTAATCATTTAAATTTTATTTAAATCTAACGGTGATATTGTCTCTATATTTTAATCCCAGTAAACTGGAGGCACCACCCACGGTATTTAAATTACTGCGATACAAAGAGATTTCAAGATAATTTGCCGAGTTGAAAATTGCCAGTCGTTTACCATCATCCTGTCTTTTATCAACGGGAATATTGAAATCTACAATTTCATTATACTTTTTATAAACTTTGGTGAAATTATAATTTCGGGCAATTATTTCAAATTCTCGTCCTTTACCAACTGTATTGAAAATATTTTTGGTGATGTTGCTTATTACATTGCCAAAATTATCGATGTAAATAATCGTACCAACAATTTGATTTTGCTCTGTATTAACCAGAGGTTGTATCTCATATAGTTTTTTGATATCATCGATCTTTTTACCAATTACCTCTAACATTCCACCCCGGGCAATATGACAGGCAACTTTAATAAAAATATCAAGTATTGCTACCTTAGATTCATTTGATTCCTGAATAGTAATTTCAACCTGTTTTTCCGGATTGATCTCATTGGTGATCATGGATAAAATTCCGTTATCACAACAAATAAAAAATTGTTTTTCCAGCTGAATGGCTATGGGTTTGTTCTCATTGCTGATTTCTGAATCAACACCAATAATATGAATGGTTCCATCAGGAAAATTCTGATAAGCATTCTTAAGAACGTAGGCAGCTTCGTTTATACTGAAAGGGCTTATTTGATGAGAGATATCAACGATTTTCACATCTCTTAACTCACTATAAATAGCGCCCTTAACTGCACCAACAAAGTGATCTTTCGTACCAAAATCAGTTGTTAAAGTTATTATTGGCATGTTTTTTTAAAGAAATGAATTATTAGGTGTACCCTATATTTAAATATATTATTTTTGCGATACAAATCTAAACAAATTAATATATTATTTAAGCTCTAAATGCTTAAATTTATAACTAAATAATTTCCGTTTGAACGAAAGAATAATAGAACTGGTAGATATAGATCCGAATGAATTTTTTGGACCGCACAATAGTAACTTAGAATCGGTAAAGAAGAGTTTCCCAAAGTTAAAAATTGTTGCCCGTGGTGAAAAAGTTCGTATTTACGGTGACCCGACCAGTCTGGATGCATTTGAAAAGAGTTTTAAAAAATTAACCGATTATTTTAACAGGTATAATAAACTGGATGAGAATAGTATTGAGCAGTTATTATCAAATACGAAAGAACATAAAAATTCGAAAAGATCTGATGATGTACTGGTGCACGGAGTGGGAGGAAGGCTGATCAAAGCCTTATCGGTTAATCAAAGAAAAATGGTGGATCTGATAGATGATAATGATATGCTTTTTGCCATTGGGCCTGCAGGTACCGGAAAAACTTATACAGCTGTTGCGTTGGCCGTTAAAGCATTAAAAGAAAAGCAGGTAAGAAAGATTGTTTTAACCAGACCTGCAGTAGAATCAGGGGAGAACTTAGGTTTTTTACCAGGAGATCTAAAAGAAAAACTGGATCCATATATGCAACCATTATATGATGCTTTACGCGATATGATTCCTTACGAAAAGTTAGAATTGTATATTGAAAAAGGAGTGATTCAAATCGCACCTTTGGCATTTATGCGTGGAAGAACTTTAGACAGTGCTTTTGTGATCTTAGATGAAGCACAAAATACCACACATAATCAAATGAAGATGTTTTTAACCCGAATGGGAAAACATGCAAAATTTATTATAACCGGTGATCCTGGGCAAATTGATCTTCCAAAAAGACAAATCTCAGGTTTGAAAGAGGCTATTTTAACTTTGAAGAATTTAAAAGGGATCGAAATGGTATATATGGATGAAAATGATGTGATAAGGCACAGGCTTGTAAAGAAAATTATTAATGCCTACAAAAGCATAGAAATAGAGTAATATTTACTTTTGAATGTAGGACTCTAATTCATAATTAATAACTCATAATTTATAATTCAAATACATGAATACAATAAACGATACCAATTTTAATTTTCCAAAACAAAAAGATGTTTATAAGGGAAAGGTAAGGGAAGTGTATAATATCAATGATGATCTGTTGGTAATGGTCGCAAGTGACAGATTATCGGCCTTTGATGTGATCATGCCAAAACAGATTCCTTTTAAAGGTCAGATATTGAATCAGATAGCTGAATATATGTTGAATGAAACGAAAGACTTGGTTCCAAACTGGTTGTTGAGTTGCCCTGATCCGAATGTAGCAGTTGGTTATTTTGTAGATCCTTTTAAAGTGGAAATGGTGATCAGAGGATATCTTTCCGGACATGCCTGGCGAGAGTATCGTGATGGAAAAAGAGAGATTTGCGGAGTTACCATGCCGGAAGGAATGAAAGAAAATGATAAATTCCCTGAACCGATTATAACACCTTCTACAAAAGCATCTGATGGTGATCATGATGAAGATATATCAAGAGAAGATATTATAGCGCAGCGAATTGTCAGTGAAGATGATTATCTAGTTTTAGAGGATTATACAAGAAAATTATTTCAAAGAGGAACTGAAATTGCAGCAAAAAGAGGTTTGCTTTTGGTAGATACCAAATATGAATTTGGGAAAACCAAAAATGGTAAAATCATTTTGATAGATGAAATCCATACGCCGGACTCTTCCCGTTATTTTTATGAAGATGGTTATCAGGAAAAACAAGATAGGGGTGAAGTGCAAAAACAATTGTCGAAAGAGTTTGTAAGACAATGGTTGATCGAAAATGGTTTTCAAGGATTGGACGGACAAACAATTCCTGAAATGACAGATCAAAAAATTGAAGAGATTTCCAACCGATATATTGAGCTTTATGAAAATATTACTGGTAAGAAATTTGAAAAGGCAAACACAGAAAATATTTT
>JAOZTG010000134.1:6897-8709 GCA_029939235.1 Flavobacteriaceae bacterium
ACCCCAACTTCCTGCATGCATTTTTTCATTTCCTGGTATGTACGTTCAATATCATTATCCAGTCCTATAGAAAAACGGATCAATCCGTCACTTAATCCCATTTTTTCTTGTTCATCCAATGGAATCTCAGAAGATGTTCCGGTACCAGGTGCATTAAATAATGTTTTGTAAAAGCCTAAACTTACTGCTAAATAACCCAAATTTCTATTTTGCATCAACTCCATCAGATCATCAGCAATTTTTAAAGAGCCAACGTCAAATGCCAGCATACCTCCAAAACCATATTCTTCATTATACATTGTTTTGTATAATTCGTATTGTGGGTGACTTTTCAATCCTGGATATATCATTTTGATACCGTCTTTTTCAAATTTCTCTGCTAAATACATTGCATTTTCACTATGCTTTTTCATACGAATATGCAGTGTTCTTATATTCTTTAATACACTGGCAGATCTTAAACTATCCATTACAGGTCCTAATAGCATACTAGCTCCGTCATTTACATTGCGTAAACTGTTTATAAATTCCTGTGTACCACAGATCACACCACCAACCGTATCACTAGTGCCATTGATGAATTTTGTCAAGCTATGGATAACAACATCAGCACCTAAAATACCGGGAGATAAGCTTAAAGGTGAAAAAGTATTGTCAACTACCAGGGTCAGGTTATGTCTTTTTGCCATTTTAGAAAGTTCCGGAATATCAGCAATTTCCAACAAAGGATTGCTAACGGTTTCGCAATAAAGAACTTTTGTATTTTTATTTATGGCAGCTTCAATCTTTTCTAAAGAAGTGATATCCACAAAAGTAGTATTGATTCCAAATTTAGGTACAAAATTCTTTAAAAAAGCATAACTCCCCCCATATATGGTTCTGGAAGATACAATATGGTCTCCGGTATTACACAATTGCAACAGTGTTGGTGTGATAGCTCCCATGCCAGAGGCGGCAACATTAGCAGTCTCAGTACCTTCCATTGCCGCAAGAGCTTCTCCCAGATTTAAATTACTCGGACTTGAATGACGGGAATATAAATAACAACCTTCTGCATTGCCCTCAAAGGTATCCATCATGGTTTTTGCATGTAAAAAAGTGTAGGTGGATGAATCAGAAATAGAAGGATTCACTCCTCCAAATTCTCCAAAGTATTGAAGATCCTGTATGTTATTTGCTGGTTTGAAACTCATAACTATGATTTTAATTTATTACAAAATTAAGTTTAAGTAGGATAAAAATCAATACAGGTTTAGAAATACAGATAATAATTAAGTATTAATGCAATAAAATAGATAAATTTACATATTATTACCTCTATTGATATTTTAATTAGAAAATTTACCTTATGACAATGGATAAAACGGATAAAAAGATTGTATTCTATTTGCAAAATGATAGCAAAATGACAACCAAAGAACTTTCCATTCATTTAAACCTTTCTTCCACGGCAGTGTATGAACGGATTAAAAAGCTGGAAAGAAATGGAGTTATAGAAAAGTACATAGCCTTGATAAATAAAGAAAAGATTGAAAAATCATTTGTCGTTTTTTGCCAGATCAAACTGATGCAGCATAAACAGGCCTATGTGAAAAAATTTGAAAAAGAAGTTATTAAATTTGATGAGGTTTTGGAGTGTTATAATGTAAGTGGTGATTATGATTATTTTTTAAAAGTAGTAGTGAAGAATATGAAAGCTTATCATAATTTTCTAAATGATAAATTAACTACTTTAGATCATATTAGTAGTGCACACAGTACTTTTATTATGAATGAAGTAAAGAATACTTTGGCAATTCATTTGTAATTGAC
>JAOZTG010000135.1 GCA_029939235.1 Flavobacteriaceae bacterium
GATTGCAAAAAGAAACGATTTTGATTTTTGTGTATTTCCGACCAAGCACTAAATAATAAGCTTTAGATATAAATCTTTCAAATTATCACTTGTTTTTGTACTTTTGATAAAAATTATTTTTATGTTAAAAGCAGGAGTTTTAGGTGCAGGGCACCTTGGAAAAATTCATTTAAAATTACTTAAACAATCCTCTAAATATGATTTAATTGGATTTTATGATCCAAGTGAAGAAAATGTACAAAATGTTATTAAGGAGTTTGGTTATAAAAATTTTCAAACAATTGATGAGCTGATCGATGCCTGCGATGTAGTTGATATTGTTACCCCAACATTAAATCATTATGACAGCGCAAAAAAATCCATTGAAAAAAGAAAACATATTTTTATCGAAAAACCTGTTACAAAAACAGTAGCTGAAGCAGAAGAGTTAAGGGACCTTATTAAAAAGATGCAAGTTAAAGGTCAGGTAGGACACGTTGAACGTTTTAACCCTGCCTTTACAGCTGTGAAAGACAAGATCCATAGTCCGATGTTTATTGAGAGCCATCGGCTGGCCGAATTTAATCCGCGTGGTACCGATGTGCCTGTTGTATTAGATCTGATGATACATGATATAGACATCATTTTAAGTGTGGTAAATTCGAAAGTAAAAGATATCCACGCAAGTGGTGTATCAGTGATCAGTGAAACGCCTGATATTGCCAATGCCCGAATTGAATTTGAAAATGGTTGTGTTGCAAATTTAACTGCAAGTAGAATCTCCATGAAAAATATGCGTAAATCGAGATTTTTTCAAAAAGATGCCTATATTTCCATTGACTTTTTAGAAAAGAAAAGTGAGGTTGTTAAAATGAAAGATGTTCCAGAAAACCCGGATGAATTTGCAATGATCCTACAAAATGCCGAAGGAATAAAAAAACAGATCTATTTTGAAAATCCAAACATTGAAAACAATAACGCTATTTTGGATGAACTGGAAAGTTTTGCTGATGCCATCAACAACAATACTACTCCTGTTGTTTCTTTGTATCAGGGCACTGAAGCACTTAGAGTAGCACAACAAATTATTGATAAATTCTAACAAATAAAACATCATAACCAAAGATGTTGTTACTCAGTAAAATAATTATATGAATATTCCAATAGCCTAGTCGGCTGGGTTGGTCTTACTGAAAAACAATAAATATAAACGGATGAAACTCAAAGTTACAACTGAACATCATAGCGGACAGGCCACTATATTTAAAAATCCTTTTTTAGAGAGTTTGACAAAATCAAACATGAAAGTCAATGTTATTGTTTATGGTTTTGTTGTATTGGCATTGATTTATGTGGCGTTATTTGTAATTAAAATTCCATTTTTCAAATTTGTCAGTATATTTATTTTTGCCTTATTATCATGGACATTAGTTGAGTATATTTTGCACCGGTTTTTATTTCACTGGATCTCTGAGAATAGTTTCATTCAACGTTTTCATTTTATCATGCACGGATCCCATCATTTATATCCACGGGATACAGATAGAATATTAATGCCTCCCGTTCCGGGAATTATCATGGCAACGATCCTGTTTTTTATTTTTTATCTGTTTTTTAGCATCTTAGGAATTCCGGAAATTACATGGGCTTATTATCCTGGTTTCTTTTTAGGATATATTCTTTATTCCTTTTTGCATCGTGCTACACATGTAAACCGACCTCCGAAAAAATTTAAATATTTATGGAAACATCACAGTATCCATCATTATAAATACCCGCAAAAGGCATTTGGTGTTTCTACAACATTTTGGGATAAAGTATTTGGCACAATGCCTCCACAATAAATTAATCTTTAAAATTATATTATGAAAAATATAGCTGTAATAGGAGCTGGAACTATGGGCAACGGAATTGCTCATGTATTTGCTCAAAATGGTTATCAGGTAAATTTAATTGATATTTCACAAAATGCTCTTGAAAAAGCAATTGCTACTATCACTAAAAATCTGGACCGATTATTAATGAAGGACAGGATTACCTCTGAAGTAAAAGATCATACACTTAAAAATCTGGTTATTCATACTTCGATCTCTGAAGGTGTTCAAAATGCCGATCTTGTTATTGAAGCAGCAACCGAGAATTTAGATCTGAAATTAAAGATCTTTAAACAAATTGATAAAGAAGCTCCTGAAAATGCTATTCTGGCAAGTAATACATCTTCTATTTCCATAACAAAGATTGCTTCCGTTACTTCCAGACCAGAAAAAGTAATTGGTATGCATTTTATGAATCCAGTGCCTATTATGAAACTGGTTGAAATAATTCGTGGTTATTCTACCTCAGATGAGGTTACAAATACCATTATGGAATTATCCAAAAAGCTACATAAAATTCCTGTTGAAGTTAATGATTATCCTGGCTTTGTAGCCAATAGAATATTGATGCCAATGATCAATGAAGCAATTTATTCTTTATATGAAGGAGTTGCAGGAGTATATGAAATTGATACGGTAATGAAGTTAGGAATGGCTCACCCTATGGGTCCATTGCAATTGGCTGATTTTATTGGATTGGATGTTTGTTTATCTATTTTGAATGTTTTGTATGATGGATTTGGAAATCCAAAATATGCACCCTGTCCTTTATTGGTAAATATGGTAAATGCAGGAAAATTAGGTGCGAAGTCAGGTGAAGGTTTTTATGATTATACTGAAAGCAGAAAAGCAGAGAAAATTGCTAAACAATTTCATTAAACATTTTAATCCGATGAAGTTTTCTTTATACTTTTCGTTGATCGTTTCTTTTTTTATCATTGGATGTGCATCCAATAAAAATACTACTTCTACAGAAACGAATAGTATTTTTTCAAAGGGAGAAACGAAGTTAATCCTTTCGGGTGCGACTGATGAACCCATGCGGGTTTTATTGATAACCAATCCAAAGGATTCTATTATCTTACGTTCAAAAAGTCAGGATTTTATTGTGAACAAAAATGACAAACTATTACAAACATTTACAAACCGATTATATCAAACTGTTAGAGATAGTGCCAGCAGAGGAGTTGGAATTGCGGCACCCCAGGTAGGCATCCTTAAAAAAATTATCTGGATTCAGCGATTTGACAAAGAAAATGAACCCTTTGAAGTTTATTATAATCCAAGGATCACAAAATATTCTGATCTAAAACAAGATGTGTTGGAAGGTTGTTTGTCTATTCCAGATATTCGCGAAACAACCCATGACCGTTCCTATGCTGTTCTGTTAGAATATGATAATAGAACGGGGCAGCATAAATGTGAAATGATTGAGGCATTTACTGCTGTGATTTTTCAGCATGAAATCGATCATCTTAACGGAATTTTATTTACTGATCACTTAGAGCAAGAAGTAAAAGAATCCATTAAACATAAAATTGAATAATTTCTAAAAAATAAAAAATCCCCAAAATGGGGATTTTTTATTTTTTTAACTATAACCACTTTAAAAAGTAGTCCATCAAATTTTCTTTTAATTCATAATGAAGTTTGATATATGTTTTCATATCGCCTCTTAGAGTGGTTTGTTGGCTTCTTAATCTCCCATCCAGTTCCTCATTCATGTCTGCAGTTTTAAGAATATTTCTTTTCCTTCTTATCCGTTGTAACATTCTTCCAATAACTTGTTTTTCGCGAATTATTTTATTTTGGAAACCTTCTAAAGGAGCCATAGCATCATTTCCTAAATTTCTACTTGCTATATCTTCTAATTTTTTTTCAAACTTAGTTAACTCATCCCTATGGAATCTTAACTCTCTTTTCCATACTTTTAAGTTAAACTTCAAATCACTCAAATAAACTAATTTTATCTCCATGGCTTAAATATATTTTAATTAATAACACTATAAATTTCTCAAAAAAAAATGAATTGACCATTGATAAATATCATTATTTTCAAAAAAAATAAAAAACCCTGCAATTTGCAGGGTCTCTCTAGGTTATTCTATTCTAGTCTTCTTCCTTTTTGTCTTTATCTTTATCTTTTTTGGTTTTATTCCATATCTTAATTTCCTCATCTGCCACCAATCCTGAGTCAATTTCTACATTGATTCCATCAGAAATACCTAACTTAATAGTTCTTTTTTCAAACTCCTGATCTCCTGTTTTAACTTCTACATATGGCTTTTCTGTTTTTTTATCAAACTGCAATAAAGATTCTTTGATGGCCAAAACGCTATCTTTTTTCTCTAAAACAATATCTGCATTAGCACTATAACCCGCACGGATAAAATAATCGCTATCTAAAGTAACATCTGCCTTGATCTTAAATTGAACTGCACCACTTTCTTCCGTTCCTTTTGGAGCAATAAAAGTTAATCTAGCCGGAAACTTCTTATCATCAATTGCTCCTAAACCCACTTTAATATCAATACCTTCCTGTAGTTTTCCTACTTCTGATTCATCTACTTTACCTTCAAAGATCATTTTACTCATATCAGCAATGGAAGCGATGGTTGTACCAGCATTAAAATTATTACTTTGAATTACCTGATATCCTTCTTTTACAGGAATCTCTAAGATCATACCTGAAGTGGTTGCCCTGATATTCGTATTTGCTGTTCCTGACGAACCCGTTGACCCTAATTTAATGATCTTAAAATCATTTCTTGCATTTTGAAGATCCTGCTTTGCCTGATTGTATGCCAATTCAAATGATTCAAAGTCTTTTCTGGAGATCACACCATTATCATAAAGTTTTTTATTTCTGGTATAAACAATTTTAGCATTGTCAACTTGCAATTGTGCTTTTGTTACTCTTCCTCGTGCATTGCTTAAAGCCTGTTCATTGGGTACTACCCTCACCTTTGCAATAAGATCTCCTTTTTTTACTTCTGCACCTTCCTCCACAAATATTTTATCAATAATACCAGAGATCTGAGGTTTTATTTCTACTTCTTCCAAAGGCACAACTTTTCCTGTGGCAACAGTTTTTCTTACAATATTTGTTTTGAATGGCTTTTCAGTTTCAAACTCTATCGTCGACTTACTATTTTTTTTACCAAACCAAATTAAAACGGCTATTAGTGCTACTGTTATAGCACCAAAAAATAACTTTTTTTTCATTATTATAAAATTTATTATAGTTGATTATTATTTATTCATCACTTAATGCCTCAATTGGTTTTATACTAACTGCAATTTGAGCTGGTATTAAGCCAATTAAAGTTCCTAATACTACAATTGTTGTAAATGCAATTAAAATAACGGGGATGTCAACCGTTGGATTTACCAAAGCCGCATCATCACCACTTCCAAAAAATTTATCAATTAGCATCAAAACAATACCTCCTGCAATAATTCCTAAAGCCCCGGCTAACGATGTTAAGAAAATTGACTCCAAAATAATATGGCGTTTGATTTCCCAGGGTTTTGCTCCTAATGCTCTTCTAATTCCAATTTCTTTCGTCCTTTCTTTTACCGTAATTAACAGAATATTTCCAATCGCAAAAACACCCGCAATTAAAGTTGCAATACCTACAAACCATGTTAAGAATTGCATTCCGGTAAGAAATCCAGTTATTTTTTTAATTTCTTTAGCTAAATTAAAACTTCCGAAAGCTCTCCCATCTTCGGGATGTACTTTGTGTAAATTTTTAAGCATTAATTTAATATCTGCTTCCATTTGTTTGATATCAACATCCGGTTTACCGGTAACCATCATCCAGCCAATGTTATTACCTCTGTTATAAACCTGTCGGAATGTCGAAAAAGGAATATGAAGTCCTCCTCCCGGTCCCATTTGTATCTTGTTTTTATACAAACCTACCACCTTATAATTGACATCATTTATTTTAATATATTCTCCTATTGGATATTCATCTTTATCAAATAATTGTTTATAGGTATCATCTTCAAGTACACAAACTTTTTTCTTTTTATCAATATCATTTTGATTGAGCCATCTACCATAAACTAATAGCTTTTTTTCAACTTTATCTAATAAGGGATAATCTCCATAAACGCCTAATGTAGTAGATTTAAATTTATGAACAAGCTTACTTTGTGTTTGGTATCTTGGTACCACAAACTCAATTCCTTTTATCTCAGACCGAATATATTCAACATCAGACATTTTTAAAGTAATTCGTTTTCCTTCCTGAAAACCTTTAAAAGGTTTACTTGTAGATTGCCCCCAAATAAAAACACTATTGGTAGCAAAATTTCCAAATAATTTATTAAAATTATTTTCCATTCCTCTGGCTGCACCTAATAAAACTACCAACAAGAAAATACCCCACATCACACCAATAACGGTTATACCGGTACGTACCTTATTTTTACTTATACCGTCAAATATTTCTTGCCAGGTATCTCTATCAAATATAAAACTCTTCATATTTAGTCGTCGTTTAAAGCTTCTATTGGTTTAATTCTTGCAGCTCTTGTCGCTGGTATATATCCTGCAATAGTACCTGCAATGATTAAAACTATTGTTGCACCCACCACTACATAAGTTTCAACACTTGGATCTACAATAAAATATTCTTCTAAACTATCTCCAATAAATTTTAAAATGGTTGTTCCTATTAATAAACCTACATACCCTGCAACTGTTGTAATAAAAATAGATTCCAGCATGATCATCCCAATTATTGATTTAGGTGTTGCTCCCAGTGCTTTTCTAATACCTAATTCTTTCGTCCGTTCTTTAACGATATACACCATAATATTACTAATTCCAATTACACCTGCAATTAAAGTTCCAATACCAATAAATAAAATTATTAGATTTAAAACCAACATCATCATTGAAACCTGTTTATTTCCTTCAGCATAATTATTAACTCTAATAGCTCCCTGATCTCTTGGATCTACACTATGCTTTTCTTTTAATGCTTTGCCAAGCTGATTACCAAACATGATGGCTTCATCAACACTAAGCTTTGGGTCATAGGTTAAACCAAATTCACCAAGTTCATCCTTATTGCCATATAATCTCTGTACTGTTGTAAATGGTCCGTAAATATATCTTTCATCATTATCACCTCCAGGGTCTGAAAAAGTACCAATAACACGATAAGAAATTCCTCCTAAATTAATTTCTTTACCTAAAGCACTTAATTGCCCAAATAAATCTTTTTCAACCAATCTGCCGATCACAATTACTTTTGACCTTTTTTGAAGATCTAACATATTTAAAAATCTTCCACTTTCAATTTCGGCAGATTCTAATATTAAATAATTTGGATAAATAGCTCTAAGTGTATAATTATTTTGTTCTCCTTTATAGATAGCCTGAACACTTCTCTGAATCCTAGGACTGATAGTTTGCATTCTGTCTCCAAACTTATCTACTAAAAATTTATAATCATCATTTTTAAATTGGATTTTTCTACCACTTTGTAGTCCTTTAAATGGTTTTGTAGTTCTACCTGTCCAAATATAAATAGATAGCATCGAATCTTTTGCAAACTCTCTTTCAAAAGTGTTTTTCAAACCATTACCAATACCAAATAAAAGTGTAAACAATAGTATTGCAAAGGCTATGGTAAAACCAGATAAAGCAGTACGTAATTTATTTTTACGTATCGTCTGAAAAATCTCAATCCAACGATCTAAACTAAACATAAATTATGCTTTTACTTTTTTATTTACTTTTTCATCACTCATAATGACACCATCTTTTAATCGAACAATTCTATCTGTTTCAGCAGCTATATCTTCTTCGTGTGTAATTACAAAAACAGTCATTCCTTCACGGTTGATCTCCTTTAATAACTCCATAACCGAGTGAGATGTAGAAGAATCCAAAGCTCCTGTAGGCTCATCTGCCAAAACTACTTTAGGATTGGTTACCAAAGCTCTGGCAATTGCAACTCTTTGTTTTTGCCCACCGGACAGTTCACTTGGTAAATGATTTGCCCATTCTGTTAAGCCCACTTTATCTAAATATTCCATTGCGATTTTTTGGCGCTCTTTTCTTCCAATTCCTTTGTAATAAAGAGGTAATGCAACATTTTCTAAAGCATTTTTATAGGTGATCAAGTTAAATGACTGAAAAATAAATCCTAAAAATTTATTCCTTAAAGTAGCTGCCTTTGTTTCATCAAGATTTTCAATTAATTGTCCGTTTAAAAAATACTCACCTTCATCGTGACTATCTAATAAACCAACAATATTTAATAAAGTTGATTTTCCGGAACCGGAAGATCCCATAATGGAAACAAATTCTCCTTCCTTTATATGTAGATTTAAACCTTTTAAAACATGAAGTGACTCTTTACCCATTGGGTAAGATTTATGAAGATTTACAAGTTTGATCATTATTCTATTTATTTTTTCAAAATGATTGAATCAAAAACAATTTTTATTTGTTTCCTTACAATCAGACGCCGCTGCTAAACTTTTGTTACAATTAAACAAAAAAAAAATGAGTTAAATTCTATTGTTCTAATAGAGGGTGATATAATCTATAGAAAATCAACAGCAGTATTAATTATTTTAAAAAAACAGGTAGTTTTATTGGTCTGCTATATTATTTTAAAATTATACCAAAAAAAATACGAGATAGCTTATACAATACTATTGCAAATCACCGATATAAGTGGTTTGGGAAAGATGACACATGCAATATTAACAGGTCACATTAAAAATATGTGAGCGAATACAAAATACATCATTCAATATTATGTCTAAAAGATAATTGAAGACTATAGAAT
>JAOZTG010000028.1:0-6533 GCA_029939235.1 Flavobacteriaceae bacterium
TTATCTTTTGTTAGTTTTACTTTTCGTGAGATTTTTGTTTTTTCAGGATAATCTTTTCCTGATGCGTCTTTGATCGTTTTGGCATCTCTTCTAAAAAACAACTCCACTTCCTGATCAACATCAGAAGATATCATTGCTTTTACAAATCCTTTGTTAAAATCCCATTCCAGTTCCTCAACCGTTGCCTGAGTTCTGCATTTAATTCCTGTAATTTTTCCTTTGGTTAACTTTTCAGATAATGCAGGCAATAATTCAATCACTCCAGGGCGAGAATATACCAACATTTCTAAGATCACAGCAGGCAAACTGTTTAAGGCATCGGCATTATAAATATGTAAATTCGGATTATGTGATGTAAATAAACTGCTAAACAAATAATTATTGGTTAACATAAACAATAAATTATTATACACTTTATCTGCTTCCTTTAATCGTGCAGCAATCAAAGCTCCATGCATCAGACCATGGGCTGAGTTATTACCCCTACCCTTTTTAGCAAAAGCAACTCTTGCTGCCTCAAACATTTTTGGTGTTTCTTCCGGATTTATCTCAAAACCCGGCCAAAGTGGGTATAAATGTGATATATGCCTGTGGTCATAATTATCATCCAAATTATCTATTGCCCATTCTTTTAAGGCTCCATCTTTATTGATCAAATAAGGGGGGATCTTTTCTAGCAGCGCTTCCCATTCGGGAATATTCTCCTTTTCAATATTTAATTTTTTACATACATATATCAAATTCTGAATCGATTCTTTAGCAGCCGCAATATCCATGGTAGCATTTACTGTTCCTTGTAGTTTAATATTATTCGGTGAATTTTCAGGTGAATAAGATGGTACAAATACATAATTATCATTCGCATCTTTTTCTGTTAAAAACTCCTCAAAGAATTGAACAGTTTTTATCATCGCAGGTAAAAGGCGTTCTTTTAAAAACTTCTCATCACCACTTACCAAATAATAATCATAACAAGGTAAGATTAACCATTCGGCACCTGCCAGCCAATATTCTCCCGGAAAGGAAACATTAAAATGTGTATGTAAATTTCGTCTTCCGGAAGTTCGTGTACCTGCCAAATAGCCATTTACACCATATAAATTTTTCGCATTGATCTCCCAGTCACTCATAATACGCTCTAACATGGTCATATAACTATCAATTGCTTCCGGAAGGTCACCAATAGCGGCAGATGCAATTTGTAAATTGATATTGGCATCGGTTGTAAAATCACCACTCCATTCTGGTCTCCAGGCTCCATTCCATATACCCATCAAGTTAGGAGGATTCTTACCTGAGGAACTAATCAAAGCATAACGCCCCATATCGAACATGGTTTGTAATAATTCTAAATTAAGATTTTCTTTGTCTTTTTTCTGAGCTTTAATCAATACTTCACTAGATCTTTTTGATTCTGTTTTTGAATATAAATCTAGTTGAACCCTATTAAACATCTCCCCATGTATGTTGGCATGTTTTTGCAAAAGAGCTTCATAATTGCTACCCAATGAATTGATATCTTTTTTCGTTTGTTCCACTTGTGATTTTTGAAAATGTTCCAAAAAATTAATTCGTGTAAGCACTAATATTTCATCAGCATCACTTACTATGATTTTACTTCCTTGTTTTATAGTCTTTCCTCCTTTTGCAACAACCTTTGTAATTACTTCAAACCCTCGATTATTAATTTTATAGGATTGCCTGTAAATCAACCATGTATTATCATTGAAATTTTCTCCTGACTTCAATTGTAAGGTTTTTCCATATTTAGATTGCTGACGAATAATTTTAGGAACCAATTGCCCTTGATCAAAACTAATATTCAATTTACCTGTACCAGTAAATTTTTGAACAACCATTTTATCTGGTCTTGAAACAAACGTTTTTCTTAGCCATTGATCGTCACCAGATTTCCATTTCACCTCAATTTCACCCTTTTCAAAATTTACAGATCGCTTATAATCTTTCACTTCACCATTAAACTTTTGATCCATATGCATGATCACAGCCGGATGATAGGGATCCGTCCATTGCAAACCGGCATAACCCTCTTTTTTAGCCATTTTATAAGAGTATTTAGTGGCTTCATCATATTTTCCTTCTGCCATAAGTCGCCTTACTTCAGGTAAATACTTAGCAATATCCGGTGGTTCAATATCTTCAGTTCCAATAAATTCATAACAAAACTCATGATTGAAAATAATTTTCTCATTTGCCGGATCGCCAAATACCAAAACGCCCATTTCTCCATTTCCACCAATAAGAGCATCCTGCCATTTTTTTGCAGGTGTATCACTATGCATTCCCCTAAAATCCTTTTTTTGAGCATACCCTACTGAAATTATCAGTAAGAATATCAAAATGCTTATCAGATTATTTTTTGCTTTCATATTATTTTTCTTCAACTTTAATATCTCCGGTTTCCATATTCTTTGTTTGAATCTTATCAAACTTTCCTTTATCAGACTTATGAAGATCGATCTCTACATTTTTACATTGTACAAAATTAAAGGATGGCTTACCTCCTTTTTCATTTGTAAAAGTATCTGTATGAACAATTTTATTATTTCTAAAAATTAAACCGGAAGTACTTTTTGCTCTTAGAATTGGTGTATCAAAAGTTTCGAAAATATTATTTTCAATTGTAATATTCTTATGCACATAATAATCAGGTATCATTTTATGATTTTCCGGCCAGATATTGATGATGTAATTATTAGGAACCTGATTATAGGCACAATCTACAAATCGATTGCCTCTAATAGTTACATCTCTAACCGAACCTGATTCATACCAGCTGGAAGCATCATTCGCAATTAAAATAGCATGCATTCCAGTTCTAAAAAAAGTATTATTCTCAATAACTGCTTTTTTTCTTGTTGTTAATAGAACTCCCCTTGTATTAGTTCCTGAAAAATAATTATTTCGGATGATTACTGATGGAGTCCAGGTAACATTTTCAACCACATCACCTTCTTTAAAACCTTTTGGAATTGTATTAGTTAAAGTTAATTGCAAATCTCTATCATTGATTTTTTTCACTTCCTTTACCTGAGCAGTTCCATAAATTTGTAAACTTTTTGCATGAACAAAATCTAATGTATCTCCTCTAAAAAAAGCATCTAAACCATAGGTTTGACCATGCATAAAACGAACATTTATTTTGTCTTCTGAAACTCGCTTTGTGATCTTCAAATGTGTTCCATGCACATTTACCGGATCATCATGACCACCTCCTGTTTCACAGTTTTCAATAATGATTTGCCCTTTACATCCTGAGAAATGAAAACAATCCGCAAAAGCAGCAATTTTTCTTCCTGTTTCTTTTCTTGGTTTAACAATCACTTTATCCAAGGTAACATTTTCATTGAATTGATTGATAATTCCCATACCGTGCATATAATGCATCTGCACATTTTGAAGCACTACATTTTTACTGTAAGCAATAAAAGCGCCCACCTGGTCTCTTATTGGATCTCTCACGGTTAACACTTGCCCTTTTTTAAACTTAAATCTTGAATAATCACCTTCAAACTTTATCTTAAAAGGAGCTAATTCTGTAGCCTTACTTTTTCTTAATGGAGAAAACTTACTATAATAAAAAGCAAACAATTCAGGGTCGATAAGGATTGTATGATCATGTTTCATAGTCCAGCCCTCACCATAGAATTTTAGTTTATTATCAATGACGGCATATGTTGAAGAAGGATTTATGATCGCAATGATCATTCTATCAGTCACTTCATCAAAGGTTAATTCAGACATAGTAGGCCGTTCATAATCAAAACTTATATTTTGTATTTTGATATTTTCACAATGATCAAAGGCAAAATTGATCATTTTGCCATGTATCATAAAAAGGGCTCCATTGCCTTCAATCACAATATCTTTGAAGTTTTCAAAAAGCAGGGCAATTGTTTTTATTTTAGATGGACATTCTCTTTCTGTAGATGTATTACTGATAAAATATTCCCTTTTTGGAGAACTTTCCGGCCAGATATCATACCTGCCTTTTTCAAATACAAGTTTAACCAAAGGAAAGTGTGCTATTTCAACAACCATCTTATTTAACAGCGGAGCAATGTTTTCAAAGGTATTTGGGTAAATTCCATAATCTTTTGCATTGATTATTTTTTCCGTTTCCAGAGAAGTTTGTGCATTTAAATTTAAAAACAAAAATACGAAAAGTGAAAAAATATTTATTTGTTTGGTCATTACCTGTTCAACATTTTAATTATAAAACTTTATAAATTCCGTAAGTAAAAATAAAGAATTTCCAACTATAAGAGGTAAAGTTAAAGCGTTTTGAGCTAAATGGTTTTTATTTGGTATAAATAAAATAGAAATTTACTTTATTAATCAAATAGATTAGTACAATTATTTTATCAAATTATTTTCACCTAAATAATTTCACCCCTTATTTGGTCTTTTTAAACCAAAGCTCAAATCCATTCATGGGAAATACAGCATCCTTATACCAAACTGTTTGCTACAAACAATTCTGTGTATTTAAAAACGTAATATTGGTGAACACAATGAATGCTACATGAAAAACAAATGGATCATAATACTATTTTTTACGTTTCCATTGAACCTCCTATTTGGACAAGATAACTGGCCTGATAGTATCCAAAAAATTCGTATTGACAGTATCAAAATAAGCAAAAACTGGCGAACCAAAGATAAAATTATTAGAAGTGAATTAGGAATAAAACCTGGTATGGTAGTTGACAAAGTAAACCTATATGAGGGTATTACTAAAATATGGAATATTGGTAATTTCTCCAATGTTGAATATAGAATTGATTCACTACCCAATAACAAAATTTTATTGAATGTTGAGGCAAAAGATGCATTTACTGTTATTCCTAATTTATCTTTTTCAGGAAATAAAGAAGACTATAGATTGAATGTGGGTGTGATCGATAATAATTTCCTTGGCAGGAATATGCGAATTGCACTCAATGCGGGATTTGGCACCAATGCAACAGATTTTTCAGCCAGTATTAGCATCCCCAGACAGCTACTTTATAAAAACATGTCTTTGTACGGATCTGTTGTTTATGGTCATAATCAGCAATATCGTTATGATGAAGGAGAAAAGATCTCAGGTATAGGCTACAAAAAGAAACAATTCAGTTTTGGAGTAAGCAACCCATGGAATGAGGACTTCAAATATAAATTCTCACCAAATTTAGGTATTGGATATTTCCAGCATCAAACTGACTCCACTTTAATTGATAATGACATACCAACCGCTGCACCATACAAGATCAATTATCTTACCATTGGCTTTTCTGAATCTATTGGTTATATAAAACGAAAACGACATCAAAAAGATGGTTATATGGTGAATGGAAGTATTGGCTGGGGTATTGGATTAGATAAAGAAAGTCCGTTTTATATGAACCTTGGTTTATCTGCTGCATACAACAAGTTATTTAACAAAACCATTCAGTTCAGTACCCATTTTTCAACAGGATACACAACATCTGATATTCCATCACTTTTGTTCTACAAAGGAAATAGTTCCGTAAAGGGAATTATAAATGGAGAAATATCTGGAAAAGCTTATTATACTGCCTACTCTGGATTCCATTTTACTTATATAAATTATGACTGGATCGCTGTTGAACAATCATTCTTTCTAAACTGGGGAAATGGAGCAGATAATTATACCGATATTTATACCACAAAACCTATTGCAACTGTTGGTAGTGGGATCAGACTCATGGTTCCTATAATCCCTTGGTTAGGAATTCGATTCTATTTTACAAAAACAATGGATCATGATAACTGGTTTGCAATTGATTTATAATAATCTCTAAAAAACATATAACAATGGAATTGTTATCCAATTTAAGAAAGAAATACTTATTCCTGCTATTCCTATCGACTAGCCTAAATTTATTTAGTCAGTTACAAATACTGGATGCTAGTAATGTGAAAAATGATACCCGAAAAGGTCATATTCAGGTTCAACCACATCCAAATGCAAAACATCAGTTTCATGTAAATAGTAGTTTTTTTGAAAAAGATGGGAGCCCCTGGTTTCCTATTATGGGAGAGTTTCATTACAATAGATATCCTCATGAATTCTGGGAAGAAGAGATAATTAAAATGAAAAGCGGAGGACTTTCTATAATTGCAACCTATATTTTTTGGAATGCTCATGAAAATCCAAAAGACACCTGGAACTGGACAAATGATCTGGATCTAAGTAAATTTGTTGAACTATGCAAAAAACATGATATGCTGGTATGGTTACGAATTGGCCCTTGGTCACATGGAGAACAGAAATATGGGGGGCACCCCAAATGGATCAATAGAATGAAAGGAAAAAGATCCAATAATCCTGTATATCTTAAAGAGGTAACCAAATTATATCAACAAATAGGAGCTCAAACTAAGAAATTGTATTACAAAGATGGCGGTCCGATCATTGGAGTCCAACTGGAAAACGAATATGCTCACGGTCAAGCAGAACATATAGACACCTTAAAACAAATGGCTCTTGAATCAGGAATTATTCC
>JAOZTG010000028.1:6633-26157 GCA_029939235.1 Flavobacteriaceae bacterium
CAGATGCCAGGATTAAAAGAGCATGGCTATCCTGAATCTTATGATTTTCAAGCTCCTATTTCTGAATTTGGATTTTTAAGACAATCATATAAAAATCTAAAAATTCTACATCATTTCATAAGAGATTTCGGTGAAGATTTGGCGAATTCTGTAGTGATTGAACCTGCAAATCCGATACAAAATGAAAAAAACACAACTGATCTTCGCTATGTTGCCAGAGTAAATGGCAATGCCGGTTTTTTATTTTTAGGAAATACCCAGGTGAGAATTAACATGCCCGATAAAAAAAGTCGTTTTCAAATCAAATTACCTAATGAAGTTTTGGAATTTCCAAGAAAGGATTTTTTATTAAAAGGACAAACTACTGCAATTCTTCCATTTAATTTGAAATTAAATAATGCCTTATTAAAATATGCAACTGCCCAGCCGGTTAGCAGATTAAATACAGGCCATGAAAACATCTTATTTCTTATGCAATTTGATGAAATACCTATTGAACTTGCTTTTGATAAAAAAACCATTAAAAAGATACAAGCAAAAGGATGGAAAAAAGAAACTAAAAATAGTATCGTTTATTTAACTAAAAATAAGGGTTTTGAAGAACCTGTTGAGGTGACAGACCATAATGGTATAATTTCTAAAATACAGATCTTGAGCAGAAAACAGGCTGAGAATAGCTGGAGACTTGAACTACAGGGAAAAGAATCGTTAATAATTACCGAGTCCGATTTGATGATTTATGAAAATAATCTTGAATTAAGACAAATTGACAAGACTCAGTTTGACATAGAAATATATCCAAAACCTCAAAATGATCTTTTCATGGATAGATTAAAATTAGAAATTACCAACGATGGAATCTTCAGAAAGTATGCTGCAAAACTAAATACAATTGAACCAAATATTCAGATAAAAAAAGATAATTCAGATAAAGTCATTATTCAAATCCCCAATAAATTACCTATAAATTGCAGTGATCTTGTAGTAAGCCTGGATTATTTAGGGGGAAGTGCAACGGCCAAAATGAATGATCAAATTGTAACAGATCATTTATTTCATGGTCCGGAATGGAACCTTGGAATGAAAAGATATATCAACAAATTTCCTTCTAAAAAATTGATCTTTGAAATCCAGCCATGGTCTGATAAAATAACCGGCATCGATAAAACAATTGCCGAAGAGATAAAAAAAGAAGGCCCGATCATTAAACAAATAAAGATCGAACCTCAATATCATATCATACTAAAAACCAACTGATATAGAACTATACAGCACTTTATTAATCGGCACTTTTAGGGTGAATCATAATTTTATATTCTAAATTCTTATCACTCAAATTAAATATCTGTAAAATCCTTTTGCTTTCATCCCAATTGGTTTTCCATAAATCTCTATCTACATCAATATTAAGATCCCATCCATTTGGATAATGTCTTTTTGGAATATAAACTTCCGTAGGAACTTTAATATTTGAGTCAGCATAAAAATCTAACCAAAACTTACCCGTCTCTATTTCAAAACCATAACTTCTTGGTTGCCCGGCTACACATTTAGGGTAAGGACGAACCACAAGGTTTTGCGCTTCCATATTTGATCCGTCATCATTAAAAGGGGACCAATTATCATTTTTCACATAGGCCCAGTATGCCCATCCGCTGGAAGTTTTATCAAACATATTCAATACTTCCGTCATAAACTCAGTAGCACCATCACCTGTTTGATCAATACCCATTTCTCCAACCAGCATAGGTGCTTTTTGTCGTTTCACTTCGCTATTTCTACTTGCAGCCCATTTGTTCAAAAATATTGGAAAACCAACATACTCATTATATACATCATAATCAATCGTATAAAGATGGGGAAAATAAGCAAGACGAGGTTCCCCTGCTCTTGGATCATTTAAAATACCAAGACCTGAATCCAAACCTTGATTTACACCCATGGCGGAGGGCTCATAAAAGATCCAGTTATCATTATCCACTTCACGAATTGCAGGAATAAGTTTTTCATAAAAAGGTTGTAAGTAGCGTTCTTCAAAAGAAAACATCTCTTTTGTTGCCATGGTTGGTTCGTTATACAGGTCATAACCCAAAACCGCCGGATGATCTTTAAATTCTTTTACTAACTCAACTACTGCTTTGATAAAATGGTCCTGTAAAAACCCATGACCTCGAGATGTATCCCAAAAATTATTGATAGAAGCAATTACCGCAGGTTGTCTGTAATTTAGCTCCCATGGTGATTGCATTTCAAAAGGTTCACCATCATCAAAAATTGCCCAGTCGGGTGCACCGTCACCACCATAGCGAAGTGCATATAAATCCTGATGCATATCTAACACAACTTTTAATCCCAATTCTTCACACCAGTCCAAACGCTCTCTAATTCTATCAAAATATGCACGATCATACTCACCTTTCTTTGGCTCTATCCCATCCCACAATACAAGATATCTAACAAAATTAAATCCCCATATTTCGGTAAGATCTGCATAATCCTGTTTTTTTGGCCAACCTACTCGTAATGGATCTCCTTTTGCATCTGCGTTGACATTAACACCGTGAAGAATAAGTGACCTTCCTTCTTTATCTTTGATAAATACTTGATCTGTGTTTTCAGAATAGGTACAATTTCTAACAGTTACAATAATTAGAAAAAGTAGTACTCCGATCCAAATAATTTTTCGCTTCGTGATATTCATTATTTATATTTTGAAGCAAAACTAATAGGATTAAATAAGCATCTAAAAATAATGGTATAAAATAAGACTCCGTGTGGTGAATGATTTGTCTGTCTCTCAATTCAATCTACTCTGTTCTATGCATCCATTTGAAGAAATTCTTTAAATCCTTCCTGATATGTTTTTGAAATAGGGATAAGATCAGGCACATGATTTAATTTAATCAACATCTTTTGACCGGTCTTTTTTACCAGATTCAAATTTTCCAGATTTACCATATAAGAACGATGACATCGAATAATAGAAGTACCTTCAAATATTTTTCCTAAATTTTTTAGTGAGTTTCGAAGTAACTCTTTTTTTAACCTATCCTGAGAAAGATAATAAATATCTACATAATTATCTGTTGATTCAATATAGCATATGTCTTTAAGAGGCATTGTAAACTTTAAATTTCCTTTATCATCAGGAAATTTTATCAATTCATTGGACAAGACAACTTTTTTACTTTCTTTCTTTAATTCAACCAATTCTGATTTAGATTGAAACAATGATAAGATCAACAATACAATAGAGTAAGGAATTATCGCAATTAAAAATGTATGTTTTAAATTAAACTGAAACTCATGGATAAATGAAGGAATATCATATACATTATTGTATAAAAAAGTCAACAATACAGTTAAAAATATCAATTCAAAAATCACCCATACAATAAATTGTTTCACCAAAAAATGCTCCCTATGAAACCATTTACGCAAAACAAATTGAGAAAATGCTATTCCGGCAGCACCCACAACAGCGAAACCTGAAAGAGATAAAAATTTGGAGCCATAAGAATCTGGAGCCCACTTATCTATCTCAAAAGGAACGAAAACATTAAGGAATACTATAATATAGATCAAAAGAAAAAGAACCAAAAACAGTCGATTCTTTTTATCGTCTAATAAAACAAATTTCTTATTTAAAAAATTCTGAAAGCTCATACTAATTACCTCTGTTACCTCGATTATAACAAAACACAAAAGTATATAATATAAAAACCAAGTACAAGAACAATATTACTACATATAATAATTAACAAACCACAAAATTATAAACATTTGATATTCTATAGGTTAGAATAAAATAAAAGGTATTAAACCCCAGAGCAAGCCCTGGATCCAATAATAGGAATCGACATATGGGTCGAGGTATTAACCAAGATCCCGCTGAAAAAAAGCGGGATTATCCCGATAATTATCTGGACGACTAACTAAAAAATTGAAATAAATTTTTTAGAGTCTCATGAATAAATTTTTTAAAACGAGTGCTGTAAAGCAATGGAGAATCTGCTCACCGTTAGATATCTTTTCAGTTCTTGAAATAATTATTTTGACGATATTAATCTCTTCAATATCTTATCATTAACTTTAAAAACCGTTCCATGTCTTGTACCTTTAGGAAAACTAATTTTGTCAGATATATCAGTCCATGTCTTTAAATCAGAAGAAACAACCGCTCCCATTTTATGTTTTGTATATCTGTCAAAGTAGACAATCCATCCTTGCTCTGTATTTATTACAGATGGTCCTTCCACCCACTTCTTTGTTATAGGTTCTGATAAATTTGAGTATTTACCCATTAGATTGGTACTTGAAGCAATTTGAATATTTTTTTCTGCTATAGGTTTCAGAATTTCATTTTTAAAAAATAGGTTGTAAACTCCATTGATCTTTTGAATTGTTCCATCAATTACATTAAAACCAGGATCAAAAAATAATTTAGTTTCGCTAAAGTTATTAAAATCCTTTGTGGTAGTGTAGTATAATCTATGGTTATAACCATCATCTCCTGATTTGTCCGTTTCCGGAAATCTCTCAGGTATTGTAGTAGCCCAGCAAATCAAATATTGATCTGAATCCTCATCGTAAAATAATTCAGGAGCCCAACAGTTTCTAGCACCTCGCTCATGTTTCATAACAGGAATAAATTTTTGTTCAGACCAGTTTATCAAGTCATCAGAATTTGCATAACCTATTCCTTTTTCATTCCAGCTAACCGTCCAAACCATATGAAATTTACCATCACCTCCTTTAATGATACACGGATCACGCATTAATTTATCTTGACCTACTTTTGGCTTAAGAAATGATTTATTATGATTTAAAGCTTTCCATTTCAAACCATCTTTACTGTAAGCAAGATGTAGCCCATCCTTACCATTGTCTTTAAAATAGGAAAAAAGATAGATGTCAGATTTCTTTTCTCCCAATCCAGATAAAGCCATTAAAACAATCAATAAGTATTTGTACATTTTTTTTCTATTGATATGATTATTATTTATAATGGAATATTCTATACTTCTTATAAAACCTCAAAAGATCCAGCAAAATGATAATTACTTTTTTACTATTTACTGATCTTCTCTGCCAATTGATCTTTCACAGAAATTATCCCAGATTTATGAATTTCAACCATTTCGTTAATCTCCTGAATTATTTCGGGATGTTCCTTTGCTATATTGTGTTTTTCAGAAGGGTCTACCTCTAGATTGAAAAGCAAAGGCTGATCATGATAGATCTTTTTGCTATCTTTTACGTAACTAGTTTGAGTGATATAGTGCACTTTATAGGCCCCTTTTCTCGCAGCATAGATCGTTTGCCCACGATAATAAATGAGATTATCTCTTTCTGATCTTTCCTTTTCAAAAAGAACAGAACTTAGATCCACTCCATCAATTATCCTGTCTGCTGGAATTTCTACATCTGCCAAACTACTCGCCGTTGTAAACAGATCAAGAGTTGATCCAATATCTGAAATAATACCAGGTTTTAACTTTCCTGGCCACCAGAATATTCCGGGTACACGCATACCTCCTTCCCAGGTTGTTCCTTTTCCATCCTTTAGCAACCCTGCTGATCCTCCGTGATCCTGATAACTTAGCCATGGACCATTATCAGAAGTAAAAACAACCAACGTATTCCTATCAATTCCTATTTCTTTAAGTACCTTTAATATCTCACCAACACCGTGATCAATTTCCTGCACTACATCCCCATAGATCCCACGCTTTGATCTTCCCATAAATTCCTCTGAAGCAAACAAGGGTACATGAGGTAAATTATGAGCCAAATATAAAAAGAAGGGAGTTCCTTTATTTTCCTTAATAAATTTCACAGCAGCCTCATTATACCTTTTGGTTAGTGTGTGCTGATTTGCTGGTCTTTCTATTTCAACTTCATTCTTTAAAATAGGCACATCAAAATACTTGATTTTAGCATTCCAAAAAATTTCTTTTCTCGATAAGCCTTCAGCATTTTTTCTATCCATATCATTGCTATAAGGAATTCCAAAATAGGAATCGAAACCATTATTGGTTGGAAGATATTGATTTAGATGACCTAAATGCCATTTACCGATAGCAGCTGTAGCGTAACCAGCTTTTTTTAGTTGTTCAGCAATGGTTATTTCTTCTGTAGGAATTCCTCCGGTTGAATTTGGAAATAATACTCTTGACCTGTCACTGCACATTCCGCTTCGAATCGGGTAGCGTCCCGTGATCAGTCCGGCCCGGCTTGGTGTACATACCGAAGCTGCTACATAAAAATTCGTCCATTTCTGACCTTCAGAAGCCATTCTGTCTAAATGAGGTGTGATTATGGTAGGATGCCCATAACATGATAAATCACCATAACCCAGATCATCTGCAAAAATGATGATGATATTTGGTTTTACTTTTTTCTCTTGTTGATCTTTTGCAGATTCCTGGGCGAAACTGATAAAAATAGAAAAACAGGTGCTTAGCATTATGATAATTCGAAAGGTCTTCATAAGGATGTGATGTCAATTACTGTTAAATGGTTTGATGTTTCAAAATTAATTCTAAGACTCTAAACATAAGATATATATGATCTATATATCCAGATTTGTATGATAGAGCTTCTCTTCTGCTAAGATCTGTTGATTTTTTCACTTGTATAAATTAATCAAGATTATATAATTTTATTTTATTGGGTCAAAACAATATGCTGACCTACACTTGTCGGTATAATAAAAATATCCCCTTCAGTAGTATATTTTGTATTAATGCTAAATTTCTTATTCTCTTCAAAAGGATTTTTTAATTTTAATATACCTCCTTTTTCTGAAGTGATCTTCACTTCTTTAAGCAGTCCATCCTTCTTTTTGGCAGAAAAGAGAAAAGCTCCTTCTGTACGTAACTGATTAAAACTTATTGTTTTCCATGATTTTGGAATAGCCGGAAACAGAATTACAATACCTGTGTGACTCTGGATTAACATTTCCTGAATACCCGATGCAAAGGCAAAATTTCCCTCTAAAGTAAATGGTCTGTATTTGAATTTTGAATATCCCCTGTTGTGCTGTTCACCATTTACATGGAAACTATTTGGTAAACAAAAATTTTCAGAAAAAATACGTAGTGATTTCGCTGCTCCTTCTCCGTCAAAATTTCTGGCTTGTAGATTACCAAGCCAGCTAAACGAATATCCGGTGAACCAATCTGAACCAATATTTAAAAGATTATCCAGCGTATTTTCAATAATCTTTTGATGCTCTGCTCCATTTGACCTGTCTATGATCCCCAGAGGATGAAAACCTACCAAATGAGAAAAATGCCTGTGTGACTCAGTGTAAGGTGTCCCCGGTGCAAACACCAAACCGGTTGATCCATCTACCCAAAGTGAAGGCCATTCAGAAAGAATATTTTGCCAATTTTGGGCTTCTTCCTCTTTACCTAATTCCAATGCCAATTCCGAAGCCTTTTCATAGGTCCAGCGGATAAAGGCCAGATCAAAATTAGTGGTTTGAGAAAACCATGCTTTTTTTGAATTGTCAAAGATCTCAGGACTCGAACTTATCGGTAATTTTCTTTTCCCTTCTGCGGATCTTTCTGAGATCTGATCAAGATATATTGCGACATCTTTGATCCAGGGATAGGCATGCTCTTTTAAAAAGTCCCTGTCCATTGAATATCTCCAATGCAAATAAAAATGTTGTCCGAGCCAGGCTCCAACCGTAGGACCAAAGGAATATTGGATCCATCCCCCCATGGGCTCCCCTGTTAAAGTAGTAACCCCCGGAACATTTAATCCATCCGTTTTAAAATAGGCTTTTGTATATTTCTTAAAAGTTGGTTTGTACTGAACCAACCAGTTGATAAAACCTTGCTCCAGATCTAAATGATTAGCTGAATAGCTCGGCCAATAACTCAGTTGTGTGTTCAAATCATGATGAAAATCTCCTTTCCATGGAGGTAATTTACCGTTATCAGCAGTCCAGACGCTTTGTAATGAAATTGGTGGTGCATCTGCCCTTGCTGCCGATCCAAATTTATACATTTCCAAATACCACTGTTTTTCTAAAACCTGATCAGGTATGGAAATAGAAGACCTATTCCAAAAATTCTGCCACCATTCCTTATGAGAAACCAGTTCCTTTTGCATTTCTGCTTTAAATACTTTATTTACAGTTTCTTTAGCTGAAATATTATGCTCCTGAAGTGATTTGTTTGAGCTTATACTCCATGTTCCTTCCAGGGAGTTTTTCCAGGTCTTCCATTTTGTATGGATTTGATAGTTGAATTCATTCCATCCTTTCTGATCAAATGTAATTTCATTTTCCCCTTTAAGGATAGTACCTTCTTTATAACCTAATCTACGCAGATCCTGACCTTTTAATGAATTGATCGTTTTGGCGTCTTCTCCCTTCAAAGCATAATCGGGCATAATCATTTGAGGAGACAGATCCAAATTTTTCAAACCGTCAAAACGATACCAACCATTAGATTTAGATGCATGGACAAAGGTAGTAAGCAGAACTCCATTTTTCCATTTAACCTTACACACTGCATCGTCGAGAATTAATCTGACCGATTCAATTTCTCCAAAATTTTCAATATTAAATTCCAGCGCTCCCGCAGGGATCTTTGAGGGTGCCGGACTTTTATCATAGGGCATATCAAAGTTTTTTTGAACAGCCTTATAATTATTATTTTTCCATTGTTGATACACCCATTCAAAAGACCATTCAGAGGTATTTAAATTATCCATAGGGCGCAGATCCCACAGGTCTGCCCTATCCAGTGAAAATCTAAGTTTATTTTCTTTTTTCCAGATCAGTACCCCAATGGTTCCATTTCCCAGAGGAATTCCTTCATCCCAGGTTTTTGCAAGCTCTGTAAACACCAGGTCATGATCATCAATAGAACTTTGCTCATTCTTCGTGTCAACTGAAAATGCCAGAAACAAGAGAAAAGATAAGCCTGTGATGATAAACAATTTCATTTTAATATTTTCCATTTTATTCTATTTATATTTCTTTGGTTTTAACAAATAAGGTATTGTAGTCTGAATTTTAAAAAAGATTTTATTGTTTTTATTGCGAACATTCTTTACCAGATTATTTCCTTCAGCGGTAACCCGATAAACAGATACAGATTCTATATCAGTCCACGAATCGGGTAATTTTATTTCATTCAAATCCTGCTGCAGACTGTAAACCGCCAATAAATTATCCTCTTTCCATTGCAGAGGAAAAACCACAAGATCTTTTCTTCGGAGTTGATAATTCCCCTGTGTTACTGTACTGTCTCTTAAAGAAGTTGTCACATCATTTGAAAAATATGCTATACGGTTATCGCCCTCTCCTTCTACTTTTAATCGCTTTAACCTATTGAGATATTGATACTGCAAAACATTGAGATAAAAATCCTTATTGAATTTATTGATCCATTCATTTTTATCATCTGGTTTTAGTAAAGAAGGAAACACAGTTTCACCATACATACTTTTCCCAAAAAGGAAACCCAAACCAAAATCAGTGTTTCTCACATCTGGATTCAAACCACTACCCGTGTAAATATTAGCTGGAATTTTTAAATAATCATCCTGCATCATATGATTAAAATGCCAGGCAAAAGGTATATAACCTGTCATATAATCCATTACCCATTCACTTGTTACATCAATTCCCTTATCATTCCAGTAATTGAGAATCTTTTTTTGGTATTTAGCTTCAGTCATAGCCGATTCATAATGTCCCTTGCTTTCACGAACGATCCATGCATCCAAATGTATGGTTCCTGCCTCTTTTAATGGAGGTAATAATTCCAGTAAATGATCAATTCTCATTTGGGCATAACCATTTTGCCATTCATTTTTATAATTGATCTGATAGGCTTTTCTGTCATTATATTTTCCAATAACCATTAATTTTCCACTACCGGTCTTTGATATCATATCTTTATCCACATATTCATTCCATAACGGACTATCATCATAGGCATCGGTCATATTGATATGTAAACTCACAATAGTATGATACTTTTTAGCCTCATTCATCAACCAAAGTAAACTTTCACGAGCAGAAGTATCTTGCGGCCTCTTCAAAGCTTTGTTCACCTCAAAGAATGCTGGGTATTTATCATCATGTCCATTGTATTGCCAGCCAACCAGATAAATAATCTTTGGAATACCCAAAGTTAAATGGTCAACTGTCTTTATAATCTCCAAAGCACTTTCAAATGAATTGATTACTTTGCTGCTTCCTTTTCCATCAGGAACAGCCAGACCTATTTTCATTACTAGAGTTTGGGAATAGTCGTGATTAAATATGTTCTGAGCATGTCCTAACCCTATAAATCCTTGAAAAATCAGAAATAGTATTATTTTTATTTTAACCATGGTGAAGTAATCTTTTATTTTCCAACTTTGTTTAGACCTATCATCTCAAAAGGAATGCGTTGAAAACCCTGAGGGATTTCTATGGAATCATATTGAATATCAATCCTATTATCCTTTGATAAAAGATATTTACGATCAATATTAATCCTGTTATCCTTAAAGAAAACCAGAGGTTCTGTTTCTTTATTCAATAGTTCCTTCCAGTTTCCTCCAGAACTTATATTTTTGATAATTCGATTTCCTTTAGGAAGTGCCGGCTGGTTTTTTGGAATACCAGCCAGATCAGGATAAGCCACACTATATGGAGGATGATCGGGGTCTATGGCATTTAGACGTTCAAACAAGGTGTTATTTGATCCATCAAAATAAGTACTGGCCCAGCCCATTCCCCTGGAATCTACATGAATGGCCGGATTTCCATCTATTATGACATTATTTTCTACGAAGTTATCTCTACCCCCACCAATCATAACCGTACGGCCTGCCTTATAAAAAACATTACCGAATATTGTTGCTCCACTTGACCAGTCGTCAAGATAGATGGCCATAACCTCATTCCATCCTGACTGACCTTCCACACCGTGCAAATCATGGAAATAATTATACCGAATCACACTGCCCCTCTGTGTCCAGTCACGCCCGTTATAAAAAGCCCCGGCATCTCCGGTTTCCATACATACCCGGTAAATTTCATTATATTCCATCAAATGCTCATTTCCCCAGAAGAACAGGGCCGTATGGGGCAAATCATGAATAAGATTGTGTTTGACTATATTTCCTACTCCATACATAAATATACCTGCCCGGTAGGTTCTCACCCATCGGGAGCAATCATAAATATTATTGCTGATCGCATAATTATTTCCCGGTTTTAGTGTGACACGATCACCTCCTCCAAGTATAATTCCACCTTCGCCAGTTGCATTGATCTCACAATTTACAATTCCATTATTATGACCTGCATCTCCATTGTATAGGGTGTTTTTATAGATCAAACTTCCAAGATCCGGTGCCAGTTTACCGATACTGACAGCTACTGTTCCTATATTTCGCAATACACATGCATCAATCATATTTGAATCACCTCCGGTAATTTCAATCCCGGCTCCAGAAGTATATTCAAAAATAAGATCCTTAAATGTGATATTCTTTACATGATCTAATCTTACCAAGGGATCCTGTAAAAGAGAAACAAAAACTTCCGCCTGACGGATATCAGTAGGAGGCCAAAAATAAAGTATCCCGGATTCTCTGTTCAGGTACCATTCTCCGGGAGCATCCAGCTCTTCCAGAAGATTTAATGCATAGAACCTTTTTCCTTTCGTAAACGGATAATTACTATAAGGTGCTTCAGTTGTGATGGTTTTTTTACGAATATCTATTTTACCTACCTTAACATAGGTATCTGACCAGTCATATTTCCAATAACCATGAAGCCAGATATCTGTTGCATTTATCCATTTTTCAGGGCGATCACCGTGATATTTAAATCCTTTTTCACCCAAACTCTTAGGGATATCTTTAATAGTTGTCCAATCTTTATTAGGCCAGCGAGCAAGTGTCATCTGTTCATTATTAAAAAATAATTCAAGTCCGGATGCCTGTATTTCTCTGCCAAATCCTCTGGCAGACAAGGACCCGTATTTCGTAATTCCCTGTTCTTTAAGATTGATCATCAGAATATTTTTTCGGAATTTGGAATTAATTCTTTGATAATCTATGCTTGATTCGTCAAGCTTCTTAAAACCATAGATCTTCTTTCCTCCAATAATATGTGCTCTTTCTCCGGGATATGATGCAATGATAACCTTTGTGTTTTTTGTAATATTACTCTTATCTAATTCAAATGTTTTTTCTAAAGAATAATATCCATTACGCAAATAGATGATGCAATTCGTATTGTCTGTAATGGCTAATTTTGCTCGTTCTAGTGTCTTAAAAGGCTGTTCAATTGTACCTTTATTATTATCATTCCCCTCCGGAGAAACATAAAAGATTTTCTCTTTAAAAATTTCTTTATTATTTAGTTGATCTTCATTAAAACCGTTTAAGATTTTACTAACAGTCATTCCGTAACTGGAAACTGATAACGATATTAGAAAAATTAATATAAAATATTTTTTAAGGATGACTTTTTTCATTTTACAAATCTTTTGTTATCTATCAAATTAATTACCAAATGAAACAAGAACCGTTTTGCCTGATGCAACTATAAATTCTTTAACTGTTTGATCGTTCTTAACAATCAAAACTTTTATTTCATTATTATGTTTATATACTTCAATATCAAATACTTCACCAAAAGCATGGATCTTTTTTAGTTTCATTTCATTCCACCCTTCAGGGAGTTGTGGTGTTAAGTTAAAAGAATCTAACCCAGTTGGTCTTATTCCAAATAAACCTTCTGTAAAAATTCTGCAATACAAACCACTCTCAGCAGAAAGGTGTTTTTGACCACCTTCCGGATATGCTTCTACAGGATATGGCACATGCTCACCTAATAGTCTTCTATTAGCATAATATTTTAAGAATTTTATGCCTCTTCTAGTATCACCGGCAGCAAGCACACCTCTTAATCCGTATAGTGTTGCTCTATCCCAAAAAGTTTTGTCGCCAGCTTCTGTTGCCAAACCATCATCCGTCCATAATTCAGGAGAAAATAACGCATCAATTGTACCCTCTTTTCTATCGAAAATATCCATGGTTAAAGGAATACAAATCCAGGCTCTTAATGTTTTATTTCCTTTATAATATTTATAGGTATGGAATCCTTTTAGATCTGCTCCAAAATACTTTTCAATATTATTTTTCAAAGTTGTTGCTCTAGACAAATAAGTATCTTGCAGCTTTTGACCTTTACCAAGAGATTTGGCCAGATATTCCGAAGATATCAATGCATCATAATACAAAGAAGAAGTACTTAAATTTGCTTTTCCTGTTGGAAATCTACCTTCCAGCTCATCTGTTTTGGAAGCAACAACGCCCTCTTTATTTAACTTCCGGTGATTATACTCCAAACACCATTCAATAAGAGGCCAAAACTCTTCAGCCACTTTTTTATCTCCAAGTGACATTACAAATCTGGAAGCACCATAAGCGATCATAGCTGCATCTCCCCGGTCTCCCGCTCCCTGCCAAATATCAATTCCTTCTGCAATAACAGAACTTGGAATACGGATATAATCATCATTCATAAATCTGGCAAAATGTTTGTAGGAATTAATAGCAGATTCATTGGCATAATCATATCCTAAATAAGGGAAAAATGGATTTACATATTCTGCCTGATCGTTTGCCCAAATTGCAGCATAGTAAGATAAGCCTCCCGGTCCGTGCATTGGTCCGCCTTTAGTTTGATAGATACTTTCAGATGCTCTGATTTTTGCAAAAGCAAAACTTTTGTTCAATACCTCATCAGGAGTTTCCAACACCAGATTATTCCAAAATCCATAAATAAGACCTTTTCTTTTAGTAAGTTCCTTGTCAACATCTATTTCTTTATATTTTTCATCAAAATTTTCTCCTTTAATAATCATATTAAAATCTATGATTTCACCAGGCATAAGCTTATAATCACCATTAACAGAAACCTTTGTAGTTAAGGTATAAACACCATCTACCCCCTTATTTTTTGCCGTATGCACAATATCATTGACTTCAGGAATACTAATTTTTATAGGTTCAGAACTGCTGTTTTTAATCTGATATATTTCGCAATAAATGGGCAATTCGGTTGAAGGGAAAAGAACTCGTGACAATTCAATTCCATCATTCAAAATACTTTTTACTTCTATCGTTCCATTTAAAGATATCTGCATCACCTTTTCATCCACATTCTTCCCGTTAATCATCATTTTTTCAGATATATTTTGATGAAAATCCTGCATCAAACTGGCATGTGTGTTATTTGGAATAGTTCGAAGCATGGGCCAAACCAAATCTCTTTTTATATAAAAAGAGCCATCATCATTAACCCCATAACTTACCACTGCAGATATTCTTTTCCCGCTCATTTCGATATGATCCTTATGAGGGATATGGTCACCAATGTTCCAGGTAATTCCACCTTGCTCATTAGTATGCCAGCGATTGTTTGTTTGTTGTGCCATTCCCGAAAAAAATAAAGCAAATAACACGAGATAGAATAAGCCTGATTTTTTGTTTGATTTGTGTGTCATTTTGATGATTTATATAATTGGTTTTAAATTCACTTCAGGTTTGGTAAAACAGGATTGTCTTTATTTTCACCTATTGGTTCGCTGCCTTCATTATTGTACGCTTTTACTCGAACTGATGCTTCTGTAATTATCGGTTGTTTTTGAATGTCAGCAAATGTATTTTTTCTGATGGTTACGTCTGAGGCTCCTTTGACAACAATTGCATGAATTCCACCCCTTATTTTGTTATTTTCAAAAAGAAGACGCTTATGCAAACCAGGAACATTCCTTTTTTTTGCTTTTATATGTACGGCAATAGCAGATGCTCCATCGATTGTACCATCTCCGGCACCTCCAATGCCACAATTAGTAAAAACATTATTTCTTACAACAACATCTTCTGATGTAATGCCTTCTCCCCAATCTCCTTCTGCACCAATATGAATGGCTGTGCCAGTTGTGTTTTCAAAGGAACAACCCTCAATAAGAACTTTTCTGGTTTTAACCAATACAGATCTTGCACGGTGAGACCTAATCTTACAATTAATAAATTTTAAGCTTGGAGATGCGGTGATATTAACAAGATAATAATCCTTTATTTCTTTAGGAAGTTTTCCATCAAATTCTATTTTTACTTTGCGATCTTCCGGGTCAGTCCAAAAACGATTCACTCGTATATAAGCAATTTCTTTTAAGGTGTTCTTTTCTACTACAGCCAGCATATCTCCAACCTGCGGTTCATCTAAATAAAGGGAATGTGTAAAATTCTTTTCTCCCAAAAAGGTCTCACAGATGTTTGTTCCTTCTCTTGAAGCAATATGTGTATAATAGGTATGTACATTAGTTGCGTCATCACCTTGACCTCCAAACTCACAATCGAAAAAGTGAATAAAACCGCGATTGCTTGCAAAATGGGTTGCATCTGTATTTGATGAAACAAATCTACCTTCTCTCGGAACCACTCTTAGTCGGTTCATAGTTATGTTTTCATTCAAGTGACCCACTATTCCCATACCGGCTTGCGAATAAATAGTAACATCATTCAGAACAATATCCTTCGATTTATATAACAAAATTGCAGGTCTATAATGAAAACCTGAAAGGACGATAAGTACTCTGCCTATTTTCGCCTGATCTCGAATAGATCTTCCGAAAAAACGCATGGTTTGTGGAGCAATTAGTTTTTTCTTTTTATGATAAACAGAAGCTCCAACCAAAGATTGTTTTTCCAAATCGAAAATCATAATTCTAAGCATGATGAGATTTTGGTTAATAGGATCGCTATTCGGGAATTTTACATCTACATAATCTTTTCCCAGGTTAATGATCTTACCAGCGCTATTGGGGTGGTGTTTATAGTCGATACTTAAACCGTTAATTTCCAAATGATCACAGTTGCGAAAAGAAAGCGGTTCCATCCAACCATCACAAATTAATTCTACATCTGTTGCTTTGATAATTAAATTTTTTGCACCCTTAAAATCCAAACCAATGACATATTCCTGATTTGGTTTGTATAGCTGATCCTGTGGATTTCGACCCAGTTTACCATAAAAAGCATTTTCTTGAATTTTAACAGCCTTGGGATCAGTAATATGATACTTCCCTGGGGGAAAATAAAGTATTGTATTAGGTTCTGACCTGGCTAAAGTTACAGCATTTCGCAAGGCCCGTGTATCATCTGAATTGTCATCGGGAATTGCTCCAAAATCCCGGACATTAATAGTTTTACCTGTTGAATTTTCCACTTGTCCACAAATCGAAAAGGAAAAGGAAATTAAAAAAGAAAAGAGAATAATGTATTTTAATACTAGATGTAGACTCATTGCTGTATTCTTTGTATTTTATTAAAAGAAATTACCGTAATTATCAGATAAAACAAATGGACACAATTCATAAAATCCAGATTATTATTTTCAGGTTTTTTAAATCCTGCTTTTTATATTATCAGTTCTGAATAATTTTATATTTATAAACGTCACTTAGGTGTTGCAATTTAATAATTTTTGTATTAAAATTAATTGGTTCAACATCTAATTTATTCCCATCTCTATCAACTGCCTGTATCTTTAATTTTTTAATGGATAGCTGAAGAAGATCTTTATCAAAATCTATCAATCCAACATCTCCTAAAGGAATAATTTCCCAACCTGTTTTCTCTTTTTTTAGCATATAAGATCCTTGTCCGCGTAGAGTACCCTCGTTTACCTTTTCTCCAAAGGTATCTAAATAACAAAGTTTATCGCTGATCACTTTATCAACTCTAAGTCCCTTTGATGATTCTTCATTTCTTCCTGAAAACGAAATTAGATTAGAGTCAGGCTGAAATGCCAGAACTCCATATTTTGGTAAATTATAGATTTTCTGATTTATTTTTACTTCCCAATTCTTATCAGAAAAATTGATGTAGACTTGAAAACCTGTCTCATACTCTAAATGTAATTGAGGTGTTTGAATAATACCTTTTTTTATTGCTTCTGAACTGTTATAAGACTGATTATCATTAAAATATTCTATTTTATTTATAGGAATCATCACATATTTATCTTGTATAGGTTGAAGCATTGCATATCTTTTTACAGCATCTAAACCTTCGGATAATTTACCAATATTTCCATATGCTAAAGTATAGGCAAGGTATGAATCTTCACCGCCGGTATTTCCGGCATCCATTTCCTTAGGATGTACCTGCATTAAATTAAAATCAGGAAAAACGGGCAACTTATCTAGATTCCCATTCGCATAATTACCATCCAACAAACCGGCATACCACCAGTGATTTCCACCCTCTGAGTAAACCGGACCATAGGTTTTACTCTCATTCATCAGCAACAAACCAAAACAATTGATCACATGTCTAAATGTACCAGCTCCCGGAACGCGGTAATCATAATCTACTCTTGACATAGGTGAGACTGCGGTATGCACATCACAATAGGAATGATCGGTATTAAACATTTTTTGGATCTTTGGAGCAAAAATAGCCTCCTGCTCCCATGCAATCTGAGGTTTAGGAGCATAACACCTTGACCAGGAAACTTGCCACTCACCATCAGGACCGCGTTTGACCCAATCCTCGTTCCAGTTAGAATTTACAGGAGCAAAATCGGTATAGTTGGAATATAAGCCTACTTTCCAGTCATTTGACTTTACCCAAGCCACATAATCTTTTATCTTTTCAACTCCTAATTCAGGATTTGGAGTTAGTTTAAAGGTATAACTTTCACCCCCTTTTCTCCAGAATCCTTCATGATAACGAATGGTAACTTTTTCAACACCTTTTGTTCTCAGGTCTGTTACAAATTCACCCAGTTTTTCAAGATCCGTACCTCCATTGATGGCCCATAATCGATCTGCCTGAACACTTCTTTTTGTTGATTTTGGATTATCAATTGTTGGAAATACTTCCTGCACATCGGGTGAAACATTGATAAATAATTTTTCTCTTAGCAGATTTCTTTTCCCGTTAAGAAGTGGAATATATTTTACACCTCCATTGTATGCAGCCTGTCCATTTTTAATTTTAGGACGTCCGGCAAAGAAGGAAGATGCATTAGAATAATACCAATCGAACATAGTAAAATAAAAGAGATCATTAGAGTAAAGCAGATTCGGACGCTCTTTATAATTGTAGTTTAAAATTGGAATCGCTACTAATTTAGCATCATCAGAAGCATCTGTCGTTCCTAGTTTAATTTCAGAAACCATTCCGGTTTCACCAATCTCATTGATCCCACAGATCAAAGATTTTTGTTTGATTGTATACCAGGTATCAAATTTTTGTTGAAAATTTTCTGCATAAGCTAAATAACTGATAAATAAAGTATCTCTATAAATTTTCTGATCTTTAATTTTCCAGGTCACATCCCCTTCGATATCTAAAACAATTTCGGAATTATTATTTATAGCAACTTTATTATGCCCATCTAATTGTACTGTTAAATTATTTAAATACCCTTTAGGGTCTAATTTATAATGCAAATTCGCATCCTTTGCTTTATAGGTAAAAATGTATTTTTCACCATCTTTTTGAATACTATTTTTAAAACTTTTCGTTTTATTTACAGGTAAAATCGTTTGTTCTCTTAACGGAAATGGCATCTTTTTAGGTAACTCCTTAAATGTAAGAGGTTTTAATTCTTCTTTATACACATAAACCGATTCTAAAAAAATGGTGTGCTCTACACCAACATCAGCATTCATACTTTTAAATTTAAACCCTATAAATTTAGAAGGACCTTTCAGTTCCTCTTTTAGCTTTAAATGATTAAGAAACCAATATTTAGCATTTAATTTACCGTATCCATCCTGAACCATTTTTATAGTATGTTTTTTACCATTTCCATCTTCAATAAGAACAAAAAAGGTCATGGCCGACTTCTCATTGGGTTCCCATAGCCAATGGTCGCCATAATTCCAAAAATTAATACAATCCCAGGGTTCTTTTAATAATATCGGACTCTTTAATTTTACAGAAAATTCTGCTTTTTTAGCTGTTGTTTTATAGATGATCTTACCACTATATTTCCTAAAAACTCTTTGTTCCTGTGTTCTGTAAAGTTTTACATCACAATTTTTGGAACTCACTTCCCATTGGGTACAATCATCAAAACTTATCAAGGGTTTTCTCTCCTCTACTCTACCCTTCATTTCATAAGGTATTTCTCCAATTCCCTTTTGAAAAGGATCTTGATTTACACCAACACCTTGACCAATTGTTATATGCATACTTATCAAAAATACTACTCCTGTTAAAAACTGTTTTATCATTTTAATTTCTTTCTTACAACTATAATTTGCTCATCTGCTTACATAAGAGGGAATGGTCTTCCTGCAAAAGATACATTTATTCCATCAAAAATAACCTTTATTTATATGTGATCCCGTATCAGGGGTAAAAGGAACTTTTGTATTACCTCCAAGGTTAATTCCTCTTAAAAAAAGTGATCTCCCACCTGATGCGTAGAACTGTCCATTTTTAACAATAATATTCTTAGTGTTA
>JAOZTG010000299.1 GCA_029939235.1 Flavobacteriaceae bacterium
ATTCAACCTCAGTTAAATAGTTGTTTTTATCTTTTTTTAGGAAAAGACTATTGTCAGTTTTGTTTTGTGCTCCGGCATAAAAAGCCGACAATAACATTGCAATAAATGGGCTTAAAATCCACATTGTTTTTTTTAACCTACTTAACATTCACATATGATTTTTAAAAAATTTGTATCAAAATTATCCAAAAATAGAATATCTTGTTTTATTAAGGTTGCATTATATTTTTAAAGGGATGAAAATGTTATATTTGGGGTTAGTAACCTGTGTTCAGGATAAGAATTTTGTACAGCTTTGTTAGGTTTAAAACTTTAGCAGAAAATAATGAATTTGAATCATAGCTTCGCCACAGAAACTGACGGTATTAAATGTTGATTATTAGTGTTTTTCAATCCTTGATTCACATCATAAAGTTTAATTTTTGTTGTATGCAAATGAGCACTCCGCTAAAGTATGTTAAAGTAAACTCAAAGGAGCTGTTTTTATAACCACTCTTTATGATATATTTCAAAATATTCAGTTGCTTTTTCAGTGTTGCTGAACGAAATTGCAATTTTAGTATATATTTGTTTTACTTTATTGGTTTTGTATTTGGCAAATGCACCTATGTGTTCCACTTTATTTCCTAATAGTTTCTTTTTCCTGTTTGAATCAATAGTTAAAGATTCTATTTTAGAATTTTGTTAGGTTCTTCTCCCATTCCTAAAATAAGCTCTCCTCCTGAAATTATTTCGTTATGAAGAAGATACATCCTATCTAATATTTTTCCGTTTAACCTGACAGTTTGAATATACACATTTTTCTTGCTGTTATTGATTACATTTATTTTGAATTGTTTTCCGGAATAGTAATTTTTGTCGAGTGCTATTGTTATCTCATCAAAAATGGGGCTTCCAATTTGATATTTGGGATTTTCGGTTGCTCCGGCATCCAATTGAAATAATCCTATTTTCATTAATACTGAAAGTGCTCCCATTAATCCCTGGTCTTCATCGCCGTTAAATCCAACATAAGGCGAAACCCCGGTGTAAACTGAATCGATAACAGCGCGGCTCCATTTTTGAGTTAACCATGCGGCGTCAATTTCATTAAAAATAAATGCTGTTTGCATTGATGGCTGGTTCCCGTAATTAACAGGAATATTACGAACATGTTCCATTGCTTCTCCAGCGTGAGATTTGCCAGAAGTAAAACCAAGTATTTGAGCTTTTGCAAATTCGTTGTTTAATTTGCTTGCCATCGCTTCTTTTCCTCCCAATAATTCGGCAAGTCCATCATAATCTTGTGGAACATACCAGGTCATTTGTGCTGCATTCGATTCAACAAAACCATTATTACCGTACTCATACGGGTCGTAAGGAGTGCGCCAGTTTCCATCAATATCTTTTGGACGAATAAATCCATAACTTTTATCAAATAAATTTTTCCAGTTGCCAGAGCGTTTTAGAAAATATTCATAATCGTCGGTTTTGTTCAAAGATTTGGCAAGTTGAGCCAGTGTCCAGTCCTGAAACGAATATTCCATAGTCATGCCGGCACCTTCTTTATGAAAGCCTTTTATCTTTGGTTTGTATGGATGGGGAACAAATCCAAGTTCAATGTACTGGTCAATGCCTCCACCCTCTGAAGTTTTGTGTTCGTAGCCTGCTTTAGCCATTATTCCACCGGGCATATGATTTTTTTTAAGCCCTTCGTAAGCTAATTCAATATCAAAATCCTTAATTCCTTTCATCCATGTGCTAACTACAAATGGAGTTGCAGAGGCACCAACCATAACGTAAGTGTAATTTCCACCGGAAGGACCACGCGGAATTAAACCACCATCGACATAATAATTTACCATCGAATTACAAAAATCGGATGCAACTTTTGGATAAACCAGTGGCCAAAGTGTAGAGATTGTCCATTGAGCTCCCCACATTGCATCGAAATTGTGGTGATTGAATTTTGGGTTACCGTTTTTATTCAACGCAATTTGTTTTATTTTTCGTTCGTCACCGGTAAAATCGCAGTACGTCCCACTTGCATCGCTAATAATTCTACGTCCTTGTAAACTATGCCAAAGGTCGGTGTAAAAACGTACTCTGTCGGTTTTTGTAGCTCCCTTAATTTCAATTTTACTTAGCCAATCGTTCCACTCTTCTTTCGAATCACTAACAATCTGGTCAAAATTCCAATGTGGCAATTCAACTTTAATATTGTTTTCAGCCTCTTCTTCGTTACAATACGAAATTCCCACTTTCATAAAAATTTGTTTTTCTAAATCATCATCAAAAACCAAAAGTGCGCCACTATCCATACCTTCAATGCCCTTACTTTTTTCTGTTATTTCATTTTCTTGCCAGGTAATTAAATCTTTTACAGGCTCACTCAATTCAATATAAAAGTATACAGGTGTTTCTTTTGGCCGGCGGCGTGTTGAAGCGTTTGTTACATAACCTGAAAACTTGTGTGCACTTATCTTTTTAATTTTTCCTTCAATAATTTTGCAGGGACCATTTGCACCATTCAGTTTAATTAAAATAGATTTTTGTTTTTTATTGCTGAATGTGTATTTATGAAAACCAACTCTTGTGGTTGAGGTTAATTCTGCT
>JAOZTG010000136.1:0-4535 GCA_029939235.1 Flavobacteriaceae bacterium
CTTCTTTTTTTGTATCAGTTTTTATTTGTTTTAAATACCTGATGTTTGAATCTTGTGGATCAACTATAAAGAAAAGGGGGTTCAACTAACTTATTATTAAGTAGTTGAGGTTTTATTATTTTTAATTGTGGCAACATATGTGGCAACAGAATTAGTTTAAATTCATACTATTTCCAATCTTTTGTTTTATCATAAAGTATTTTTTGTTCTGTTAAAGATTAAATTGGAAATATTTAGTTTATAATTATAGTGATCAATTATAAGCTTCAGTTTTTTATAATCCAGTAGTAGCAAAGCAACATCACATTTTAGCAGTTCGTCTTAAGATCAATAGTAGTTGTTATCTTTTCTTTGTCTCGATTTTATTTATCAATAGAAGTTATTACGTTTAGTGGTTGATTAAGATTTAACTTGAATAATTAGAGCTCATTTCTTAATTTATTATTTTTTGCCTTTTGATTATTCTAAAAAAAATAGATATTACACTACTTGTTTATCACATCTAAAGCGTTCTTTACACGCAAATTTGTTGGTGAATTTCTTTGTGCCACCAAAAAAAGAGATTTTGCTTCATTTTTTTTCCCCAATGCAAGTTTTGTCCATCCTAACATTAAATTAATATCCAGGTCAAAGGGATATTTGTTGATGGCTTTTTCTAAATATTTCTCTGATTTTACATAATCTTTTTTATAATAAGAAGCTAAACCAATAAAGTATTCAGCTCTTGAATCATTTGGAGCAATGGCAAGTGCTTTTTCTGATAATTTTATGATACTCTTATACTTTTGTAATTCTAATAAAGGTAAGATCTTTCCGTATATAGCTTCTAATGAAAGTGGTTTTAGCTCAAGTGCTTTTGTATAGTATTCTTCAGAATATTTGTAATCACCTGCCGAATATCTAAGCCAGCCCAATCTTAGGTTTATTTCATAATTGGAAATATAATTTAAATATTCCTTTTCCAGTGTTGTTGCCGCTTTTACATATTCTAGATTAGTTTCATAGGCATAACTTTCTTCAAAAGCAGTCAATAATCTATTTCCTTGTGCATTAGCATAAGTAATTATAAAAAGTAACACGGTTGATATTATTAGTTTCTTCATTTCTTTCATTTTTTAAAAATCAAATTTTATTCCAGTAATAATTGTATTGTAAGAAAAGGATAGGTCGTAATCCAGATCTTTTGCATTTTCAAATTGGTAATTTAAATACCATGAAAATTTTGGTGTAAAATAATATCCAAAAGTTGCATTAAAATTGTCTACCAAAATGGAGGTTGCATTGTAATAATACATGACATTTTCAATAGCAAAATCAGATGTATTTGCATTTAAGTATTTTACATACAGATAAGTTTTAGGACTTATATTATAAAGTGCTTTTACATTCCATATAAAGTTATTTTTTGTACTGCTACTTATAATTTCACCTCCTGCTCCAAGCCATAATTTATCACGGGTACCCTTTATTGAATACCCCATGTTTAAACCATATTGCAGTTTTGTACTTGTTCCCAAATTACTATTCTTTAAAGAATAATAAATAATGCTTGGAGTTATACTAAAACGATTCCATTGTTTTTTAACAGCAAAATGAAATAATTGTGTACTTATATCAATTCCTGAGGATATGGTATTTGGATAATTTCCTCTTCTTGTAGTAGTTTGGTTATTCTCTTCGGTGTTGATATAGTGAAAGGCAGGTATCAATGTTAACCCTTTTGCAAGCTGAATTTGAATATTGCCATAATACTCTCTTTGTTTATAATCAAAATCAATATAATTTTGAGATAAACTTGTAAATGCGTGGAACAGTTTAATTCTATATCCAAGTTGTTGTCCAAATCCTCCATTGAGATATTTTAGATTATCAATTCCAAATTCTTTCTTGTTACTCATTTTCATACCACCTTCAGAAGTTAAAAAATCAATAAACTGGAAACTTTTTACGCCTGTTTTTTCTTGTATATGAAATGGGAAATCTTGTGAAATTAAAAGAGCATCCTGTTGTCTTCCGGTAAATAGATAGGAATAATAAAGATATTCTAAAATAACTTCATTTTTAGTTTGATATTTTTTGATGATATATTCAAATTGTTCTGCACAGTCATAATAATTTTTGGTATAATAATAAGCAACAGCTAGTCGGTAATCAATTTCATAAGATGTTGCTTTATTTTCTATGGCATCATGTGCAACAATAATTAAAGTTTCCCAATCTGCTCCATTAAAAAGTACTAATGTTTGTGCCGTATAACTATCCGTTTTTTGAGAAAAAACAATAGCACTCAGACTAAACATTATTATGGAAAGATATTTCTTCATCAAAAATTCTTTTCTAAGTTGATATTTATTTCAAATGATGATCTATCAGAATTTACCACTATCTTTTGGATACTTTTATGATCTCCAATAATTTGAAAATCTATAGTTTCTATAAGTTTCTTGGCAACTTTTTTAGTTAAAGCAGCATTTATTTTAAATGTGTTTTCATCTTTATTGATCTCCTCCAATTTAGACTGGTAATTTGCTTTACAATATTGATAATATGGTGCAATAAAATCTTGTAAATATTTATTCATTCCACTAAATAAAATGTGGATTGGATAAGTGTCATGAATTGTAACAGATCCATAATCACCAATAAATATTTTAAATGCACTCAGATAAAAATAGTAGAGCAATGAATCCTTTTCACCTTCAAAGGATGTAAAATATAAGATTGTACCATCATTAACAAAATAAGCAAAAGCTTTAGAAACAGTACAATAAATATAAGTTTGATTAAAGGCATCTGTATGAATTTCCCATTCAGAATTTTTTAATTTCTCATTTGTAGAAGTTACCTTGAAAACCATTCCCGGAATTAATTTGAAAGCTTTGTTCAAGACTTTATTTATTTTTATATCACTGATCATTTGATCTTCATTCGGATAATTAAAAGTTTCAAATTCTTCTTTGTCTGATTTATAATTGATATAATAGCTCAAAGGGTATTTTAGTGTTTTTGAACCAACATAAGGTGTGGCTTGTAACTGAAAATGCAAATGAGGTTGTGGTGACCTTCCGGAATTACCCAAACTCGCAATCTGCTCTCCCTGAGTTACCTGATCACCAATTTTAACTTTAAAAGTATCTTGTTTTAAATGACTTAATTGAGAGTATAAAAAATCTGTATGCTGCAAAACAATTGTATTTCCCCAATTTTGATCCATGTTTATTTCACCCGGAATATTATCTTCAACTCCGTCAATGATATTTACAACTTTTCCATCAGCAGGAGCTGTAACAGGAGCATTGTAACTGTAATAATCTTTTAAATAATGTCCTTCATCCTTAAATGTGTTTTGATCTTTATCAACGATCACAAAATCCCAGGCATTTTCCCAATCACCTTTATGTGTGTGTTTTCCATTTTGACCCTGCCAGATCTTCCACTTACCAAAAAATGGTAAGCCAATCTTTAAATATTGGATATTGCTACCAAATCTTTCAAAATAGTTATTGTAATTGTATAAATTCTCTTCGGGTGAATAGGTTTGATAAATAACCTTTGGAAATACATCTTGTTTATAGGTGAAATTCAATACATATACCACCAAAACGGTCATTAGCATAAAGGGTAGTGCAAAAACCGGTAAACCAAATACGGATAAAAACCCGCTTAATCCGGTTATGAGTAAACCTAAAACAGGTGTTAAAACGATCACTGCAAATTGAATATTTCGTTTCGGAACAAAGTAAAATGCACCCACTGCGATAGCAAATAAAATGAAATTAAATCCGATATAACCGTATTGCAGATTTTGAATGTTCTCACCAACTATTACAAAATATAAATAACCAATTAAATAACCGATAATGGACAGTGAAAAAGATATTCTGGAAGCAATCAATAGACCAATAGCAATAAATAATCCGGCTATTCGATTAGATTGAAATACAATAGCTGCCAGTGATTTAAAATAACCTATGATTATATTTGGAACAGGTAAGTTTTCGAATCTATCATAAAACTCTATGAGTGAAAAACCTCCAATTTTATACAGATCATTTAAAAAGAAAGTAGTTCCCTCGTCTACTTCTAAATTGGTATAGCTATTCATTACATAAAAAGTAAACCAGATGGCAATGATAAAAGGAAAAGCTAAAAACGGGAGATTAAATCTTGCCAGAAGATTTGCAAAGCCAACGGAAAGTATTAAAGTAAAAATATTGATTGCAAAAAACACAAATATAAAAGGCAGATTTACTTTAAAGAAAACCGATAAACCTAAAATTACCAATAGTGAATTGATACCAAATAAACCATCTGATATAGTTTGTTTGTGAAAGCCCAGTTTTAATGCTAAAAAATTGGTGAAAATTACACCTAATAAGCCCCAGATCCCTATTCCGGGAATTAAAAAAGTTGCTAATAAAATAAATATGGAGAATGTCTTATTTTTTGAAAAAAATATTTGAGAATAACTATTTAAAGAGCTATCTCTTAGAAATTTCCAGGTTTCATTTTTAAATTCCATCAATTTTTTTTAA
>JAOZTG010000136.1:4635-8633 GCA_029939235.1 Flavobacteriaceae bacterium
AAATAGTCAGGAGTTATTTCAAGTTCAGAAACATATTCCTTACTTTCACTTTCTCTGATGATATGTGTTTTCCCATTTGTATCAATCATAACAACTTTTGGTCTTAGTGTGATAAATTGCATCCATTGTGTCATATTATAAGCACCTATTCTGTGTACAACTACATTGTCTCCCTTATTCAAAGGTGGTAAGTTGATACTTTCTCTGATAACGTCAATATTCATACATAAAGGGCCGTACATTACGGTATCTTCCGTATATAAACTACATTCCTGAGCAGGTGAAATAATATGGTTGTACCAAAATGCGGTAAATAAAGTATTTACACCAAAATCCATAATGATTGATCTTCTGCCATCTGCAGATCGTTTATTTGCCAAAACTGTTCCTAATAAAGTTCCTGCATCATCAATTAAAGCTCTTCCTGTTTCCAAAATCAATAAAGGCAAATCTTCCGTACTGAAACCTGCGTTTAATAAAGCCTGTGTAATATTATCAGCATAATCACTAAAAGAAGGAGCCAGATCGGTTCCGCTTAAGTAAGAACCTTTTAGTGTGTTTTTTGAAGCAAATCCACCGCCCATGTCAATGTATTGGATATCATGTTTAAATTTGTTCTTCACATTTATGGCCAGGTCAGCAAGTTTTGAAGCTGCTACACGATAAGCATTTGGATCTAAAATAAATGTACCAATATGTGTATGAAGTCCTATCAGGTCTAGGTTTTTTGAGTAAATAATCTTATTGATAGCTTCCCATGCCTGTCCATTTTCATAATTAAAACCAAACCTGTCCCAAAGAGGTTTGATACCCGTATCCATATTAACCCTGATGGCAACTTTGGCTCTTTTATTCAATTGTTCAGTGATCGTTATTAAACTGTATAATTCATCAAAATGATCAATATGAATTGGGGAATTATTTTTAACAGCTATGGTCAGATCCTCATCAGATTTATCCGGACCATTAAAAATGATCTTATCACCAGGAACACCATTGTCTAAGGCTTTTTGATATTCAAAACCTGAAACAACTTCTGCCCAGGATCCTTCCTGATGAAAAACTTTACAAACAGCTTCAATATAATTGGTTTTATACGACCAGGCAAATTGTACATTTGGATATCTTGTAGAAAATGCATGATATGCATCCTGATATGTATTTCTTATCGTTTGTTCATTGATCACAAATAGTGGTGAACCATATTGCTCTATCAAACTCTTTACAGAAACATTTGCAATATGAGTAACAGGTTTTAACGAATTTAATTCGCCAAACTTACTGGTAATACCCGCATTGATTTGTTTGATTACAGGACTTTCATATTTTAACTTGCTCATTTTTTTTAAACTTTTGATTTAAACTTCGCCATGAATTGACATTTTTTCATATTTATCCAAATCACATATCATGTCATAGGAATAGCGGATAAACATTTTACCTATGGCGTATTCTTCTATTGGATCAACTTTTTCACCCATTAAAAATTTTACCAGCATTTCAGGATGGTTTTGGCCACAGCCATTTGCCAGATAGATCCATGCAGGGAATCTTGGATTAATTTCTAAAAGATATAATTCATTTGTTTTTTCTTCTTTTATCAGTTCTATTTCCATACCTCCTGCCCATTTGGTTTTGGAGATTACATTATTTGCCATTTTTATTAATTTAGGATCATCAATTGAAATTCCTGCCCATGCTTTTCCTTTGTCTGTTAAAAATGTTTTTCGCATAGGTACAGCTCCCAGCAAATTCCCTTTGCCATCACCTAAAGCAGTAATGTTAAATTCGTTACCATTGATAAATTCCTGTATAATAATGGGTGCACCCCATTTGGCTGATATTTTGTAAAAAAAGTTTTTAGCTTGTTCTGTATTTGTTGCTATATAGGCATCATAAAATTTACCTTTGATAACAACAGGATAATCAAAATCATCTAAAGTTTCTTCTAATTCATTTATGGTAAATACAGTTTCGCTTTTCGGAACTTTTATACCTAAATTTTCACCAAATTCATTTAATTCACCTTTTAATCTTTCTTCAAATTGTTCTTTTGTTGGAATTAGCATTTTAATTCCCATTTTATTTAGAATTGGCTTTAATTTGATAAAGGTCATTAATTCTGCATCAAAATTCGGAATTAAGACATCTATGTTTTCCTTTTCCTGAATGTATTTCAATCGCTCTAACATCACATCAAAACCACTGGAAGGCACTGGGATCTGATAAACTTTATCAACCAGTTCATCCATATAAATTCCGGGTTCTAAAATTTCATAGGCCAAACCAATGATTCTAACATTAAAGAAATTACTTTCCTTTAGACCTCTGATAACAGCAATACCAGGTCCGGGACTATCAATGGCATTAAGACCTGTAACAGCTACAGTTATAGTTTTTTTATTTTTCATGTTTGTTCTTCCAAAAGATTGTATTGATTCACAATTCTTAAAAAATCATCAAGATCCTTTTCACAGGTAATGGCATCAATATCGTAGTTTTTAACTATTGAATCTTTAATTTGATCTAGGGAAGTTTTTTCTTTTAGCTGTTTTAATATGGCAACACCAAGTGAATTTGTTGTGAAGGAAGTGCCTATTTCAGGATTAAATATAAAACCACTTTCACTAATTGCGATGTTTTTCTTTAATTTCATAATCAAAATACTTATAATTATGATATAAAAGTAATTCACTAAATTTACTTAGAAAAATCTATTTGACGAATTAAACGAATTATCGTTTGAAGTGTCTAATATAATCTATAAGCTAAATTATGGATAACTACTTTTTTGTAAAATCAGGCTATAAGATCCAAAAGATACTGATAAATGAAATCATTTATGTGGAGAGTATGGGTGATTATATTCGTTTTTATTTGGATGACAAAAAGGTAGTGGCTTTGTTAGCCTTATCAAAAATTATTGAATTATTACCAGATGATAAATTTATTCAAATTCACAGATCTTATATTATCAATATTGAAAAGATCAATTTTATTCAAAATAATATCATTAGTTTAGGTCAATATCAGTTACCTATAAGTAAAAGTCGAAAAAAAGAATTAATGGATGTTATTAATTTGAAGTTACTTTGATGTTATTTAAAACAAGAGATACTTAAAAACAAATACAGTTATGAATAGTAATATATTTTAAAAATGTGGTAGTATTTTGAAAACTAAAGATATATAATTATTTGATAATCTTAACTTTTTAATATTCAATTGAATATAGTTGATAACATTGCTCCATCATAATACCAATAAATCTCCTTCCTTTTACAGAATTTAGGATGAGGATGAATACACACCTTTCCAAAACCCTACCGAAAATTATTAACTGAATTAAAATTAGTTATTAGTGTTTTAAAATTTGTAGCGATTATTAGCAACTGATAATTTTATTGTGGAGTTTAAAGGACTAACTCAAAAGATTTATTTTCTATTTCAATTTAGTTAAGAATTGATTATTAAACTATAGAAAGTAACATTCCAATATTCCTATTAAAGACGTATTACAATATATTCTTACTGGTTGCAATTGGTGAAATAATACTATCAGACATCAACATCTCAGTGTTTATATAGGTTTCTTGTTTTTAAATGACGGTTCTAACACCGTAACAACACAGTTGTGACATAATCGTAACACCGTCAAAGTTGTGAATTAACACCGCTGCTACACCGTCCTAGCACTGCCCTAACACCGTTTGAAAAACCATTAGAATAGCTGAATTATTGATTACAACAAAATAACTTGTTTAATTTTTAACAAATAGTTATAGTATTATTTATTTAACCGGTTGCTTATTTTGGCAACCGGTTAATAATTGACTAATAATACTTAAATAACAGAATTATAAGGATTTAGAAATATATCATATAGCCGATTGCACATCCATCAATTGGCAATGAAACCGGATTTTTGTGATTGTACTACAAACGTATTACAACTATATTACATTTGTATACGTATGTATCACAGTATTTTTTATTTC
>JAOZTG010000300.1 GCA_029939235.1 Flavobacteriaceae bacterium
AAAAACCAGTTATATTATTGCAGGAGATAATATGGGACCAAGCAAAAAAGAAAAAGCTGAAAAATTAGGTATTCCAATAATATCAGAGAACTATTTTATAGAGATGCTGAATTAGATAGGTTTTGATTATATCCGTTGAAATATTTCTTACTTTCTTAATAACTGAAAAAATAAACAAATGATTCTTTCCATTGATTGCGGCACCCAAAGTACAAGAGCCATTTTGTTTTCTCTTAAAGGAGAGGAAGTGGATAAGGTTCAGGTTTTTTATGAACCATATTTCAGTAAAAAACCTGGTTGGGCTGAGCAAGATGCTGAATTGTATTGGGAGAGTTTATGTGAAGCTACCATTGATTTAAAAAAGAGAAATCCTAAAAATTTTAAAAAAATCAAAGGTATAGGTGTTAGCACTATTAGAAATACGCTGGTAAATGTTGATAAGACAGGAAAAGTATTAAGACCATCATTGACATGGTTGGATCAACGGATAGCAGAAAATGTTTACAAACCCAATTTTTTTGTAAGATCTGTTTTTAATATAATTGGAATGAGCGAAACCCTGCATAAAATGGAACGCAAGGGAGCTTGTAACTGGATAAGGCAAAATGAACCGGATATTTGGAAGAATACCTTTAAATATTTACAGGTGTCAGGATTTTTAAATCATAGATTAACCGGAAATTTTAAGGATTCTATTGCTTCTCAAATTGGATATATACCATTTGATTATAAAAAGCAGCAATGGGCAAACCCAATGGAAACATTTGAAGTTAGCTCAAAACTATATCCTGTCGAAAGAGAAAAATTACCTGATTTGATCAAACCGGGAGAAAAATTAGGGGTAATTACAGAAGAAGCTTCAGGATTAACAGGTATTCCTGCAGGAATACCTGTTATTGCTTGTGGATCAGATAAAGGTTGTGAAACTTTGGGAATGGGAGTTACCGATAATAAAATGGCAAGTTTAAGTTTTGGTACAACAGCAACGGTGCAAACTACTGTTGAAAAATATCTGGAACCTATTCGTTTTTTTCCTGCATATCCTTCTGTAATGCCGAAAAGATGGAATCCGGAGATTGAAATTTATCGTGGATTCTGGATGATCAACTGGTTTAAAAAAGAATTTGCTTTCAAAGAAGTCCAGGATGCAAAAGACAAGAATATTCCTGTGGAAGAGTTGCTTAATAAACTTTTACATAAAACACCTGCGGGTGCTATGGGGTTGATCATTCAGCCATATTGGTCACCAGGTTTGGGAAAGAACAACGCTAAAGGAGCGATGATCGGTTTTGGGGATATACATAAAAAAGAACATATTTACAGGGCTGTAATTGAAGGACTTGTATTTGCCTTGTTAGATGGAATGAATAAATTGGAAAAACGGGGAGGTTTTAAATTTGAAAAAATTGCAGTTTCAGGAGGCGCATCGCAAAGTGATGAGATCTGCCAGATTGCAGCCGATGTATTTAATATACCCCTCGTAAGAGGTAAAACTTATGAAACTTCAGGTTTGGGTGCCGCAATTATCACTGCTTATGGAATTCATGAATTCTCCACCTTAGATGATGCTGTAAAAAATATGGTAAAATATTCCAATGAATTTAAACCAAATAAAGAAAATACAGCAATTTATAAAGCCTTATTTAACGAAGTTTATTTAAAAATGTATAAAAACCTGGAGCCTTTGTACAAAAAAATCCGAAAGATTACGAATTATCCTGAGCTGTAAATAGATCGTTTAAATATCTAAAACCTTTACCTTATTTCTTGAGGAATAAACTTTCCCTTCATTATGCAATTGTTTTAATAATCTGGTGATCACAACCCTCGAGGTATTCAGGTCATTTGCAATTTGTTGATGTGTAATTTCCAGATCAACGTTATGATTGATCTTTGCCTTATCGGAAAGGTATTTGAATAAACGTTGGTTCATTTTCATAAATGCCAGACCGTCAATAGATTCTACCATCTCGATCAATCTGAAATGGTAACTGTCAATAATAAAATGTCTCCATGACTTGTATTTAGCCAGCCAGTCATCAATTTGATCTACCGGTACAAAAATTGCTTCTATATCATTTTCGATTACCCCTTTAAAGATACTTTTTTTACGATTGATACAATTGATAAATGAAACAGCACAAGTGTCCCCCTTTTCTAAAAAATAAAGGACCAGTTCATCACCTTCTTTCTCCTGGCGAATAATTTTAACCGCGCCACTTAATATCAAAGGGATATGTGTCATGTCCTCACCAATATCTACTAAAGTTTCTCCTGCCTTATACTTGTCCAAAAAACCAACTTCGACTATTTCATCAATTAATTTTTTTTCAAATATGGTTGAAAAATAATCTGCTAATTTTTCTCTAATGATCTTTTCTTGTGTATTCACTATCTGGAATGGGTATAAATTATATACAAATGTAGTCTAAAAATAGGTTAAAAAAAACTCCCTTACAAAGTAAGAGAGCTTTTCCATCAAAACCGGTTTCGATTACATTCAAGTAAACAAATAAATAATTAGAAAACAACTTGAATTTGCGCTAAGAATTTATCATTATCAATATTGATATAAGTTTCAATATT
>JAOZTG010000137.1:0-6654 GCA_029939235.1 Flavobacteriaceae bacterium
AGATGAGTTCATTACTAAGATTATTAAAAAACACATGAGTTCTGAGAAAAAAAATGAAATAAATAAAAAGGTAGATTCCGGAGCATTATTAAAAACCGGATTCAAATATTTAGCTATTTCTTTACCCTTATTATTTATTTCACCTGTTTTAATTACAATAGGATTTAAGGCAATAAAGAAAAGTGATAATTATATCATAATCATTTTAGGATGTATTTTAGCTGTTTTTACAATTATATTAGTCGTGCAGGCTTTTCGAAAAATATTAAATTCACTTTTTAAGCGATAAGTTTTCAAATATTTTTCGTCTAAGATAAAAATATCAAAAGTGAGAAACAAATCCTTCTATATTAAATTAACACAATGGGAGCACTGGCCAACTCTCTTGTTTTATATTCCTCTAGCTCCTTTTTTTGTTTTTAGAGCCTTAAAAGCTAAACATATTTTCCATTATTTGACAACTAATCCAACTATTCTGTATTCCGGTAACGGAACTGAATCTAAATTTAAAACCCTGTCTTTGGTTCCTGAAGAATACAAACCAAAAGGCATATTGATCTCTAAAGACAGAAATAAAAATGATACTACCGATCAAATTAAAAAACTTCCTTTTGACTACCCTATTATTGCCAAACCCGATATTGGTTTTCGGGGATATCTGGTAAAAAAGATCCATGATCAGAAAACACTTATTCATTATTTGAATCAGGTAGATACCGATATTATTTTACAGGAATTTATTCCATATCATAATGAACTTGGTATTTTTTACCATAGAATTCCGGGAGAAGATAAAGGAAAGATCACTTCAGTCACTATTAAAAAATTTATAACTGTTTACGGTGATGGAAAAAGTTCTTTAGCAGAGCTTATTAAAAGTGATGAAAGAGCTTTTTTATATTTTAACCTTTTTAAAAATATTCATAAATCAAATATGGATAAAATATATAAAAAAGGAGAAAAGATCGTACTTACTGAGATTGGAAATCACTCCAAAGGAACGCAATTTATCAATGGAAATCACCTTATAAATAGCGATTTGGAAAATTTTATGGATAATTTAAGTAATAAGATCGATGGATGGTATTATGGCAGATTAGATATTAAATACAAGGATTATGACAGCTTTTTAAAAGGAAAAGATTTTAAAATTTTAGAAGTGAATGGTATTATCTCTGAACCAACACATATTTATGATGCAAGTTGTGAAAATTCTTCTTTTATAAATTGTATGAAAACAATTAATGATCATTGGGACATTATGAATGACATTGCCGTAAAGAATCATGAGGTAAATGGTATAGAATATCCAAAAATTATTCCATATTTAAAAAACATGCTTTGGTTAAGAACACATTCTAAAAAACTAAAAGCATTAAATAAATTGGATTTTTAACTTTCGATCTTATCTCTTGGAGTTGTAGGATTATAACCAAAATCAGAATCAGGCAACTGAATACCTAACTGTGAAATTACATATCCTATACTTGCAAAATGATGAATGGCATGGCTATGTGCCTGAATGAAGGCCGATGCCAAAGTATAATTTGCAGTGACAATTCCTAATCCCAGATCATCTTTTACTTCAACTTTCACATCCAGATCAACTGATCTTAAAAATTCCAGTTTAGCAATAACCTCTTCAAAATACTGAAGTCCGAAATCAACTTTATTTTCAGCCAGTTCATTTCGTTTTCTTGCAGACAGATCAACTTTCTTTGTCTCTAAACCCTCAAAAATACAATCAAACACATCTAAAATATGTCTCATGTGAATTCCAATACTTGAATAATAGGGAGCAATTGAACTGTCACTATACTGTGCATCATTAATTGAATTTAACAAATTAACACCTCGTTGAAGATTTACAATAATTGCCTGGATCATTAATTTTTATCTTTATAGTCGCGAATTTAATAAAATAATTACTTCAAATATTTAATTAAGGTCAGAATTCCTAAAATAAGGAAAAGCAGACTTAAAATATAATTGATATTTTTTGCTATAAACTGTGCTTTCTTTTCAATAACGGATGCAAATAATACATAAACAGTAAATAAAGCCAAGGCTCCAAGAAAAACTCCTGCAACAAAAATACTTATAAAAGGTTGTTTCATAGCCAACAATCCTTTGGCTTCTAATACAGAACTCAATACCAGATAATACGGTATTACCAGCATATTCACAGAAGACATTAGCATTCCCATCAATAAAAAATTTCCTTTCTCTTTTTTGCCTTCCCCCTTAAATTTCTTTCTGGCCTGAAAAAAGAAAACTACTGATAAAATAAACAAAACCACAATTCCGGCCAGAGTCAGATTCTCAATTACTTCAGGATTTTTGACAAAATAATTTGCAAATGCCAAGGCAATATAAACCTGTGGTATCACCACGATAGCAGCACCCAAGGCGAAAAGCAAAGCAGATCTTTGATCTCTTTCAATCTTTGTCCGAACAGCTGTCATGTTAAGCATCCCCGGAAGAATTAAACTAATAAAAGCCATGACAAAACCTAATAAAAAGTGGGAGATATATTGCATAATAAACTATTGAGGCAAATGTAAGTAATTTAAATTTCTGCATAAAGAGGAATCAGATCCAACTTACCTTGTTGTGTATTTTTTGAATAGCTCTGTAATGTCATCAGATAATTGCAGTTTTATGATCAAAAACGTATAGATCAAAAGAATCAAAAGGCTTTTAAAAACAATACCTAACAAAGGATGTACAGGAAACTCAATAAAATAAAAAATAAAAAACAATACTGCTATCAGCAGAATAATTTTACCTGTGTTCTTAGAATAAGGATTCATTTTTAGCTTATTGTTTACGTAAAATATTTTTATAAACCCAAAAATCACCACTACCAAAACAGTTGCTAATGCGGCACCGTCAATACCAAATTTCTCAATAAATATTCTATTTAAAAAAATAACACTCACTGCCATTGCAATAGAAAAATAGAAGAACATTTTATAGTATTTTGAATTGGTCAAAATAGCCCCATTATTCCCCAATGATAATTTAAAAAGTTCAGAAAAAGAGATCATCAAGACAATATAAACCCCAACTGAATACTCTGGTCTATTGATGATATGATATATTTCATTAATATTACTATTGATCAATAAAAATAATAACCCACCAATTATCAGTAAGTTAAGTGAGCTTTTCTTATATAAATTTTCAACTTCAACCAAATTATTTCTATTCAATTCTTTAGCCGTAATAGGATTGATAATTTGTTGCATTGCCCTTGAAGGGATGGCAATTACAGAAGCAATATAAACACCCACAGCATAATATGCCACCTGAACAATTTCCTTCATTTGAGGGATCATAAACTTATCGATTTCTAATAAAATCGTTCCTGCTGACCCTGCCAAAATGATATAAACGGAAAAGTTCAAAATTTCCTTCATGTTTTTTGGAAATTCGAACGAACTGATCTTAGGAAAATACAATTTAAAAGCATAGATCTTAATGATCAAAGCTCTCAACCCGTACACAACGACCAATGCATAAATGAACTGCTCACTATCGATCCATCCAAAATGTACTGCAAAAAGTAAACCTGTTACACTTATTCTGGCAAATATTTCTCTGATAAAATTACCAAAAACAGACTTCATTTGCACTTTGCTCCAGGAATAAAAAACTTCAAAATATCCCATAAAAACAGAAACAATAAAAATAAGATAGGTGTATTTTTTAATAATAATATTTTCCCTGGATAAGAATTCAGAAATGTACTCATAAAAAATTGCTCCTACAATTGAAAGAGGAACAATGATCGCTAATGGCAGGACAATCGCGGTAATTAAAAAATTATCTCTATCTACTTTCTTTTTATAAGAGGTGAAAAATTTAATGATGGTATGCTGCATTCCAAAAATCAGCAAAGGCATTAGAATATTAGATGTGGAAAGTAAAAAAGTAACCAATCCATAGTATTCTGTTTCCAAAAAATAAATGTACAAAAACAATACATTTAACCCACCGATGGCAAATCCCAAAAATATGATCAAAGTGTTTTTAAATGATTGTTGTAAGACTATGCCCATGTTACTCTTTCTCAATTAATTTATTAGACAAATAATTAAATCTCCAAAACAATAGAAATGCTGATGTTGTTAACCCTGCAAGTAAACCAACCCATAAACCTTGTGAACCCCAGCCATAAGTTTTACCTAACAAATAGCTAATAGGGAGACCAACGATCCAGTAAGCAAAAAAAGTAATGTATGTTGGCATTTTGACATCCTGTAATCCTCTTAATGCGCCCAGAACAACCACCTGAAATCCGTCAGATAATTGAAATAATCCTGCAATCAAAAGTAATGAAGCTGCGGTTTTTACTACTAATTCGTTATCAATATAGGCGAGTGGTAAAATATCCTTTAATACAAAAAATGCGATAGCAAAAATAAATTCAATCATAAACACCTGTAAAAATATCGAAAAACTAATTCGTCTTAGATCGTGATATTTACGCAAACCTTTTTGATTTCCAACTCTTATGGTTGCTGCTACCCCCATCCCTACTGCTATCATAAATGTCATGGATGCTAAATTCAAAGCTATTTGATTTGCTGCCTGATCAACGGTTCCTAATGTACCTGCCATCCAGACGACTGCAGTAAATATCCCAACTTCAAAAAGCATTTGCATTGCAGTAGGAAAACCAAGGTTTATAATTTTAGACAAGACGCTTTTACTTATTTCAGCAATTCTTAATCTTTTAAAATAGGGCTTAAACTTCTCTTTCGAATTCATGATAAAAATGATAAAGAACATCATTGCAAATCTTGAAAACAAGGTGCCATAAGCTGCTCCAACCAATTCTAATCTTGGAAAGATCCAAAAACCATAGATCAAAACAAAATTTAAAACCACATTGACCACATTGGCAATTAAAGTAGCATGCATACCATATTTTGTTTGTGATAAACCATCTGTAAATTGTTTGAAAGCCTGAAAGATCATCAATGGAATCATTGAAAAAGCAACTATTCTTAAATAAGGTATTGCCAGCTCAACCACTTCGGGCGGTTGATCCATATATTGCATCAATGGAGTTGCCATTAATAACATTAAAAACATACTTATTCCCAAAACAGTACATAAAATAAGTCCGTGTTGAAATAAATCTCTGCCCTTATTTATATCTCCCTCACCATCCGCTTCTGCAATCAGGGGTGTAATAGCTAATGAAAAACCAATACCTAATGAAAAAGCAATAAACACAAAACTATTACCGAGTGAAACTGCGGCAAGAGGTGCTGCTCCTAACCTGCCCACCATAATATTATCGGCCAAGCCAACCAATACATGACCTAAGTGGCCGATTATAACCGGAATTGCCAATTCTAGATTATACTTAAACTCGGAAGTGTACTTTTTTAAATTCAATTAAATTTGAGTATTATTATTGTTCTTTACAAATTTAAATTTTTCTTTAAGTTTTAAACAAATTAGTTTGCTTTATTTAATTGACACTCTCAAAAAAGATGTTTTAGTATTATAAAATACATAATTCGCTATCATTTTAGTACTTTTGTTTCATGAGTCAAATCATTAAATTAAATATTCAATTATGAAATATAAAAATAATCACTTCAAAATAAAAATATTTTTTAGCATTTTGTTTTTTTCTATTATTGGCCTAAACTCTGTTTATGCACAGGATACAACTACTATACAAGCAAATAGTGAAGATATTAGTGACAATTTAGATCTGGAAGCAGTTGCTTCTATTTTTGGAGAATCTAAAGATCTGGAAGATTTTGAAAAGAGATTAAATGATCCGCAAACCCAAATATCTAATTTAGATCTAAATGGTGATGGAGAAGTTGATTATTTGAGAGTGATGGAATTGAGTAATGACAATGATAATATGCATACAATTTCGATTCAATCCATTATTGGAAAAGATCAATATCAGGAAGTAGCAACCATTGATGTTAAAAAAGAATCCGAAAAAACTACTACTGTTCAGGTAGTTGGAAATGTTGATATGTATGGACCAAATTATTGTATAACACCTCATTATCCTGTAGTTCCGGTGTTTTTCACTTTCTTTTGGATGGCTGCTTATCGCCCCTGGTATTCACCATGGCATTGGGGATACCACCCGCCTTATTTCAGACCTTGGCGCCCTTACCCTTATAACAGGTACAGAAGCAATGTTAATGTACACATAAATGTTCATAATTCATATAACAGAACCAATGTTAGAATAAATAACAATGTGAGGGTAAATAATAGCACAAGAAATAATGCCTATTTTAAAAATAACCCTGACAAAAGCTTTAACAAAAGAAATCCAGGTGTAACCAATAGAGATCAGTTAGCAAATAACAGGAAAGGAACGACAAGGGATAAACCTACAACCAGAGACAAAGGTGTAAATACAGATAGAGGATATAAATCAACCGGGAAACCGGCAACCAAACCCAGTACAAGACCGAGTACGAAGCCTTCAACACGTCCATCAACAAAACCAAGTACTAAACCAAGCACAAGACCAAGCACGAAGCCTTCTACCCGACCATCAACAAGACCAAGTACTAAACCGAGTACAAGACCTTCAACGTCAAGACCTTCATCATACTCAAGACAGTCACCGTCAAGATCAAGTTATAGCAGAACAAG
>JAOZTG010000137.1:6754-8597 GCA_029939235.1 Flavobacteriaceae bacterium
TTTACATATTTTACCCAAACTGTAATGGAATATGGTCCAAAATTGATTGGAGCAATTATTGTCTGGATCATTGGTAAGATGATTATTAAAAAAATGATCAACCTTTTTGGTAAAATGATGGATAAAAGTGGTACAGATGAATCTCTTAAACCATTTCTTAAAAGTATCACAAGTATACTTTTAAATGTTTTACTTATAATTAGTGTATTGACTATGTTAGGAGTGGCCATGACCTCTTTTGTAGCAATTTTAGCAGCTGCCGGTTTAGCAATAGGTATGGCACTATCCGGAACTTTACAAAATTTTGCAGGCGGTGTTATGATCTTATTATTCAAACCATTTAAAGTCGGTGATTTACTTGATGCGCAAGGACATAAAGGAACCGTTAAAGAAATTCAAATATTCAATACTATACTTACAGATCTTGATAACAAAACCATTATTCTTCCTAATGGTACCTTATCAACCAATGCTATGGTCAATTATTCAACGGAACCTACCAGAAGAGTAGATATTTCTGTTGGAATTGCCTATGGTGAAAATGTTGAAAATGCTAGAAAAGTTTTGATGGAACTGGCCAAAACAGACAAAAGAGTTCTGACAGATCAAGCACCTTTTATTGGAGTAACCGAATTAGCAGATAGCTCTGTAAATTTAACTTTCAGATTATGGGTTGAATCAGGCGATTATTGGGGAGTATTTTTTGATATGAATGAAAAAGTTTATGAAACCTTTGGTAAATCAGGTGTTCAGATTCCTTTCCCTCAAATGGATGTTCATATTCAAAAGGAAGCTTAAAAAAACATCAATATAAATCCCTCAAAATTACTTTTGAGGGATTTTTTTATTCCGGACCATAGTAACAGCAGTCCCCCTGATCCAGATTTACATCCTTGGACAGTTTAATTTCAAATGCTTTAGAAATTATCTCATCTGCTATGGCCATACAGGCTGTTGCTGCAGGTGACGGTGCATTGATAACATGGGTAATATTGCCGTTTTTAATGATCTTGAAGTCGTCGACCATATCTCCGTTTTGATCAACTGCCTGGGCTCTTACTCCTGATCTTGAAAATACAACCTCATCATCAGATATAGAAGGCATTAATTTTTGCAATTCTTTTACAAATAATCTTTTGGAAAAAGCTCTTTTATATTCTTCCATTCCTATTAGCCAGTTCCTGGCAAATAATTTCCATGTACCAATAAACGAAAGCGCCTGCAAAGTATCTTTTAAACTAAAATCGGTTTTATTGTACCCTTCTCTTTTAAATGAGAACACAGCATTGGGACCACATTCAACATCTCCATTGACCATGGGAGTAAAATGAACTCCCAAAAACGGATATTTTGGATCAGGAACCGGATATACCAAATTATTGATCTTATGCTTGGCCTCTTCTTTAAATTTATAATAATCACCTCTAAAACCAACAATTTGCATTTTCAACAAAAGGTTATCGGTTTTTGCTAATCGGTCAGATTGCAGACCTGCACAAATAATTACCTTTTCAGCTGCAAATTCATGCTTGCTGGTTTTGATCAAAACTATATTCTTCATACTGGAAATTCCAAGTACCTCATTATTTAAAAATAATTTACTTTTTTTACTGTTTTGTTCAATTAACTCAATAAATTTCATTGAAACTGCAACATAATCTATGATTCCAGCAGTAGGTACCCAAATTGCTTTTTCACCTTTTACAAAAGGTTCTTTTTCTTCTATCTCTTTTGAGGATAAAAAAGTAATACCTTCCGTTCCGTTTTTTATACCATTCTGGTATATATTTTCTAAAACCTGCATATCACTTTTTTTAGTAGCAACAATTATTTTTCCACAAAT
>JAOZTG010000301.1 GCA_029939235.1 Flavobacteriaceae bacterium
CTAAAAGAATTGGATTCACAATAAACTGCATTTTTTTAAGTTTTTTATTTAAATTAGGTCATTTAAACATATCTTTTTTATATTTGTAAATAATTGTATTTAAAAATTAATCAAATCATTATGAAGAAACTTTTACCGTTAACAATTGTATTTATTTCTTTATTGTACTCAACAGTGACCTATTCTCAATCTAGATATAGTCATGAAGCAGGGGTTACATTTGGTATGGCATCTTATCAAACTGATTTCGGGCAACGAAATGATTTTCCTAGTGCAAATGCAGCAACAATGACATTTGGTATTACTCATTATTTGAAATTTTTTGGATCTCAGTATAGTTGGAGGTCTGGTTCCAGTTTTTTTTCCACCCATTTTAAGTTGAAAACGGAATTCAATTATATGAATAATAAAAGTATTCAGCATGAAGTAGATTACAATGATGAAAGGATGAGACTAATGACAGGTACTATTACAATGTATAATATTGGTACCAATCTTGAATTTTACTTTTTTGATATGGAGGATTATTCATCTTATTATCGTAATGATAATAAATTAAATCCTTTTATCAATGTGGGTATTCATTATAGTTTTTATGATCCTGACATTTTATTTGATGGAGTTTCTTTAGAAGGGCAAGAAGAACCTTATGAGGAATTGATACCAAAATGGCAAGAAGGAGCAATCTATTTAGAAAAGGATGCTACTTTTGCAGCCTCCGTAGGAGCTGGAATTAGATATAGTATATCCGACGTAGATTTAGTATTAGAAGGTAGATGGCAGCATTTCTTTTCTGACAAAGTGGATGGTTTAGATGATACATCACCTGACTCTGCAAGTGATTATAACGATACAATGGTGATTGTCAACATGGGTATTGTTTATGTTTTTGGTAAATACTAAATTAATTTCAAAGCACTTTCTAGATCCTTTATTAAATCCTTATTACTTTCAATACCTACACTTAAACGCATAAGAGAATCTATTATTCCTACTTTTTCTCTTTCTTTTTTTGGGATGGAGCCATGGCTCATACTTGCAGGATGACCACATAAAGATTCTACTCCACCTAATGATTCAGCCAATGTAAAAATCTTTAGATTTTCTAATATTTTTACGGCATCTTTATATTTATTCCCTTTTGTTGTAAAGGAAAGCATTCCGCCAAAATCTTTCATTTGTTTCTTCGCTATCTCATGACTTGGATGATCTTTGAAACCGGGCCAAAACACTTTATCCACTTTTGAATGTTTCTTTAAATATTCAGCTATTGCTTTCCCATTTTCACAATGTCGTTGCATTCGTATATGCAAGGTTTTGATTCCACGTAAAACTAAAAAACTATCCATCGGTCCGCAAATAGCACCGGTAGAATTCTGAATAAAGTATAATTCGTCGGCTAAAAATTTATCTTTTACTATTAATGCTCCTGCAACGAGATCTGAATGACCACCCAAATATTTTGTAGCTGAATGCATTACAATATCTGCACCAAGATCTAAAGGTGTTTGTAAATAGGGTGTCGCAAAAGTATTGTCAACAACTAATAATACATCTTTATTCTTTAAAATTTGGGATACTTTCTCAATGTCAATAATATTTAGCATTGGATTTGTAGGTGTTTCTACCCAAATTATTTTTGTATTTTTATTGATATATTTTTCAATATGGTCTGTATTTTCCATTCCAACAAAATGAAACTTAATACCATATTTTTGAAATATTTTAGTAAAAAGTCTAAATGTTCCTCCATAAAGATCATTGGTAGATATAACTTCATCACCAGGTTTTAATAATTTGATCACAGCATCAATTGCAGCTACTCCTGATGCAAATGCTAATCCAAATATTCCATTTTCAATACTTGCTAAAGCATTTTCTAAGGCGGTGCGTGTTGGGTTTGCAGTTCTTGCATATTCATAACCTTTGTCAATTCCCGGGGATGTTTGTGCAAATGTTGATGTTTGATAAATAGGAGTCATGATTGCACCTGTGCTTGGGTCATGTGTTTGACCGCCATGAATCACTTTTGTGTTAAAATCCATATTTTTAATTGCTAGATCCAGTTAATAATTGATACTATTCTAAAAAATTTACACTATTTTTTTTAATGATAAAACTATTCCTAAATGGATTCCATCATGAAATGCATTGAACTTTAAAGCATCGTCAATATTATGCAATGATATATTAACACTGGTATGATATGCAGTATACTTTTTGAAAATACCATTATTATAATCTCCCTGAGTTTTTTCCATTACAGGAATTAATTGATTTTTAACATACTCAATTTCTTCTAATGAAATATCAGTTGTTGCTTTTGATCCCTTTCTGAATTTTTCTATTATTTTATCATCAATAGTTTTTAGTAGTCCTGAAAACTCATACACCAATAGTTGTTGGGTTACCAATATGTGTGCAATATTCCAAAAGATGGAATTGTTAAACTTTTTGGGTATTTTGGTTAGCTGTTCATAACTTAAATCGTCTAACAAATCTCTTAAAGCTTTTCTGGTAAAAATAGCTGTTTCAAATATTAAATTCATCTTTTATTTTTTGTTAA
>JAOZTG010000138.1 GCA_029939235.1 Flavobacteriaceae bacterium
CAATACCCTGAATACAAACTTTATAAAAAAGCCTAAGCCATTTCAATTTTATTTGTAATTTTACAGCCCTCTCAATTAGTAATGCTTTAAAGGGTAAACAAATATTTTGAAAAAAATACTATACAGTTTTATATTTTTAACTTCACTGTTTTTTGCAATAAGTAGCTGCTCTACCAAAAAAGACACTTTTATCAGTAGAAATACACATGCCATGAGCACTAAATACAATGTGCTTTTTAATGGCAACAATGTGTTTGATGAAGCGAAACAACAACTGGACGATACGTATGAAGATAATTTTTGGGAACGCCTGCCTATTGAGCCTTTAAAAATTGAAGAAGAGGAGATCATCCCAATGCCGGGGCAAACCATCACAAAATCAACAGAAGCGCAGGGATTTGACAAATCCGAAGAAAAAGCAGTAAAGGCCATTCAAAAACACTCCATGGTCATTGATGAATTAGAAAGGAACAAACAAATTGATGAAGCATATTTATTATTGGGTAAATCGAGATATTATTCTCAAAGATTCATCCCTGCACTGGAAGCTTTTACTTTTGCAATTAACAAATATCCAAATGCTAATTTATTTAATGAGACAAGGATATGGAAAGCCAAAACCCATGTTCGGTTAAAAAATGAAGAACTGGCTATCAGGACGCTGGATCTGGTATTAAAAAGTATTGACCTACCAGATGAGGAATATGAAGAAGCACATACTGCCATGGCGATGGCTTACACCCTGTTAGACAGCACTCAACATATTATCAACCATTTAAAAAGATCTACCTTATATTTTGCTGATAAAAGTCAAAGTGCAAGAAACTTGTTTATTTTGGGACAGATCTACAGAGAAGAAAAGCAAATAGACTCTTCGAATATGGTTTTTGAGACCCTTTCCTATATGAAAAAGATACCTCAAAAATACAAGGTACATGCTGTTCTTGAAAGAGCAAAAAATTACAATGCAGCCGATAGTACCGACCTCACTATCTACGCATTACATGAATTGATCGATAACAGGGATAATCGTCCGTATTTAGATGAATTGTATTACCAGGCAGGATTGATCTCACAAAAGAAAGACAGTTTGGCTTATGCCTATGATTTTTACGAAAAATCAATCAGATATAACACAAAAAAGCCAGTTCAAAAAAGTTTATCCTATGAAAAATTAGGAGATCTATATTTTGATGACACTAAATTTGAAATGGCAGGAGCTTACTATGATAGTGTTTTACAGATCAAAGAGTTGGATCAATATAGTAAACGCATCCGTAAGATAGTTCGGAAAAGAGAAAGTTTGAATAGTGTAATTTTCTATGAAAATATTGTCAAAAGAAACGATAGTATTTTATATCTCGCTGATATGCCTGAGGAGCATCAAAAAGAATTTTTTCAAGCCTATGTAGAAGATCTGAAAGCCAGGGATGAAGCCGAAAAATTAAAAAATGAAATTGCTGCTATGAATTCCGGTGGTGGTATTGTTGACAATGCGAATAACAACCTGCCAAACAATAACAGTGGTAAATTTTATTTTTATAATGTACAACTGGTTGGTTTGGGAAAACAACAATTTAAAAACAGCTATGGTAATAGACCCCTCGCTGATTTTTGGATATTATCACAAGGCGGAGGTGCATTCGCAACAAATACTGGCAAAAAGCAAGATGATAATTTATTGACGGATGAATCCAGATACGATGTAGCATCTTATATAAAAACAATTCCAACAAGTGAAGAAGCTATTGACAGTATCAAATCACAACGAAATGATGCCTATTATAATTTAGGTTTGGTCTACAAAGAACAATTCAAAGAATACGAGATGGCAGCAGTTGATTTTGAAAATTTTTTAAACAATGATCCAACCAAAAATCTCATACTTCCAACCAAGTATCACTTGTTTAAAACTTATGCCAATTTTAACACTGAATTGAGCAATAAATACAAGGAAGATATCGTTAATAATTATCCGGAATCCAGGTATGCTCAGATCATAAAAAGTCCGAAAAGTGTATCCAATCTAAAAAATGATGAGAACAGTCCGGAAAAAATATACAAAGGTGCCTATATCTGTTTTGAGGAGAATGATAATGAATATGCATTGAGCACTGTCAATGATGCCATTGATAAATTCAAAGGCATGGAAATTGAAGCAAAATTTGAATTATTAAAAGCATTTTTATTGTTTAGAACTACTGGAGAAGAAGCTTTTAAAGAAAAATTGAATTTTATTATTATTAATTATCCAAACACCGTAGAAAGCAAACATGCAAAACAGGTTTTGGAAGAATTAAAAAACAACAAAGAAAAAGTAAACAATTAAAGGGGGATTTAATACTTAGGAATATGTTTAGTGAAAAAAAGGGAACACCAAAACCATTAGGAGAAAGGAATATTATTGCAAAAAATACCACATTGGTTGGTGACCTTACTTCGGATGGTGATTTTAGAGTTGATGGAAAAATAGAAGGAACCATCAAAACAACCGGAAGAGTTGTCATTGGAAAAGATGGAGAAGTAATTGGAAACATCGAATGCATCAATGCTGATGTAGAAGGAACATTTTCAGGCAAACTGGATGTAGAAGAAGTTTTATCACTTAAAAGCACCGCTATTATTAGTGGCGATGTCATTTTAGGTAAACTTTCCGTTGAACCGGGTGCTACTTTCAACGCTACTTGCACCATGAAAGGCTCCGTTAAGATTCTTAAAAATGAAGGACAAAAAACCCAAAAAATCGCTTAATAAATATATTAGGTTAACCGGTATAGGATTACAAATGGGCATAACCATTTATTTGGCATCCTATTTAGGTAAATGGCTGGATGTTAAATATCCGAATGAACATAATTTATATACAATTGGATTGACTCTTGCCGGAGTTGCCGTTTCATTTTACAGTTTATTAGCACAAATTAAAAACATCAATAACTAATTGCTGCATATGCCATCCGTTATTAAATTTACTCTAACTCTTTTTATAAGTTTATTAGTTGTTTTTACTTTACATATAAGCTTTTTACACTTTCGTGAACAGTCAGTATTTCAGGATAAAATAGTTGCAGCTTATATTGTTAATTTCTTAATGGCAACAGCAATTTATATCGGATTATTTATTTTTCAAAAAAAATATTCTGAGCAATTAGGATTCCTTTATTTAGGAGGTAGTTTTATAAAATTTATCCTCTTTTTTATCTTTTTTTACCCCTACTACAAAGCAGATAGTGAGCTTACTACAAGTGAATTTATGGCCTTTTTCATTCCTTATGCTATCAGTCTGATTTTTGAAACATTAGGGGTTATTAAATTTCTAAAAAAATAGTTTTTTTATTTATTTTCTTTCCAAATAAAAATATTACATTTGCATTTTAAGCCATATAATATTTTTATTATGCAAAGTAAGTTTTTACTGAAATTCCTTACAATAGCCCTTTTGATTTTCAGCTTTGGTGCAAATGCACAGCATGAAGAACATGAAGGTTCCCCGGAACAAGTTGATATAAAATCTGAAATAAAAAAAGATATTGATCATCACATTCAGGATTCACATTCCTTTGTTTTTACGGTTGACAAAGAAAATGGGAAGTATTATGGATTTCCTCTTCCAGTGATATTGTGGGATAATGGTTTACAGGTATTTATGTCTTCAAAATTCCATCATGGTGAAACTGTTGCTGAAAATAATGGTAATCATTATAAACTTTATCACAATAAGATCTATAAAACAGATGCAGAAGGAACCATTGATCTGGATGATCACCACCACCCTGCCAATGTTAAGCCTTTAGACTTTTCGATTACTAAAAATGTTTTTATGATCATTGCAACAGGTTTGCTAATGTTATGGTTATTTGGTGGAATGGCAAAATCTTTTAAACAAGGGCCAATTGTAAAAGGTGCAGGAAGATTTTTTGAACCTATCATTGTTTACATTAGAGATGAAATTGCCATACCTAATATAGGTGTGAATAAGTATAAAAAATACATGCCTTTTTTATTAACGGTATTCTTTTTTGTATGGTTTTTAAATTTATTTGGATTAACTCCACTTGGAGTAAATGTAACAGGTAATATTACCATTACACTTGCTTTGGCATTGATCACTTTTTTGATTACACAGTTTTCTGGAAATGCAAATTACTGGAAACATATTTTCTGGATGCCGGGAGTGCCTGTCCTAATGAAAATAATATTAGCTCCTATTGAATTATTAGGGGTATTTATCAAGCCTTTTGCATTGATGATTCGTTTGTACGCAAACATCATGGCAGGTCATATTGTATTGTATAGTTTGATTGGTTTGATCTTTGTGTTCCAGAATTGGATTGGTAGCGGATTAACATTTATGTTGTCTTTTGCCATTTCACTGATAGAACTTTTAGTTGCTTTATTGCAGGCTTATATCTTCACCATGCTATCTGCTTTATATTTCGGATTTGCAGTGGAAGAACATGAGCATGAAGAAGCACATTAATAAATGAATGTTTAATTTTTAATTATATATATTATGGAGATTCCAGCTATTGTAGGTGCAGGATTAGTAGTAATTGGTGCCGGTATCGGTATCGGTAGAATTGGTGGTTCAGCAATGGACGCTATTGCTCGTCAGCCTGAAGCTTACGGAAAAATTCAAACAGCAATGCTTATTGCAGCAGCGCTTATTGAAGGTATTGGTTTTGCTGCTTTATTTGCAGTTTAACAAAAACAAACAACAATTGTAACGGTTGGTTACAATTGTTGTTTTTATTAAATAATAAAAATTATAAAATATAATCATGGAAAAATTAATTAACGATTTTTCATTTGGACTCTTTTTCTGGCAAATATTGCTTTTTGGCTTATTGCTTTGGTTATTGAAGAAATACGCATGGAAACCAATATTAGACGCTTTAAATGACAGAGAAGAAGGTATTCAAAATGCTCTGGACGAAGCCGATAAAGCCCGTCAGGAAATGGCAGAACTTAAATCAAGTAATGACCAGATATTAAAAGAAGCCCGTGCTGAAAGAGATGCATTATTAAAAGATGCAAGAAAAGTAAAAGATGAAATGATCACGGAGGCTAAAGATGAGGCAACTGTTCAGGCAAACAAGATCATTGAGCAGGCAAAAGCTTCGATTCAACAAGAAAAAATGTCAGCAATCATCGAATTGAAAAATAAAGTTGCTGAATTGTCTATTGGAATTGCTGAAAAAGTTATAAAAGAAGAATTATCTGACAAAGGCAAACAAGTAAAGTTGATTGATAAAATGCTGGATGAAGCTACTTTAAATTAATAGAATGAAGGGAACAAGAGCTGCATTACGTTACGCAAAAGCAATATTGTCTCTTGCTAAAGACAAGGGTTTGACTGATATAGTCAATAACGATCTGTTATTGATCAATAAGACCATTTCTGAAAATCAGGATCTGGAAATGATGCTTAAAAACCCAATCATCAAATCATCTACAAAAAAAACAGCAATCGCTCAAATTTTTGATAAGAAGATCAATGCGATCACAAAAGATCTGATCAACTTATTGATCGAGAACAAACGCTTGTCTTTACTACAAGTAGTTGCTACGGAATATTTTACCATTTATGATGATTTAAAAGGTATTGAAGTTGCCCAGGTAACTTCTGCTGTACCTTTAACAAAAGATCTTGAAAAGAAGATCTTAATGAAAGTAAAACAAATGTCAGGTAAGAAAGTTACCTTGAAAAATATCATTGATCCATCTATTATTGGTGGATTTATACTAAGAGTTGGCGATAAACAATTTGACTCAAGTGTTTCAAATAAGTTGAATTCGCTATTAGCAAATTTTGAAGATAATCATTATATATCTAAATTAAATTAAGACAATTATAAAAGAATGGCAACAATAAAACCAGCTGAAGTTTCAGCAATCTTAAAAGAACAACTTACCGGTTTTGAAGGAAAAGCTTCCTTAGATGAAGTAGGAACCGTTTTACAAATTGGTGATGGTATTGCACGAATCTACGGATTGCAAAACGTACAATACGGTGAATTGGTAGAATTTGGTGGAGGATTAGAAGGTATCGTTCTTAACTTGGAAGAAGACAATGTTGGAGTAGTATTATTAGGTGAATCTACTGAAGTTAGAGAAGGTTCTACTGTAAAACGTTCTAATCGAATTGCTTCTATCAATGTTGGTGAAGGAATTTTAGGTCGTGTTATTAATACACTTGGAACACCTATTGACGGTAAAGGGCCTATTGAAGGTGAAACTTTTGAAATGCCACTGGAACGTAAAGCTCCCGGTGTTCTTTTTCGTGAACCTGTAACCGAGCCATTACAAACTGGTTTAAAAGCTGTGGATGCAATGATTCCTATCGGAAGAGGTCAGCGTGAATTGATCATTGGTGACCGTCAAACCGGGAAGTCAACCGTAGCTTTAGATACGATACTAAATCAAAAAGAATTTTATGATGCTGGTGAACCTGTTTATTGTATCTATGTTGCAATAGGCCAAAAAGGGTCAACAGTAGCTGCCATTGCAAAAATGTTTGAAGAGAAAGGTGCTATGGCTTATACAACTATTGTTGCTGCAAATGCATCTGATGCTGCACCTATGCAAGTTTATGCACCGATGGCAGGAGCTGCAATTGGTGAATATTTTAGAGATTCGGGCAGACCAGCTTTAATTGTTTATGATGATCTATCAAAACAAGCGGTTGCATACCGTGAAATTTCTTTGTTACTAAGAAGACCTCCGGGGCGTGAAGCATATCCTGGTGATGTTTTCTATTTGCACTCAAGATTATTAGAACGTGCTGCAAAAGTGATCAATGATGATAATATTGCAAAAAAAATGAATGATGTACCGGTTTCAATAAAAGACAAGATCAAAGGTGGTGGTTCGTTAACTGCATTACCTATTATTGAAACACAGGCAGGGGACGTTGCTGCATATATTCCAACCAATGTAATTTCCATTACAGATGGACAGATATTTTTAGATGGTGATTTGTTTAACTCTGGTGTTCGTCCGGCAATTAACGTAGGTATTTCGGTATCTCGTGTAGGAGGTAATGCACAGATCAAATCCATGAAAAAAGTAGCAGGAACATTAAAATTAGATCAGGCTCAGTATCGTGAATTAGAAGCTTTTGCAAAATTCGGTTCTGATCTTGATGCAGCTACATTGAGTGTAATTGAAAAAGGTAAGCGTAATGTTGAGATCTTAAAACAAGCGCAAAACGACCCATTTACTATTGAAAATCAGGTTGCAATTATTTATGCAGGTTCTAAAAATCTTTTAAGAGATGTACCTGTTGATAAAATCAAAGAGTTTGAAATTGAGTTTTTAGATTTCTTAAAGAATAAACACGCTGATGCTTTACAAGATTTAAAATCAGGTAAATTAACGGATGCTGCAATTGCTACTATTGAACAGGTTGCAAAAGATCTATCAAGTAAATATAATTTATAAGTTATGAGTTCAGAAAGTTATGAATTATGAGCAATTTAAGTAAAAGTCCTATTAGGATTAAAAGCTTTCAATTTGCATGTGACATAGTTCATTATAGTAGAATTCTAAAAGAAAAAGGAGAGTTTGAAATTAACCTCACAAATTCTTAACTCAAAGCTCATCACTCATAATTAATAAATATGGCAAATTTAAAAGAAATACGTAACAGAATTGCCTCCATTGGTTCAACCATGCAGATTACGAGTGCCATGAAAATGGTATCAGCTGCTAAGTTGAAAAAAGCGCAGGATGCAATTACGCATATGCGACCTTTTTCAAATAAATTGACAGAGCTGTTACAAAACCTAAGTGCAACTTTAGATGCTGATGATGGCGGTGCTTATACGCAGCAAAGAATTGTAAAAAAGGTTTTACTTGTTGCAATTACTTCTAACCGTGGATTATGCGGTGGGTTTAACTCTTCTATTATAAAAGAGGTAAATCATATGGCTGCCACCAAATATAGAGGAAAAGAAGTTAGTGTATTAACCATTGGTAAAAAAGGGAATGACATTTTAAGTAAAGACTTTGAAATCTATGCTGATAAAGGCGATATTTTTGATGATCTTAGCTTTGTAAATGTTGCTCAAATTGCAGAAGATCTGATGGATCAGTTTGTAAATAATAAATATGATATTATTGAAATTGTTTACAACCGATTTAAAAATGCTGCTACACAAATTATAACGCAAGAACAATTTTTGCCAATTTTACCACCTGATACAGAAGATCTTAAAATACCTGATTATATTTTTGAACCTTCCAAACGAGAAATTGTAGAAGGTTTGATTCCTAAATCTTTAAAAACTCAATTGTTTAAAGCAGTAAGAGATTCATTTGCTTCAGAACATGGTGCACGTATGACTGCAATGCATAAAGCAACTGACAATGCAACCGAATTAAGAGATGAATTACTATTGATCTATAATAAAGCACGTCAATCTGCAATTACCAATGAAATTTTAGAAATTGTCGGAGG
>JAOZTG010000002.1 GCA_029939235.1 Flavobacteriaceae bacterium
TTGGTTGCCAGATTTTAGGTTTCAGATTTCAAGTTCAAAGTTTTGGGTTTTATTTTTTGAATTTGAATTGTTCAACTAATTTTTTTTGGTTGTGCATAGAAAATATAGCATTATGTTTTTAAGTACCTGATTAATGATGTTACTCAAAATATCTTTGCGAAACTTTGTGTTTTCTTTGTGTAACTCTATGAAATATTCGCCCGAACGGACGAACAGGGCTATTACACAAAGGAGTCACAAAGGCTCTCACTAAGTTGCACAAAGTCTACAATCTTTTAAAACACAACCATTTTTTTAACTGCTTCTCTCTTAAATAAAACTAGAATAATTAGTACAAAAATTTGTTGCAAAGTCAACGATTTTAAGCCTCTATTTAGAATGGAAGATTGGAGTAATATGGTTTTTTTAATCTAATTTATATAAAGAAACATCCAGATCTTTATCGATAAATATGGCATGATTTTTTGGGATCTCTTTCCAGTGATCTTTTTTCTCTGTCAAAATTTCTGATGATATTAATGTTGCAGTTCTTTTATTTTTTGGTTTTGAAATCCTTAATTTTCCTTCTTCACATAATTTACAGCTGACTTTATCTGTATAGTAAAGTGTTCTTGTTTCGTTTTCCGGATCTGAGCTATAGCGAGTTGCTATCATTCTTTTTCCGTCGGTTAGTACGATATTGTATAGGGAAATTGTATTTAGTTCATTTGCCTTTTTTAATTCTTCAATATCACTGTAGGTTTTGTTAAAGCAAGCAACTAATTGTTTTGGTTTAGTCAGATTTTTATGATCTAACTTTCTCATATTGGTCATAAAAAGAGCCAAAATATATTGTGTGTCATTTTGTCCCTGAATCCACAAAAAAGCATCTTCATCAAGTAAACTTACAAGATCATATTTTATCTTGTCAAAATCCTCAATTCCTCCATTGTGCATCATTAAAAATTTATTATAACTAAAAGGATGCGTATTTTCATAGGATACATCTCCTACGGTAGCTGCACGGACATGGGCAAAAAAACATTCAGTTTTGATAAATGAGGCATTGTGCAATAGGTTTTTATCATTCCATGCCGGAGAAATGGATTTGTATATGCCAGGTTCTTTACGGATTTCCTTTCGATACCAACCAATTCCAAATCCATCACCATTTACAGGATAATCAGTTTCTTCGGCAGAAAAGCTTTGGTGAATTAAAGAATTTTTGGGTTTAATAATTATTTCATCAGTTAAAATCGGTGTTCCTAAATAAGCTACTAATCTACACATAACAGAAGATTTTAGGCTATTAAAGTTACGAATTCAATTTGAAATAATAAAGTTATTGTGAAATAAAAATAGAGTCTATAATTTTTAAATTGAAAAGAATTGTAATTGGTTAAACAGCGGTTAAATATTATCGATCTAGATTTACATCAGGTAATTGGTCTAAATTTTTGACAAATCTTTTCAGATTAAAAGGTTTGCCTTCTTTTACTACACTCATCATTTCAAACGAAACGCATTGTGCAATAAGCATTTTTGCTTCAAGATGACTAAAATTTGCATTTAAAAGTCTCTTAAATGTTGCGGCAGTTTCCGGAGGATTATTGCTATCCATTTGTTCATTAACAACTTCAAACAATTGATTTTGAAATACTTCTTCAGAATCTTCAGGATCGTCTAAATCATCTAAATCATCAAAATTTTCATATTCATCAAGATAATAATCTAATTCTTCTAATACTTCATTTACATATTCTATATCAAAATAATCTGGATCAAAATCAATTCCAATCCATTCAATAGTTTCTTTGTATTCAGGGTGTTTTTTATTTTTAATTACTTTTTTCAGATTTTCATAACCCCAAATTCCTCCACAGTCTTCCGGTGGGCAACTTCGCTTTCCTCTGATACATGTTGGGTAAATTTTGTTAAGCTGGTATGGAATTATTTTTTCCAGTTGTATGGTATGCATCCAGCCATCCCCAAAATCGTATTCATATTTTATTTTATCACCTGATTGTTTTAATACCTCATTTATTGTTATAGATGCAGGATCTATAGATTCAATTTCCATCAATTCATCAGGTTCAGCAATGGTATAATCACCTGTTTCAAATTGGTACATATGATAGTCATCCCAACCCATTGAAATTTGAATGATATGGTGAAAATCAATGAAAGTGGTATCTGACTCAACTAATATAGTTCTGTATATAGATGGCTTTGCATTATCTAAGGATATTTTTATTTGGAAAATATCTTTCATGATTATTTACTTAAATACATTTTTCTTCTGGAGTACAATTCATAGAATTGATCATCTTTTAAACTATCAATAAATAAGATACTTTCACCTGTTGATTTCATTTCCGGACCTAAATTTTTATTCACATTAGGAAACTTATCAAAAGAGAATACAGGTTGTTTTATGGCATAACCATCCAGTTTTGGTTTGAAATCAAAATCAGTTACTTTATTTTCACGAAGCATTACTTTTGTAGCATAATTCACATAAGGTTCATTATATGCCTTTGAAATAAAAGGTACTGTTCTTGATGCTCTTGGGTTCGCTTCAATGATAAAAACCGTATCATCTTTTATGGCAAACTGTATATTGATCAAACCTACGGTCTTTAAAGCCAAGGCTATTTTTTTGGTATGATCTTTAATTTGTTGCATTACAAATTCACCAATATTAAAAGGGGGTAAAGTGGCATTTGAATCTCCTGAATGAACACCGCATGGTTCAATATGTTCCATGATACCAATAATATAAACATTCTCTCCATCACAAATAGCATCTGCTTCAGCTTCAATAGCACCATCTAAATAATGGTCAAGAAGTAACACATTATTAGGTATTTTTCTTAAAATATCGATTACATGGTCTTCCAGATCTTTTTTATTGATTACAATTTTCATTCCCTGTCCGCCAAGTACATAACTAGGTCTTACTAAAATAGGGAAGTCGAGCTGGTCAGCAACTTTATCCGCTTCTTCAGCTGATGTTGCAGTTCCAAACTGAGGGAAAGGTATGTCCAATGTGGTTAATAATTCTGAAAATCGCCCTCTGTCTTCTGCTAGATCTAAGGCCTCAAAACTTGTTCCTATTATTTTTACACCGTGTTTTTCTAATTTTTCAGCTAATTTTAAAGCGGTTTGTCCACCTAATTGAACGATTACTCCTTCTGGCTTTTCCAATTGGATAATATCCCAGATATGTTCCCAAAAAACCGGTTCGAAATATAATTTATCTGCAATATCAAAATCAGTTGAAACTGTTTCCGGATTACAGTTGATCATAATGGTTTCGTAACCACATTCTTTTGCAGACAAAACACCGTGAACACAACAATAATCAAATTCAATTCCTTGCCCAATTCGGTTTGGACCGGAACCTAAAACAACAATTTTTTTCTTTTTGCTGACAATACTTTCATTTTCAGAATATTCTTTTCCATTTACGATCATATTACTCTCAAAAGTAGAGTAGTAGTACGGGGTCTCTGCAGGAAATTCTGCAGCACAAGTATCAACAAGTTTAAACACACGGTTGATATTCATGCTCCTACGTTTTTTATGTACTTTGCTTTCCAAGCACCCAATCATATGCGCAATTTGTCTGTCGGCAAAACCTTTTTGTTTGGCTTCCAGCAATAATTCTTTTGGCAGGGTATCTAGTGAACTATAAGAACTGATTTCTTTTTCAAGAAGATGTAAAGCTTCATATTCTTTTAGAAACCACATATCAATTTTTGTGATCTCATGAATTCTATGTAAAGGAATACCAATCTGAATAGCATCATAGATCACAAAAACTCTGTCCCAGCTTGGGTATTTTAATTTATGAAGGATCTTTTCATAGTCTTTTATACCTTTACCATCGGCTCCAATTCCATTACGACTTACCTCCAGAGATTGCGTTGCTTTATGCAGTGCTTCCTGGAAAGATCTTCCGATTCCCATCACTTCACCAACTGATTTCATTTGCAAACCGATGACTCTTTCAGAACCTTCAAACTTATCAAAGTTCCAACGTGGAATTTTTACGATCACATAGTCTAATGTTGGTTCAAAAAGTGCTGAGGTATTTTTTGTAATTTGATTTTCTAATTCATCTAAATGATAGCCAATGGCAAGTTTAGATGCAATTTTTGCAATAGGATATCCTGTAGCTTTTGATGCCAGTGCAGATGATCGGGAAACCCGAGGATTGATCTCAATAGCAATTAATTTCTCTTTTTCATCTGGACTCATTGCAAACTGTACATTGCACCCACCTGCAAAATCACCAATAGATCGCATCATTTTTATTGCCATATCCCGCATTCTTTGAAAGGCAGTATCACTTAAGGTCATGGCTGGAGCAACGGTAATAGAATCTCCTGTGTGAATTCCCATTGGATCCATATTTTCAATGGTACAAATGATAACAACATTGTCATTTTTATCGCGCAAAAGCTCTAATTCATATTCTTTCCAGCCGAGTAATGCTTTGTCTATCAATACTTCATGAATAGGAGAAGCTTCTAGTCCCCGTTCTAGCAACATGTCAAAATCTTCCTTTTTGTATACAATAGAAGCTCCTGTCCCTCCAAGTGTAAAGGATGGTCTGATCACCAATGGGAATCCAAATTCCTGCGCAATTTCTTTACCTTGTAAAAAGGAAGTTGCAGTTTTTGAAGGTGCCTGAGGTATACCGATCTTATTCATCAAATTACGGAATTGTTCTCTGTTTTCCGTAACTTTAATGGCAGCAATATCAACACCAATCATTTCTACATTAAAGTCTTCCCATATACCTTTGTCATCGGCTTCTATACATAAATTCAATGCAGTTTGTCCTCCCATTGTAGGTAATACAGCATCAATATCATGTTTTTTAAGAATTTCAACAATCGATTTGGTTGTGAGTGGTTTTAAATAAACATGATCTGCCATTGTCGGATCCGTCATGATGGTTGCTGGATTTGAATTGATCAAAACAACTTCAATTCCTTCTTCACGAATAGAGCGTATTGCCTGGGTGCCTGAATAATCAAACTCACAGGCCTGACCTATAATGATTGGACCTGAACCTATAATTAAAACGGATTTTATGGATGTATTTTTTGGCATTTTAATGGGATTTTTTTAAAAGGGTAAAGTTAATAATTTGTGTGTTAGTTAAAAGGTTTATGAAATTTATTTCTTAACAATGAGATACAAAAAAAGGTGTTACTAATAAAAGTAACACCTAATATATTTTTACAAACACATTATTATTTTTTGTGATTTGGTTCAGATGAAACCGAAACCTTATGTCTTCCTTTAGCTCTTCTTCTTGCTAAGATCTTTCTACCGTTTACACTAGACATTCTCTCTCTAAATCCGTGTTTGTTTTTTCTCTTTCTTCTTGATGGTTGGAATGTTCTTTTCATTTCTAAATATCTTTATTTGGTATATCAGCTTTCTTTTCTCTAAAAGTCCGGCAAATATACAAAGAGTTTTAGTTCTGACAAGCAGGTTTTTTAAAAAAACTTAACAAAAGGGATTAGTTTTTAACAATTTAAAAATTGTATTTTTACAAAAATAAAAAAATGTACAATGAATTTCAATAAACCAATGTTAAAAGAAGGGTCTTTAGAGGATCAGGTAATTGTTGTAACTGGTGGAGGAAGTGGCTTAGGTAAGGCAATGACCACCTATTTTTTAGAGCTTGGTGCAAAAGTTGTGATTAGTTCAAGAAATATTGATAAATTAAAAAATACAGCCAAAGAATTAGAGGAAAAAACAGGAGGAAAAGTCTTACCTGTTCAGTGTGATGTAAGAAATTATAATGAAGTTGAAGCAATGCTGGCTGTAACATTGAAAGAATTTGGCAAAGTGGATGGTTTATTGAACAATGCCGCAGGTAATTTTATTAGTCCCACGGAAAGATTATCAGCTAATGCATTTGATACCATAATAGATATAGTCTTAAAAGGAACTAAAAACTGTACCCTGGCATTTGGTAAGCACTGGATCGATATCAAGCAGAAAAAAGCAACAGTTTTAAATATTGTTACAACTTATGCTTTTACAGGTTCAGCATATGTTGTTCCTTCGGCAACAGCTAAGGCAGGGGTTTTGGCTTTAACACGTTCACTTGCAGTAGAATGGGCTAAATATGGTATTAGATTTAATGCCATTGCACCTGGTCCTTTTCCTACAAAAGGAGCCTGGGATAGATTATTACCAGGTGATTTAAAGGAAGAATTTGACATGAAAAAGAAGATTCCTTTAAGAAGGGTAGGAGAGCATCAGGAACTTGCAAATCTGGCAGCATATTTAATGTCTGATTTCTCTGCTTATATCAATGGAGAGGTAATAGTAATTGATGGTGGAGAATGGTTACAGGGCGCAGGAGAGTTCAATATGCTTGAAAAAATTCCGGAGCAAATGTGGGATATGCTTGAAATGATGATCAGAAGTAAAAAAAGAAAATGATATAGATTTATATCATAGTTTATAAATTGTGTGGCTATTGTTAAAAACTTCTCTTTTAAAGCTCACAAATAGTTGTATTTTTACGGCGATAATAAATCAATTTATTTAATGGGAAAAATAATAGCAATAGCTAATCAAAAAGGAGGTGTTGGTAAAACTACCACAACCGTAAATTTAGCAGCAGCTTTGGGTGTTTTAGAGCAAAAAGTATTGCTTGTTGATGCTGATCCACAAGCAAATGCCACATCGGGATTAGGTATTGATGTTGAAGCAGTTGAAAATGGAACATATCAGGTTTTAGAGCATGCTGTATCCGCAAAGGAAACAATTGTAAAAACAAACTCACCAAATGTTGATATTATCCCGGCACACATAGATTTGGTTGCAATTGAGATTGAATTGGTTGATAGAGTTCAAAGGGAGTTTATGTTGAAAAATGCCCTGAAAGAGATCAAAGATGATTATGATTATATTGTTATTGATTGTGCACCATCCTTAGGTTTGATAACAGTAAATGCATTAACAGCTGCAGATTCGGTTATCATTCCGATTCAATGTGAGTATTATGCCTTAGAAGGTTTAGGTAAACTTTTAAATACGATAAAAAGTATCCAGAATATTCACAATCCTGATCTGGATATTGAAGGATTGTTATTAACAATGTACGATTCGCGATTGAGACTCTCGAATCAGGTGGTTGCAGAAGTTAAAAAACATTTCCATAATATGGTCTTTAAAACGATCATTCAAAGAAATATCAGATTGGGTGAAGCACCAAGTTTTGGTGAAAGCATTATTGCGTATGATGCTACAAGCAAAGGAGCGATTAATTATATTAATTTGGCACACGAAGTAATAAAAAAGAATACGAAGAATGGCTAAAGCAACGAAAAAACAAGCCTTAGGTAGAGGCCTATCTGCATTGTTGAATGATACCCGAGAAGATATAAATTCGGTTAATGATAAAAATGCTGAAAAACTTGTTGGAAATATTATTGAGATAGAATTAGATCATATTGAAGTGAATCCTTTTCAGCCTCGTACTAATTTTAATGAAGAAGCTTTACGTGAACTGGCAAGTTCCATAAATGAACTTGGTGTAATACAGCCAATTACAGTTCGAAAATTAGAGGGAAATAAGTTTCAGTTAGTTTCGGGTGAAAGAAGGTACAGGGCTTCCAAATTAAATGGTTTTAAAACAATTCCTGCTTATATTCGAATAGCGAATGATCAGGAAATGCTTGAAATGGCATTGGTGGAGAATATTCAGAGAAAAGATCTTGATCCGATAGAAATTGCACTTTCTTATCAGCAATTGATCAATGAAGTAAAACTTACGCAGGAAAAATTAAGTATTCGTGTTGGTAAAAACAGATCAACGGTTACTAATTTTTTAAGATTGCTAAAATTAGATCCAATTATCCAATCAGGAATCAGAGATGGTTTTTTGACGATGGGTCATGGTAGAGCATTGATCAATGTTTATGATCCGGATGTGCAATTAGAAATATATCAAAGAATCTTAAAAGATAAATTATCTGTAAGACAAACAGAGCAGTTGGTGAAAAATTTAAAAGATGGTAAACCAATTGATAAAAATAATGTAATTCCAAAAGAAGTTCCTACATATATCAAAAAAGGAATCAAAGAAATAAGTACTTATCTGGGACATAAAGTTGATGTAAAAATTTCTGCAAATGAAAAGGGAAAAATAATTATACCTTTTCACTCGCAAGAAGATTTTATTAGAATTAAAAAATTATTAGAATAAATGCTTAATAAAACGGGCTATCATGTCATTATTTTTTTTTTACTAGTGAACATAAGCTTTGCTCAGGAAACTGTTGATGATGTCATTATTATTAAAGACACAACTTTTGTTTCTGAAACTTTAGATCCTTTGAGTCCGGCCAGAGCTGCATTTTATTCTTCTGTACTGCCAGGTTTAGGGCAGGCATATAATAGGAAGTATTGGAAAATACCGATTGTTTATGCTGCAATAGGTGTAGGTGTTTATTTTTTTGTTGATAATAAAAATGCATACGAAAGATATCAAACAGCCTATAAATTAAGAATATCGGGAAGAGATGATGAGTTTAACGGACAGGATGGAAATCCCTATGTTAGTGATGATGGATTGATAAGAGCGCAAACTGTTCTTAAAAAAAATAGAGATCTGGCACTTTTTGCAACTATAGGATTGTATGTATTGAATATTATTGAAGCCAATGTTGATGCGCATCTTGATGACAAAGCATTTAGTAAGAATTTATCATTCAGACCAACTCTTTATATAAATCCAATTAATTATCAAACAGTTGCAGGAATCAATTTGACATTTGATTTTTGACTGATTTAAATCAAATAAAGAATAGTAGAAATATGAAAATAGCCTTGTTAGGATATGGAAAAATGGGTAAAACAATTGAAAGAATTGCTGCAGAGCGAGGACATGAAGTTGTTTTGAAAATTGATATAGATCATCCTGCTTACGATATTAAAACAGCTGATGTTGCAATTGATTTTAGTCAGCCAAATGCAGCCTATGAAAACCTAAAAAATTGTATAGACAATGGTGTTCCTGTAGTGAGCGGTACTACCGGATGGCTATCAAAATATGATGAAATAGTTGATCTTTGCAATCAGAAAAAAGGGGCTTTTATTTATGCATCTAATTTTAGCATAGGTGTTAATTTGTTTTTTAAGTTAAATGATTATCTGGCTGAACTTATATCGAAAGTCAAAGGATATCATGTATCCATAAAAGAAATCCACCACATTCATAAACTGGATGAACCCAGTGGTACTGCCATTAGCTTAGCAGAACAAATATTGAAGAAAACAGCGTATACTAACTGGCAGCTGGCTAGTAATTCTGATCCTAAGGAGGATCTTTCCGGAACTGATACTATTCCAATAATAGCAGAGAGAGAAGGTGAAGTTCCCGGAGTTCATGATGTGATGTATAAATCGGAGGTTGATCAAATCAGTATTATTCATGAGGCAAGTTCCCGCAAGGGTTTTGCTCTGGGAGCTGTGATTGCTGCAGAATGGTTAAAAGGAAAAAATGGAGTTTTTTCTATGAAAGATGTTTTGGGTATATAAATTAAAAATTTGTTAAAGTAAATTTTATAAGTAACATTTGATTTACTTTGCATACTAAATAAATAAGAATAAAATAATTACGAACAGATACGATTATGACATTTCAACAGTGGTTTATATTTTTTTTAATAATTCAGGTAATACATTTTTTAGGAACCTGGAAATTATATGTAAAAGCAGGTAGAAAAGCATGGGAAGCGGCTGTGCCTGTTTATAATGCAATAGTACTTATGCAAATCATTAACCGATCAAAATGGTGGGTGATCTTACTTTTTATTCCAATTATTAATCTATTAATGTTTCCAATCCTATGGATAGAAACAATTAGAAGTTTTGGAAGGAATTCAAATACGGATACTATTTTGGTGGTTGCAACTTTAGGTTTTTATATTTATTATGTAAATTATGTATTAGATGTAAAATATATAGAAAACAGAAGTTTAAAACCACGTACAGCTACAGGTGAATGGGTTAGCTCTATTGCTTTTGCGATTATTGCGGCAACCATCGTTCATACCTATGTGATGCAACCTTATACCATTCCAACTTCTTCTTTGGAAAAAACCTTATTAATAGGTGATTTTCTGTTTGTAAGTAAATTCCATTACGGAGCAAGAGTGCCTATGACCACCGTTGCTGCACCAATGGTTCATGATACCTTACCTTTTGTAAAGATTAGATCATATTTAAATAAACCACAGTTACCGTATCTTCGATTTCCTGCTATGCAAAAAATAAAACAAAATGATATTGTTGTATTTAGCTGGCCTGTTGATACGGTGGAGCAATTCTTTAAAAGAACAAACCGAAGGATTAGAAAACCGATCGATAAAAAATCGAATTATGTAAAACGCTGCGTTGGTATAGCGGGTGATTCATTAGAGTTAAGAGATGGCTATGTTTATATCAATGGAAAGAAAAATGATTTACCTGAAAGAGCTAAATTACAGTTTTATTACGATGTAAATACGGAAGGAGCCCAATTGAGTGTTAAAAGTTTAAAATCAAGATACCATGTAAGAGAAGGAGGAAGGTTGCAGGATGGAAATTACATCTTGAATCTTGCAAGTGATGATGCTAAACTATTAAAGAATAACCCATCCGTTAAGGGTATGGAAAGAAAAATTTCTCCAAAAGGAGAAGGAGAAAATGTTTTTCCAAATGTAAGATCACTAAATTGGAATAAAGATAATTTTGGTCCGATATATATTCCTAAAAAAGATGTAACAGTAGCTTTAGACTTAGAATCTTTACCATTTTATAAGCAGATCATTGTTGAATATGAAAAAAATAAATTGGAAGTAAATGACGGTAAAATAATAATCAACGGTCAGTCAGCAGACAGCTATACATTTCGTCAAGACTATTTTTGGATGATGGGGGATAACCGCCACAACTCTGAAGATTCCAGATATTGGGGATTTGTTCCTGAAAATCATGTTGTTGGAAAGCCTGTTTTTATTTGGTTTAGCTGGAATACTGATGGAAAAGGTCTTAGTAAAGTAAGATGGGAAAGATTATTTACAACTGTAGGCGGAAGTGGTAAACCGGTTTCCTATTTTTATCCGTTCCTAGCAATTGTTGCCTTGTTATGGGGTTATAGTATTTACCGTAAAAAGAAAAACGCATAGTTTTTTCATTTTTTGATCAACTCAAAAATACAATAGCACATTGATTGTACAACCTACATTGTTTTCTCCTATAATGCAATATGTAGTCATGGCAAATGCTGAAAATATTGTCTTTGAGATGGAAGATAATTTTCAGAAACAAACCTATAGAAACAGGTATGAAATTTATGGTGCTAACGGTAAGCAAATTCTTACGGTTCCGGTTATTTATTCCCAAAAAGGTGAAAGATTAAAAACAAAGGAAATTAAAATAGATCATCGTGACAATTGGCATAAATTGCATATTCGTTCTCTGCAATCGGCCTACAGGTCATCACCATTTTATGAATTTTATGAAGATGAGATCTTACCCATATTTTATAAAAAACATCAATATTTAATCGACTTCAATCTTGATTCCTTTGAAATAATAGGTGATTGTTTACAAGTTGATCTCCATTATCAAAAAACGGTTGATTATGAAAAAAATATAGATTTGAATCAAGATTTTAGATCTCTTGCCAATGCAAAGTCAAATAAAAATTTTCAATTGCAAAAATACACGCAGGTTTTTGATGACAAACATGGTTTTAAATCTAACTTGAGTATTTTAGATCTCTTGTTCAATGAAGGCCCAAATGCACTTATGTATTTAGAAGGGCATAAGCATTTACTTTTTAAGAGCTGAAAATACCCAGACAATTACGAAAAAACCAATTCCGGTTAAAATAAGGAGGTAACATTACTTTAGTCGTATAAAAACCCCCAATATAGATCATTAAAATTTCTGTGATTATAAGTAAGATGGCTGAAATGCTGAGAATCTTTTTTTTATCCTCTATTCTTTTTTGCCTTTTTTGGAAGAATATTTTTGTTTATTCAATTCATCTTGAAGTTCACGTCTCACTTTTTGTTCTCTTTCCAAAGCTTTAGCTTTGTAATCTTCAAATTCAGCTTCTGTGTCAACAAGCAATGCGTTTGACTGTTTGGTAATAGCATTGCTGGCTTTGAATCTATAAATAAAGAAAAGTAAAAATACGAGTAAGCCTGTAATAATCGACCACAATATAGTATTATAGCCTTTTTTTGTCATCGGAAAGCCTAAAAATTTAATACCGTCTTTTTCTTTTGTAACGATGGTTAAATTATCATTGGTGATTTTCAGATCAGATTTAAGACTGTTTATTTCTGTGTTTTGAGCAAGAACTACTTGTTTCGTGTCATTCAACTCTTTTTTAAGAGTATTGATCGAATCCAAAACATTAGATTTTATTTTCTGCAGATCCCCTTTTTTAACAGATTTCGTATCTTTATAAGAGTAAGATTTAGCATAAATATAGTTGAACTGACTTTCAATAGTTCCTTCATTTAAGGATCCTTTAATTTTTTTTCTTTCTTTTTGTTGACTGTAAGAATTTATCGATAATAATAAAATTATTGAAGTTGTAAAAAGAACTTTAAAAATTTTCATACGGATTGTTGTTTTGTTAATTAAATTATAACTGATTTTTTCAATAAAAATTGTACAAAATTCATTCTTTTTTTAAAGCAATTTTTAATAAGATCCTGTTGCAAATTAGGTGATTAAAATTCAATATTTTAAAAGCATCAGACCTGATTATTTTGAGCGGATAAAAATAAAGTAAATATTACATTTTAGCAAAGATTATTTTAAAACTTCTTTTAAGATACTTATTGGGTGTTGTGATGTACGTTTAGTACCATCTTTGATCTGATGTCGGCAACTGGTACCTGCAGCAACAATTTTAGTATCTGGCTTTGAATTTCTAATTTTAGGAAATAAAGTATCTTCACCTACCTGCATACTGATGTCATAATGTTCTTTTTCAAAACCGAAAGAACCTGCCATACCACAGCATCCGGTATTCATTATTGTAACTTTAAAGTTTTCAGGTAAATTCAACATGGCAAAGGAGGCTCCTGTACCCGAAAGAGATTTTTGATGACAATGACCATGAATTTTAAGTACTTTTTTTTCATTTGTAAAAGAATCAGATGTAATAGTTCCTTTTTTTATTTCTTTTTCAAAGAATTCTTCCATGGTATAGGCATGCTTTGATAATTCTTTGGCAGTAGCTTTATCATCTGCCAACCGGATATATTCATCTCTAAAGCCTAAAATTGTGGAAGGTTCTATTCCTACCAATGGGGTGTTTTTAGAGATCAGATCTTTAAAGTGTTTTACATTGAAATCAACTTTTTCTTTGGCTTTATCTAAAACTCCTTTTGAAATAAAGCTTCTGCCACTTTCTTCATGTTCAGTAATAATTACTTCGTATTTTAGTGCTGATAGTACTTCCATGGCATCAATTCCAATATTTACATCGTAAAAATTAGTGTATTCATCCATAAATAAATAGATCTTACCATTGCTGTAATCTCTGTTTGCAAATTTTCTCTTATTTTTTTTATACCATTTGAAAAAACTTTTATTAGCTAATTTAGGAATGCTTCTTTTTGGAGCAATTCCCATTATTTTTTTTGCCATCGGAGTGCTTAAAATGGCATTGGTAAGTGCAGGTGTTATGCTACCAAGTTTATTCCATTTTACATTATCTGCAAATAGTTTAGAACGGAAAGGGATTCCATTTTCTTTATAATACTGGAATAAAAATTCTGCTTTTAAAGCTGCAATATCCACATTACTAGGACATTCAGATGCACATGCCTTACAGCTCAAGCAAAGATCAAATACTTCTTTTAACTCTTTATGATTGAATTTGTTGGTTTGATCACTATTCGTTAAAAATTCTCTTAAGGCATTGGCTCTTGCCCGAGTAGTTTCGGTTTCGTTTTTGGTTGCTCTATAGCTTGGGCACATAGTTCCCCCGGCAGATACAGGTTTTCTGCAGTCGCCGGAACCATTGCACTTTTCAGCAGCTCTTAGGATTCCCTGAGAATCTGAAAAATCATAAATTGTTTCAATTTCAGGTTCTATTCTGTCAGCTTCATACCGAAGTGATTTATCCATTGGTAAAGGGTCAACAATTTTACCTTTGTTAAAAATATTATCGGGATCAAAGGTGTATTTTATTTTTCGAAGTAATTCGTAATTTTTTTCTCCAATGATCATAGGAATAAATTCTGAACGTACAATTCCATCCCCATGTTCACCACTCATAGATCCTCCATATTTTTTCACTAATTGTGCCACATCGGTAGTAATAGTTCTAAAAAGCTTTACATCAGCTTCTTTTTTAAGGTTCAAAATGGGGCGCAAATGTAATTCACCTGCACCGGCATGTGCATAATAAACAGCTTCCTGCTCATAATTATCCATCATTTGGCTGAATTCACCAATATAATTTGGAAGATCCTTTAATTCCACGGCAGTGTCTTCAATACATGCCACCGCTTTATTATCACCTACAATATTACCCAGCAATCCAAGTCCTGCTTTTCGCAAATTAACTGCTTTTTGAATATCAGAACCAATTAATTTTGGATGTGCATAGCCCAGCTCATTTTGTTTTAGATCCTCAATCAACTGATCTGCCATTTTTTGTGTTTCCTCCATTGATTCACTGGAAACCACAAGCATTAGTATTGCTTTGGGATCACCTTCTACAAAAAATCTATTTTTTAATTGTTCACGGTTATTTATGGTGCAATCTAAGATGGTTTTATCCATTAATTCCGCCATATACAAATTATGTTTCATGGCAATTACCACAGCTTTCATACTTTCTTCAATAGTTAGAAAGTGTGAAGCGACCATAATACTTTGCTTAGGTGGCAGGTCATCAACTTTAACCGTAATTTCAGTCATAAAAGCAAGAGTTCCTTCACTTCCACAAAGCATCCTGCCTAAATTGATCTTCTCTTCTGAACCACTGAACACTTCTGAATTTAAAAGATCATCCACTGCATATCCGTTATTTCGTCGATGAATGTTACTTTTAGGAAATTCTTTTACAATTTCATCTCTTACTTCGGGTAGTGAAAGTTCCGTAAATAATGTTTTATAAATAGAATTTTCAAGACTATTCCCTTTTGTTTTTTGAATAAATTCTGATTTGCTCAAAGAATCAAAAACTGCTATAGACCCATCTGATAGAATTGTTTTTAATGACAAGATTTTATCACGGGTTACACCATATTTTATAGAGGTTGAACCGGATGAATTGTTTCCTACCATACCTCCGATCATACACCGGTTCGTTGTAGAAGTATCTGGTCCGAAAAAGTACCCATATGGTTTTAAGAAGTCATTGAGTTCATCGCGGATTACGCCTGGTTGAACGGTAACTGTTTTATTTTTTTCATCAAAGGCTAAAATTTTTGTAAAGTGTTTTGAAACATCTACAATAATGCCATCTCCAATAACTTGTCCGCCAAGAGAAGTTCCGGCAGTTCTTGGAATAAGTGTGATTTTTTCATTTCTGGCAAAAAGTATCAGTGTTTTTATATCCTCCTCATTCAAAGGGTAGGCTACTGCAGTTGGTAAAATTCTATAAACTGAACCGTCTGTGGCATATATGCTTTTTAATAAATCATCAAAAAACAGTTCACCATGGAGGTTGCTTTTTAATTGCTGTAATTTATCATTTGAGACCATTTTTTCTTTTTTTGAGATTTAATATAAGACACTATGACACTTTTGTGCCGTTATTTGCATTTTTTTGCGTGTACAAAAGTACAACATCTTTCTCATTTTGTATTCCCAAAATCAAGCATTCACTCATAAAATTTGCAATTTGTTTCGGTTTAAAATTAATAATTGCAATAACTTGTTTATTAATGAGTTGCATCTTTGAATAAAGACTTGTTATTTGAGCACTGGATCCTTTTATGCCTAAGGCTCCAAAATCAATTCTTAGTTGATAAGCAGGGATTTTGGCTTTCTCAAAATCTTTTACCTCTATAATAGTTCCAATCCGAATATCCACTTTTTGAAAGTCATTGAATGAAATGATATCTTTTATCATCTTTTTCTTAATTTTGGAAGATAAATTTATAAAAAAATTATGTCACGTACACCATCAAATATGATTGCATTAAATACGGTAGCACTGGATTTTAAATTAATGGATACTGTTTCTGATAAAGAATTATCGTTACAATCATTAAAAGGAAATAAGGCGACGGTTATTTTTTTTATTTGTAATCACTGTCCGTTTGTAATTCATGTAAATGACGAACTGGTTAAAATTGCAAATGATTTTCAACATAAAGGAATTTCTTTTGTAGCCATTTCTTCCAATGATGTTGAAAATTATCCACAGGATGCTCCACATTTAATGAAAAAGGTTGCCGCTGAATGTAAATATCCATTTCCTTATTTATATGATGAAACTCAGGAGGTGGCAAGCGCCTACGATGCTGCGTGTACTCCTGATATTTATGTTTTTGATAAAGATCTAAAATTGGTTTATCGAGGACAGATCGATGATTCCAGACCTGAAAATGGTATTCCGGTAACCGGAAAAGATCTAAGACAAGCCTTGCAAAACCTGTTGGAAGGAAAAGATATTTTAAAAGAGCAAAAGCCGAGTATTGGATGCAATATCAAATGGAAATAAGAGATGTAATATGATGATAATCATCTGAATAAGTTGTAATAACTCACATAGTTTTAATAAAAATCATACATTAAAAATATTCAATTTTATATTGAACATTTTCTGATTCATTAAATTTATAATCGATTCTATTTCTGTTTGCCAATTTTTGCAAATGTGTTGTTTTATGTTCAATTATTGTATCCTTTGTGGTTCCAATGGTTTGAATAGAATAACCATTTTTATGATATTTGTAAATTTCAATCCAGGGTTCTTTGAAGTTTGGATTGTGATGAATTCTTTTTATTTCTCTATCTTTATTATCAAAATACACTGTATCAGTTAAAACTAAAGCATCTTCAATTTTTGGATTTTTCTTTGGTGAAAATTCCCAGGAATAGATTTTTTGGATTTCTATCCTCTTCATTCGTTTTGTCTCTTTAATAAATCTTATTGCTGAATCAGATTCATAAAGGGTTTGTTTTTCAATACCACTTTTATTATCAAATTCATATTTAGAAAATGAACGAACAACACAGGTGTCGTGACTTTTGAAGTATTCACAAGATTTTTCAATTACTTTTTGATTGTTTTCAAATTCAGAAGTAGTTATTCTGTTACTTCTTGAATTTCTAAGACCTTTACTTAAATATTTGTTACCATTTTCATCAAATTTGGTAATGTTTACAGGAATAAATTCATTCCCAATTTTTTCATAAGTTGTAATTGACTGTATTTTGGGTGAGCAACTAAGTATGGATCCAAGTATTAGTATTAAGATGAATTTCTGCATTGTTTTGGTTTACGCTATATAATTTCTGGCACCAAAAATCTTACTGCCAACTCTAATCATATTGCTGCCATTTTCAATGGCAATTTTATAATCTCCACTCATTCCCATAGATAAAGTTGAAAGTTGAAAGTTAAAAGTTGAAAGGTTATCGCTCTTAAGTTTATCATAAAATGTTTTGAGAGATTTAAACTCTTTGGCAATTTGGTTGGTATCATCCGTAAAAGTTGCCATCCCCATCAGCCCTTTGATCTGGATATTTTTTAAAGATTTAAAATCTTCAGAATTCATTATTATCTCAATTTCATCAAAGGTCAATCCAAATTTTGTTTCTTCTTCAGCAATCCTGGCCTGTAAAAGACAGTTTATAATTCGATCATGCTTTTTAGCTTGTTTATCTATTTCTTTTAAGGTCTTTAAACTATCTACACCATGGATCAAATCAACAAAATGAGCCATGTATTTTACCTTGTTTCTTTGCAAATGACCAATCATATGCCATTGGATACTTTTGGGTAAGACATCATATTTATTGACCATTTCCTGTATCTTGTTTTCACCAAATATTTGTTGACCTGCATCAAAAGCTTCCTGGATATCACTAACTGGTTTTGTTTTTGAAACTGCAACCAGTGTAACATGATCAGGAATATCAACTTTTAATGACTCTAAGTTTTGTTCTATAAGCATAATCAAATAAGTATAAAGCTTAACAGATTTTTAAATCTGTTAAGCTTTGAAAATTTATAAAATAATTAGATTTTATGAATTACCAATCCGGAGCGTAATTTTGGTTCGAACCACGTAACTTTAGGAGGCATAATATTACCTGTGTCAGCAATATGCATTAATTGATGCATACTAACCGGAAACAAAGCAAATGCAACCGCCATTTCACCTGAGTCAACACGTTTGCTCAATTCACCTAATCCCCTGATTCCACCAACAAACTCAATACGGGTATCGGTTCGTAGATCTTTAATATTTAAAATAGGTTCCAGTATGTATTTTGATAAAACACTTACATCCAAACTGTCAAGAGGACTGTTGTCATCAAATGTGTTGGATTTGGCAATTAACTCATACCATTTACCATCTAAATACATAGATAAATTATGCAATTTTGCAGGTTTTATTATGGATGTGTTTTGAGAAGCAATATCAAAATTTTCCTTGATCTTATCTAATAACTCATCGGAAGTTAATCCGTTTAGATCTTTTACAACTCTGTTATAATCAATAATTTGTAATTGATCATCAGGAAAATGAACTGCCATAAAATAATTGTAGGATTCATTACCTGTATGATTTGGATTAGCAGCACTTCTTTCTGCACCTATTCCTGCAGCAGCAGCAGTTCTGTGATGTCCGTCAGCTACATAGGTATTCGGAACTTTTGTTTTAAATAGCACTTCAATAGTTTCGTTGGTTTTAGAATCATCTATCACCCAAAAATGATGTCCAAAACCATCTTCCGAAGTAAAATCATAATCTGCTTTATTGTTTGCTACAATATTCTCTACAATGGCATCGATCTCAGGAACAGCGCGATAAGTAAAGAAAACAGGTTCGATATTGGCATTCAATTTACGGGTTAAAACTTTACGATCCTCCTCTTTATCCGGTCGCGTTAATTCATGTTTTAAAATAATACCGTTATCGTAGTCTTTGCAAGCCGCAGCGCCAACAATACCATATTGGGTTTTTCCATTCATGGTTTGTGCGTAGATATAATACTTCGCTTCTTTATCTTGAACCAAAAAACCTTTTTCCTGAAACTTTTTGAAATTATCTAAAGCTCTTTCATAAATCTTTTCATCGTGTGGATCGGTTTTTGAATCAAATTCAATTTCAGACCGGGTAATATGAAGCAAAGATTCGGGTTTATTGGATGCCATTTCCAAAGCTTCAGAAGCATTCATCACATCATAAGGTAAACATGCTACTTTTTGTACAATATCCTTTGGAGGTCTAAGTCCTTTAAATGGTTTTATAATTGCCATAATTAATCATTTTTAATAAAAACTCAATAGTCATATAGTCGAATTTGTGACTAATGAGATTTTAGTGTATATAAATTATTCTCTTATTATTATTTAAGTATTTCTATTATTTGAGATGCCAGTTCAGTTCCAATTCTTCCCTGCGCTTCACCTGTTGCACCTCCAATATGAGGTGTTAAAGAAATATTAGGGTTCATTAATAACTGTATTTCCGGAGTTGGTTCTTTTTCAAAAACATCTAATGCAGCATTTAAAATTTTACCTTCTTCAATCGCTTTCACCAAGGCAACTTCATCAATTACACCACCACGGGCAGCATTTATAATTCCGGAGCCTTTTTTCATCATGTCAAATTCTTTTGTAGAAATTACATATTCTTTTTGAGCAGGCATATGCAGGGAAATAAAATCAGCTTGTTTTAAAACTTCTTCCTTAGAAATAGTGTTGATGGTAAAACTAACCGTTTGTCCGTCGTAAAAATCTAATTCAACATTGGCACTATCAATAAATGGATCAAATGCAACAACTTTCATTCCAACACCCAAACCAATTTTTGCGGTAGCCTGACCAATACGGCCAAAACCAAAGATTCCTAAAGTTTTTCCTTTTAGCTCAACTCCTTTGGCGTAAGATTTTTTTAATGCTTTAAATTTTGTATCCCCTTCTAAAGGCATATTTTGATTAGAATCATGTAAGAATCTCACCATTCCAAAAAGGTGTGCAAAAACCAACTCAGCTACTGAGTGGGAAGAAGCAGCAGGTGTATTGATCACTTTTAGTCCTTTTTCCCGGGCATATTCCACATCAATATTATCCATTCCAACACCACCACGACCAATGATCTTTAAAGAAGGGCAGGAGTCAATGATATCTTTTCTGACTTTTGTTGCACTTCTAACCAATAAAACATCAATTTTATTTTCATTTATATAATCGATTAATTTATCCTGATCTATTGTTTCTAAAATAACTTCAAAATTGGCTTTTTCTAAAGCGTCTACCCCTGAAGTTGCTATTCCGTCATTTGCTAAAACTTTCATTGTTTATCTATTTTTAATTGTCTGTTCTTAAAATACTAAATGCACATCGTGCAATAGCAATAATTTTTTCTTTGTTATGATAAAGTTTGACATCAACTTTAATTATTCTTTTACCATTTTTAATGATTTCTGCTTCAGCGAAAAGATCTTTTGTTTCTGATCCATGTAAATAATCAACACGTATATCAATGGTATTTACTTTGTCATTAAAATTTTGCATGCATGTCAAGGCTGCTAAACCTCCCGCTGAATCGGCGATACTGGCTTGAATGCCACCATGCCATCTTTTTTGTAAAAAATCTCCAATAAACTCTTCTTTAAATGGAATATGAATTTTGGCAAATCCTTCTTTGAGTTCTAAAATTTTTAGTCCTAGATATTTATTTGCAGGCATTTGATCTTCAAATGCCTGCTTTAATAAATTGAATTTTAATTCATTATCCATTTATACCTATAGCTTTTGCATGATGTCCACCAATACCTGAATGCTTTCAATTGGCATGGCATTGTAAATACTTGCTCTATATCCTCCAACAGAACGATGTCCGTTAATACCACTGATACCTGCATCTTTCCACATTTGATCAAATCTTTCTTTTTTACTTTCATCTTTCAATAAGAAAGTAACGTTCATATTTGATCTGTCTTCTTTTGCAGCAGCACCTTCAAATAGTGGATTGTTGTCAATTTCATTATAAAGTAATTCCGCTTTAGCGATATTTATCTTTTCAATTGCATCAATACCACCCAAATCTTTTAACCATTGTAATGTAAGCATAGAAACGTACACAGGGAAAACAGGAGGTGTGTTAAACATACTGTCTTTTGAAATATGCACCTGATAATCAAGCATGGATGGGATTTTTCTTCCGGTTTTACCCAAAACTTCCTCTTTTACTACAATCAAGGTTGTTCCGGCCGGTCCCATATTTTTTTGAGCTCCTGCATAAATAAGGTCAAACTGTGAAAAATCTAATTTTCTGGAAAAAATATCAGAACTCATATCACACACCAGGAAAGCATCTGTTTTCGGAAATTCTTTTATTTGGGTACCGTAAATAGTATTGTTACTTGTTAGATGTAAATAATCAACTCCTGAAGGAATAGAAAAGTTCTTAGGAATATAATTATAGTTTTTATCTTTTGAGGATGCAACAACTTCCACATCACCTAATATTTTTGCTTCTTTTAAGGCTTTTGAACTCCATGCACCTGTATCTAAGTAGGCGGATTTTCCATTCTCTTTCATTAAGTTATATGGAGTCATTAAAAATTCCAGACTTGCACCTCCTCCTAAAAACAAAACGGAATAACCTTTGTTTTCAAGATCGAGCAATTCAAGCACTAAAGATCGGGCTTTATCCATAACCTTCACAAAATCAGCACTTCGATGTGAGATCTCAATAAGAGATAAATCTGAATTATTAAAATTTAAAACAGCTTCTGAAGCTTGTTTTAAAACTTCTTGTGGCAAAATACAAGGGCCTGCACTAAAATTATGTTTTTTCATATCTATATGTTTTTGACCATACAAAATTCATCAATTTATTTTATATAATTAGTATAAATCATCTAAAATTTAGTTAATATTCTACTTATTTAATAAAATTATAAGTTATTTTTTTATTGGCAAGAAAATATTCTTTATCAGAGCTGCTGATTATCCTTTATCAATCTGTTTTTGAGTGTTGAATAATCAATATCCTGTAGTGTTTTATTGCTTTTGATAGCTATAGAAGCTGCTGTTGCAGCAGATTGCCCCAAAATCATAAATACAGGTTCCATTCGAATGGAAGCAAAAGCAATATGTGATGCACTCAAACAAACTGGAACAAGAAGATTTGTGCATTCAGTTTTTTTTGGAATAATGGATCGATAACTAATTGGGAATGGTTTATGAACAACCGCCTCCACATTTCCTTCATTAAAAACATGACCTTTTTGTGTGATATATCTTTGAACATGGTGAGAATCCATTGTATAGGAAGCTAATCCAATACCATCATTCACTTTTTCAATACCTTCATCATGTTTTTCAGTGATCACCAGGTCACTTACCATTCTTCTGGCCTCTCTGATATACAATTGTTGTGGCCATCCGTCTTCTCTTTCAAATTCGTCTTTGCAGGTACCCCATTTTGATACTTCTTCTCTTATTTTTTGAGGTACTCTTTTGTGATTTGCTAATGTCCACATCAACCCTTTTTGATAATTTCTATGCTCTTCCAATATTTTTTCTCTTTCCTTGTAAGAGGCCTCAGGGTAATTATAATTTTGTCCGATAAAATCGGTGGAAAAACCACCTTTGTTATTCGTGTCAGTTTTATTGTTGGGTAATTTATTGTTTGACCACGGAACACGGTCATAGCCATTCTCAAAATTTCTGAACAGCAACTCATAATTCAGCTCCTTATAATTGGCAGGTTTGTCAAATGAAATTTTATTTTCAGTGTGTTTTGTCAGACACATTCTAAAAGCATACGCCTGAATTTTTTTATCGCCTTTACCATCAATTCCAGGTGAACTTTCATTTATATATGGCAATGTACCACTTGTAGAATCTCCTTTTATAATATAAGGATCTACTCCGCTAACAAAATTATGAGCTTCACTTAGTTTTGATTTATGTCCGTTTAAGGATTTACCTGTTCTTTTTGTTTGTACACCATTTAATTTTTCACCATAAACACTATTTGCTTCTCTTCCTATTATATAACTAATTTTTGAAGCAGCCATTAGATCTCCTTCATAGGAAGCATCAATAAACATTTTTCCATGATATACTTTCCCTGATTCCATGGTTATTGTAATGATCTTTCCATCTTTCTTTTTAACTCCGGTTTTTCTGTTTAATCTTTGTTTGTAATGAATGGTTATTTTATCAGATTTTAACATATCCTGATAGACTTTAAGAGCTGCAGAAGGTTCAAATGTCCACATGGTATCATCATTGCCAGATTTATGTGAATGGCTTGGCTTATAATCAGATCTATCCTGCCATTTCCAGTTTTCTGAATTGCTGTAGTATTTTTTAATATTTTGATAAAATTCTTTTGAAATGCCACCAATTGTATGTTTATTTCCGATATCAGTTTGTCCAAGACCGCCGGTTGTTTGACCTCCAATTCTGTTACTTGGTTCTATCATTAAAACAGTATGGTTCATTCTTGCAGCCTGAATAGCTGCCGTAATTCCTGCGGATGTGGCCCCGTAAACTACAATATCATATTGATTTTTATTTGAATTGTTTTGGGCGTTGCTTTTATAACCAAAAAGGACAATGACAACTAAAAATAAAAAGGTATTTGAATTCATGGCTAATTATCTTTTAATTTCAATAAAAATCACAAGTAAAATATAAACTATCTTGGTTCTAAAGAAATACAGGGAATGATCATTTCTTCCAAAGAAATTCCTCCATGCTGATATGTGTTTTTAAAGTATTTTACAAAATGATGAAATTTATTTGGGTATGCAAAAAAGTAATCTTCTTTGGCAAAAATAAATGAACTGCTTATATGAATAGAAGGTAATTGTATACTCTTAGGATCTTTAACGGCATATACTTCTTTGTTATTATAACTCAGGCTTCTACCTGTTTTATATCTCAGATTAGAACTAATATTTTTATCACCAATAACTTTTGACGGTCGGGTTGTGTTAATGGTACCATGATCTGTGGTAATGATCAATTTCAGTCCCATTTTTTGAGCTTCTTGGATCATCTCAAACAATGGTGAATTTTTAAACCAGCTAACTGTTAATGATCGGTATGCTTTATCATCACTTGCCAATTCCTTGATCATATCCATTTCGGTTCTTGAGTGAGAGAGCATATCAACAAAATTATAAACAACAACTGTTAGGTCATTTTCTTTTAATTTAGCAAAATTATTTACCAGATCTTTACCACTATTGACATTGGTTATTTTATAGTATTCATGTTTAAGAGATAAACCTAAACGTTTAATTTGAGCGGTTAAAAATTCATTCTCAAATAAATTCTTTCCCCCTTCATCTGTATCATTCTTCCAGTAATCTGGATGTTGCTTCTCCATTTCTAAGGGAGTTAGTCCCGAAAAAATAGCATTTCTGGCATATTGGGTTGCTGTAGGTAAAATGCTAAAAAATGTTGTTTCATTCACCGTTTTGTAATACTCATTGATGAATGGTTCTAAAACCCTTAGTTGGTCGTACCTCAAATTATCAATAACAATAAGTAAAGTGCCATTTTCCCTATCCATTTGTGGAACAATAATTTCTTTAAATAAATTGTTGGATAGAACAGGATGATCTTTTCCTTCAAACCAGCTTTGATAATTTTTCTTGATATATTTAAAAAACATTGAATTGGCTTCGTTTTTCTGACTTTCAAGTATCTCTGTCATTCCTACATCTGAAATTGATTCCAGTTGAATTTCCCAGTGAATAAGTTTTCTATAAAGCTCAATCCAGTCATTATAATTGTTTACCATGGCAAGATCCATAGAGATCTTTCTAAATTCCTGCTGGTAGCTCGAAGTTGTTTTCTCTGAAACCAATCGTGAAGTGTCTAAATTCTTTTTCAGACTTAGTAAAATTTGATTTGGATTAACAGGTTTGATCAGATAATCTGCAATTTTTGAACCAATTGCTTCCTCCATGATATATTCTTCTTCACTTTTTGTGATCATGATCACCGGTAAATTGGGATTCCTTTCCTTAATTTGAGAAAGTGTCTCCAGTCCGGAAAGTCCGGGCATATTTTCATCTAAAAATATAATATCAAAAGATTCTTCACCTAGTATTTGTATAGCATCAGCTCCATTGGTACAGGGGGTTACATTGTAATTTTTTTTCTCCAAAAAGAGGATGTGAGGTTTAAGTAATTGAATTTCGTCATCTACCCAAAGTATTTTTGCTATACTCATTCTAAATATATTAAATATGATTATTTAAATTAATCCTTTACTTTTGTTTTTCTTATTGAATTTCATCAAATATGATTTCCGAAAAGTACAAAAAACAAATATATTATTTTTACCAGTATATAAAATTATTAAGGTTTTAATTAACAATAGAATTTATTCATTTTAAAATAAACATTTTGAAATAATCTGAAAATAAATAACTTTAAACTCCAGATAATTAGATGGTTATAATTATTTGAAAGTATTGGGTATGATTAGATAGTTTAAATTTTCTTTTGAAGCCATAAAATAAATTGGTATGAACACATAAATTTAACTAGATATAATATCGAAAAGTTGATCGATGAAACAATATAAATATTAAAAAGTGAAAAAAATAAAGATCTTTAACGACCCTATATATGGATTTATTTCAGTTAATAATGAATTGATATTTAATTTAATTGAGCATCCTTATTTCCAAAGATTGCGCCGTATTTCGCAAATGGGTCTGTCTTATCTGGTTTATCCCGGAGCGCATCATACCAGATTTCATCATGCTTTGGGTTGCGGATTTTTAATGAAAAAAGCTATTGAAACTTTAAGGCTGAAAGATATTGAAATAAGTGCGGAGGAAGAAGAAGCCTTATATATTGCAATTTTATTGCACGATATGGGTCATGGTCCGTTTTCACATGCGTTGGAAAATAGTATTGTGGAAAATATGAAGCATGAAGAAATTTCATTAAAATTCATGGAATTTTTAAATATTGAGTTTGATGGAAAATTATCATTGGCAATTCAAATATTCAAAGGTAAGTATCATAGAAAATTTATGCATCAATTAATTTCCAGTCAGTTAGATATGGATAGACTTGATTATTTAAAAAGAGATAGTTTTTACAGTGGAGTTGCGGAAGGCAATATCAATGCCGAGCGACTTATTACTATGTTGTACGTTAAAAATGATAATTTAGTAATAGAGGGAAAAGGAATTTATTCGGTTGAGAAATTTATAGTGGCCCGGCGGTTAATGTATTGGCAGGTATATTTACATAAAACAGGCTTGGCAGCTGAAAGTGTTTTGGTTAAAATATTAAAAAGAGCACGAGAGCTAAGTAAAAAGGGAATAGAACTACCAGCGAGTAAAATCTTGAATCATTTTTTAAATACAACTGTTGATAGCAATGATTTTAATGATAACGAGTTGGATCTGTTTTCAAAACTGGATGATTTTGATGTGATATCAGCTGTAAAGTTATGGGTTGATCATGATGATTTTGTTTTATCTTATTTATGCAATTCAATCATCAATAGGAAATTACCAAAAGTTATCATGCAAATTAACGCTTTTCATAAATCCTTTAAAGAGAAGATAGAAAATGAGATACTTAAAAAATTTCCTATCAATAAAGAAGATATTGGTTATCTCGTTTTTAGTGGTAAGGTAAAAAATCAAGCCTATAATACGCAGGCAGAGCAAATTAATATTTTATATAAAAATGGTGAAATTAAAGATATTGCCAATGCTTCAGATAACTTAAGTATACAGGCATTATCAAAAACTGTTACCAAATATTTTATTTGTTATCCTAAGAATTTAGAAGGGTGATTAATTTTTAGTATTTTTGCAGGAATTAAGAGAAAAATAAAAATAGTCGTTTGAAATTTACAGCCACACAAATCTCAGAAATCCTTCAAGGAGAAGTTTTTGGAAACCCCGATCAGGAGGTATTTAAGCTCTCTAAAATTGAAGAAGGAGAAGAAGGATCCCTAACTTTTTTATCCAATCCCAAGTACAATTCTTATTTGTATACTACTAAAGCATCGATAGCAATTGTTAATAAAGATTTTATTCCTGAAAAGGAGGTAAAGACTACTTTGGTTAAAGTAGAGGATGCATACAAGGCATTTACAAAACTGTTGGAGTATTACAATGAAATTAAATTAGATAAATCTGGTATTGAAACACCTAGTTTTATTGATAAAACAGCAGTATATGGTGATAATGTTTATATAGGAGCATTCACTTATTTAAGTCAAAATGTAACTGTTGGAGATAATGTAAAGATCTATCCAAATGTTTTTATTGGTGATAATGTTAAAATAGGAGATAATACTACTCTTTTTTCTGGAGCTAAGGTATATTCTGAATCTGAAATTGGTAAAGACTGTACCATTCATTCGGGTGTGATCATAGGTAGTGATGGATTTGGATTTGTTCCTAATGAAAAAGGAGAATATAACAAAGTGCCTCAAATAGGTAATGTAATTATTGAAGATAATGTTGATATAGGATCAGGAACTACCATTGACAGGGCGACATTGGGTTCAACATTCATCCGCAAAGGAGTTAAACTGGATAACCAGATTCAAATAGCCCATAATGTTGAAGTAGATCAAAATACTGTAATTGCTTCTCAAACCGGAATTGCAGGATCAACAAAAATTGGAAAAAATTGCCAGATTGGAGGGCAAGTAGGAATAGTTGGGCATATTATTATTGGTAATAATGTGAAGATTCAGGCACAATCGGGTATAGCAAGATCTATTAAAGATAATGAAGTTGTGCAGGGTAGTCCTGCTTTACCATATAGTGATTATAATAAATCATATGTTTATTTTAAAAATTTACCTTCATTGGCCAAAAGGATTGATGAATTAGAAAAAAAGATATCTACAAAAGAATAATAATTATGAGTGTTAAACAAAGAACAATTAAAAAGGAAGTATCTATACAAGGTATTGGTTTGCATACAGGTAATGTTGTTAAGTTAACATTTAAACCTGCCGATGTGAATTCAGGGTTGAAATTCAGGAGAACTGATCTCGAAGGTCAGCCTGAATTAGAAGCTATTGCCTGTAATGTTACAGATACACAAAGAGGTACCAGTCTAGAAAAGAATGGTGTTGTAATTAATACTTCCGAGCATGTACTTGCAGCAATCATAGGTTTAGATATTGATAATATAATTATTGAGTTAAATGCTCCTGAACCACCTATAATGGATGGTTCTTCCATATTTTTTATTGAAGCTCTTGAGAAAGCGGGAGTTGTTGAACAGGAAGCTGAAAGAGAGGTTTATGAAGTAAAAGAGATCATTACTTTTAAAGATGATGAAACAGGAAGTGAGATCATGATCATGCCATCTGATAAATATGAAGTGACCACCATGGTTGACTTTGGTACAAAAATATTAGGAACACAAAATGCAAGTATTCATAATATAAGTGAATTTAAAAAAGAAATAGCTGCTGCCAGAACATTTAGTTTTTTGCATGAAATTGAAATGTTATTGGATAATGATCTGATAAAAGGAGGAGATCTTAATAATGCCATAGTTTATGTTGATAAAAAAATATCAGATGAAACTATGGAAAAATTAAGTAAAGCTTTTAAGAAAGAATCTGTAAAGGTAAAACCAAATGGAATTCTTGATAATTTAACTTTGCACTGGGCAAATGAAGCAGCAAGGCATAAATTATTAGATGTAATAGGAGACCTGGCTTTGATAGGTGTAAAAATTAAAGGGAAAGTCATTGCTACAAAACCTGGTCATAAGATAAATACCAGTTTTGCTAAAAAGATGAGAACCATGATAAAGATCGAGAAACGAAATAAAGTTCCTCAGTTTGATCTGAACCAGCCACCATTGATGGATATTCACCAAATTATGGAAATCTTGCCTCATCGCCCACCATTTTTATTGATAGATAGAATTATAGAATTATCTGAAACACATGTTGTTGGGATGAAAAATATAACAATGAACGAACCTTTTTTTGTTGGTCATTTTCCCGGAGCTCCGGTAATGCCAGGCGTATTGCAGGTAGAAGCAATGGCACAATGTGGCGGGGTTTTGGTGTTGAGTACCGTTCCAGATCCTGAGAATTATTTGACATATTTTATGAAAATGAATAATGTTAAATTCAAGCAAAAAGTTTTGCCGGGAGACACCTTAATATTTAAGGCAGAATTAATGGGACCAATACGTCGAGGTATTTGTCATATGCAGGCCTATGGTTATGCAAACAACAAATTAGTTGTAGAAGCTGAGTTGATGGCGCAAATTGTTAGAAATCCCGACAAGTAAATTTTTCAATTAAAAAATAAAACAAATGAATCAACCATTAGCTTATATTCACCCCGATGCCAAGATAGCAACGAACGTTGTGATAGAGCCTTTTTCAACCATTCATAACAATGTAGTAATAGGTTCCGGTACCTGGATAGGTTCCAATGTAACGATTATGGAAGGAGCAAGAATTGGTAAAAATTGCAAAATATTTCCGGGAGCAGTAATTTCTGCTATTCCACAGGATCTAAAATTTGAAGAAGAAGATTCTTTGGTTGTTATTGGTGATAATGTCACTATAAGAGAAGGTGTAAGTGTGAACAGAGGAACAAAAGCTTATGGAAAAACAGAAATAGGTGATAATAGTTTGATTATGGCAACAGCACATATTGCACATGATTGTATCATCAAAAATAATGTAATTATCGTGAATGGAGTGATGCTTGCCGGTCATGTTGAAGTAGGTGAGTATGCGATCATTGGAGGTTTGTCAGGAATACATCAATTTATACACATTGGAAAACATGCAATGATCTCTGGTGGTTCACTAGTAAGAAAAGATGTACCTCCATATGTAAAAGCAGCTAAAGAACCTTTATCTTATATCGGGATCAATTCGATAGGTTTACGTCGTCGCGGATATTCACCTGAGAAAATTAATGAAATTCAGAATATATATAGAATTTTATTTCAAAAGAATAACAATACAACACAGGCTTCTCGAATTTTAGAAGCAGAAGTGGATGTGAGTCCTGAAAGAGATGAAGTTTTGGAATTTATCAAGAACTCCCAAAGAGGGATAATGAAAGGATATACAAGTAATTTTTAAATAAAAACAAGAAAAATATATAATGGCAAATACATCAGATATTAAAAAAGGACTTTGTATCGTATACAACAATGATACCTATAAAGTTATTGAATTTCAACATGTTAAACCAGGAAAAGGTCCTGCTTTTGTTCGTACTAAATTAAGAAGTCTTACTTCTGGAAAAGTATTGGACAATACATTTTCTGCAGGACATAAAATTGTGGAAGTTAGAGTTGAGACCCGTAAATATCAATATTTATATCCGGAAGGAGATACTTATCATTTTATGAATACTTCTGATTATAATCAGATCACTTTAGAAAAAGATTCTTTGGATGCGCCCGATCTGATGAAAGAAGGTGAAATAGTTACAATAATCATTAGAACTGAAGATGAATTACCATTATCTGTTGAGATGCCTTCACATGTATATTTAGAAGTGACACATACAGAACCTGGTGTAAAAGGTAATACAGCAACCAATGCTACTAAGCCTGCTGTTGTAGAAACAGGAGCAAAGATCAATGTTCCATTGTTTATCAACGAGGGTGATAAGATTAAAATCGACACAGAAAAAGGAGCATATTTGGAAAGAGTTAAAGAATAAGTTAGTTATGAAATTTCCAAAAACTTACACTTTAAAAGAAGTAGCTCAAATTACAGATACTGAATATGTTGGAGATGATAATTTTCCTGTAAAAGGTATTAACGAGATTCATGTTGTCGAACCGGGAGATGTAGTTTTTGTCGATCATCCTAAATATTATGATAAGGCATTAAATTCTGCAGCAACTGTTATTTTGATCAATAAAAATGTAGAATGTCCTGAAGGGAAAGCATTATTGATTTCTGATGATCCATTTAGAGATTTTAATAAACTGTCTGTTTTCTTTAAACCTTTTCAATCCAGTGATCAAAATTTATCTACCTCTGCAAAAATTGGTAAGAACACCATAATTCAACCAAATACTTTTATTGGTAATAATGTGGTTATTGGTGATAATTGTTTGATTCATCCTAATGTAACCATTTATGATAATTGCATTATTGGAAACAATGTTACTATTCATGCGGGAACCGTTCTTGGGGCAGATGCTTTTTATTACAAAAACAGACCTGCAGGTTATGATAAATTAATTTCATGTGGACGAGTGGTGATAAAAGACAATGTAGATATTGGCGCAAACTGTACTATTGATAAAGGTGTAACGGGTGATACTACGATTGGAGAAGGGACAAAATTAGATAATTTAATTCAAATTGCTCATGATACAGTAATTGGTAAAAAGTGTTTAATGGCTTCTCTGACTGCTGTTGCAGGATGTACGGTTATTGAAGATGAAGTTACCATTTGGGGACAATGTGGTATTGTTAGTGGAATTACAATTGGTAAAAAAGCAGTTTTAATGGCACAATCTGGAGTGTCGAAATCTATTGAAGGAGGTAAAGTTTACTGGGGTTCTCCGGTAACAGAATTGCGTGATAGACAAAGAGAATTGATTGCAATTAGAAAGCTACCAGAGTTACTAAAAAAAATGAAATAAATGTGACCTTCATTCAAAAGCAATATTATACTTTTGTATAGTTCAAATTTATTTGAATTTCGATAAAAACTAATTTATAAAAATATATTAAAATGAGTGTTTTAGTAAATAAAGATTCAAAAATTATAGTTCAGGGCTTTACAGGTAGTGAAGGTACTTTTCATGCCACACAAATGATTGACTACGGAACAAATGTTGTAGGGGGTGTTACTCCCGGTAAAGGAGGTCAGTCTCACTTAGATAAACCAGTTTTTAATACAGTTGCTGATGCAGTAAAAGAAGTTGGAGCAGATACTTCCATTATTTTTGTGCCACCAGCATTTGCAGGTGATGCGATCATGGAGGCTGCTGAAGCAGGAATCAAAGTGATTATTTGTATTACAGAAGGTATTCCTACAGCTGATATGGTAAAAGTAAAATCGTATGTTGATCAAAGAGATTGCCGTTTGGTTGGTCCAAACTGTCCGGGAGTTATTACTGCAGATGAAGCAAAAGTTGGTATCATGCCAGGTTTTGTATTTAAAAAAGGTAAAGTAGGTATTGTTTCTAAATCAGGAACTTTAACTTATGAAGCGGCAGATCAGGTTGTTAAACAAGGTTTGGGTATCACAACTGCTATTGGTATTGGTGGTGATCCAATTATTGGAACTACTACCAAAGATGCAATTGAAATGTTTATGAATGATGATGAAACAGAAGCGATTGTAATGATTGGTGAAATTGGTGGTCAATTAGAAGCAGAAGCTGCAAGATGGATCAAAGAAGATGGTAACCGTAAACCTGTGATTGGATTTATTGCTGGTCAAACTGCTCCAAAAGGGAGAACCATGGGTCATGCCGGAGCTATTGTTGGTGGAAAAGACGATACTGCTCAGGCAAAAATGGATATTTTAGCTGCAAATGGAATTTATGTTGTTGAATCTCCTGCTGAGATTGGATTAAAAGTTGCAGAAGTTTTGAAAAAATAATGAATGATTAATTTGTTAAACTTATCTTAATAAATTGATTAAATTTTTATGATAGCCTGTTCTTCAATATATTTGAGAGCAGGCTTTTGCATGTATTAACCTGATGAATATGATGATTCAGGATAATTTGAAATGAATTTGACATTTTATTTTTGATTGATAAAGTATCTTTGTTAAATTGATTATATTTGAATTCAATTTTTTTAAAAAATATATAAAATGAAATTACTACAGGATAAAACAGCTATTATTACCGGTGCTGCAAGAGGGATTGGTAAATCAATTGCATTAAAGTTCGCCGAACAGGGGTGTAATGTTGCATTTACCGACTTAGCTATTGATGATAATGCTAAAGAGACAGAAAGGGCACTTCTTGAAATGGGAGTAAAAGCAAAAGCCTATGCATCTGATGCAAGTAGTTATGAAGATACACATAAGGTGGTAGATGAAATTATGAAGGAGTTTGGACAAGTAGATATTTTGGTTAATAATGCCGGAATAACAAAAGATACTTTATTGATGCGTATGTCAGAAGAGCAGTGGGATTTAGTAATTAATGTAAATCTGAAATCTGTTTTTAACTTTACAAAAGCAGTACAACGTATTATGCTTAAGCAGCGTAGTGGCTCTATTATTAATATGAGTTCAGTTGTTGGTCTTAATGGTAATGCAGGTCAAACTAACTATTCGGCTTCTAAAGCTGGAATTATTGGTTTTACAAAATCGGTTGCTAAAGAGTTTGGTTCTAGGGGAATTAGAAGTAATGCAATTGCTCCGGGTTTTATTATTACAGAAATGACAGGAAAACTGCCTGAAGATGTAAGAAAGCAATGGGAGAGTCAAATTCCATTAAGAAGAGGGGGTACACCTGATGATGTTGCTGATGCCTGTGTATTTTTAGGTTCTGAAATGTCATCATATATTACAGGACAAGTTCTAAGTGTTGACGGTGGAATGTAAACATAAAATTTGTTAGATAATTATTTTAATGAATTGGGTTGCCTGAAAAGTTTATTATTTATATAAATGAGATTCTACCACTTTGGTTGGAATGATATTGTGTATTTCTTTTCAGTCAGCCTATTTCTTTTTTAAACAAATTGCTTTAAAGTATATTCAATGAATACGGTTACGGTTATTTATTTTGTTTTAGCAATTCTTTTCACTTTTCTGATAGTTTATTTTCAATATTTTTTTAAAGAAAAAAAGTATAGCGATAGAAATATACTGGCTTTTCTTCGGTTTGTAACTTTACTTTCTGTTTTAATATTGTTGATAAATCCCAAAATTGTAAGAAATAAGTTTTTAACGGTTAAACCGGAATTGATCATTGCTATTGATAATTCAGAATCTATACAATTGAATAAACAGGATTCTATTGTTCGATCCTTATCAGAGCAATTGCGAAAGAATAAAGACCTTCAAAACAGATTTCGCATCTCTTCTTATTCATTTGGAGAGGAGCTGAGAAATAATTCAAATCTCACATTTCAAGAAAACAGAACCAATATTCATACTGCTTTAACAGAGCTTACTTCTTTATTTAAAAAAGAATTAGCTCCTATAATTATAATGACTGATGGTAATCAGACCTATGGTAATGAATATAAATATTTAAGATCGAATCAACTGGTTTACCCAATTATTGTTGGTGATACCATACAACCATCAGATTTAAAAATAGACCGGATAAATATAAATTCATATTCGTATTTAAATAATAATTTTCCTGTGGAAGTTTTTATTTATTATTCCGGTAAGGAGGAGGTAAGGACAAAATTTATGGTAAAAGAGAAAGGTAAAACTATTTTCATTAAAAACCTTTTGTTTTCAAAGAATAAGAACAGTGAACTTATCACCTTTAAATTACCTTCAGAAAGTGTTGGAAAACATTTATACAGATCGAGTATTGTTCCATTTAGGAATGAGAAAAATACAATTAATAATACAAAGAATTTTTCAGTTGAAGTAATTGATGAACAATCTACTATTGGATTGGTTTATGATATGTTACATCCTGATATTGGCATGTTAAAAAGGAGTATTGAAACCAATAAACAACGAAAGGTCCATTTGATAGATCTGAATTCTTCTGAATCTGTTAAAAACAACAATGATGTGTATATTTTGTACCAGCCAAATGATAAGTTTCAAAGTGTTTTTAAAGAAATTAAAGAATTAAATAAAAATTATTTTATCATTACAGGTACACAAACTGACTGGAATTTTTTAAATGAGATACAAAGTGATTTTAAAAGCAATGTAGGACAAACGAACGAAAAATATTTCCCAATATTTGATATAAAATTCAGTACTTTTTATATGGAAGATATTGGGTTTTCTGAATTTCCTCCATTGGAAAACACTTTTGGTACTGTAAAATTTTTAGCTCCTATGCACTCGATACTTTTAAATAGTGTAAACGGGATTGAAATAGATTCTCCTATGTTAGCGGTTTATACTGTTGAAAATAACAGAAGAGCTGTGCTGTTTGGTGAAAATATCTGGAAATGGCGAAGTAGTTACTTTGGCATTCATAATTCATTTATTCCTTTTGATCAGTTTGTCAATGATATCATCCAATATTTATCTGTTTTTAACAGGAAAATACCAATTGAACTGGATTATGAACCATTTTATCATGCTAATGAGCAAATTATAATAAAAGCAAAAATCTATGACAGTAATTTTAATTTTGATACAAATGCTGCACTGGAATTAAGGATCAAAGGAATTGCTGAAATCCTGCCTTTTATTTTAACAGGCTCAAATTACGAAGCAAATGTTTCCAATTTGAAAAGTGGGAATTATGAATTCTTAGTAAAAGATATTAAAAAAGGTAATCAAATAGCCGGGGCATTTACTATTGGAGAGTTTTCAGTTGAACAGGAATTTAGTTACTCAAATGTCAATGATCTGAATTTGATTGCAAAAAATTCTGGAGGAAGTTGTTTTTATCCGAATCAGAAGAATAAATTGATTGATCTATTGCTGCAAGATAAGAGATTTGTAAGCACGCAGAAGGAGAATAAAATTAAGGTTTCTTTAATAGATTGGAAGTGGCTTTTAGGTTTAATTGTCTTATCTTTGGCGCTTGAATGGTTTATCCGAAAATATAGAGGTTTGGTGTAAATGAATTCAAAATAATCAGATTTTAATCTTTAATTAATTTAATATGGCACAACAACCACAATTACAAGTCCCGAAAGGGGTTTTACCCTTAGTTTTTATAGGGATTTTAGCAATAATATTTATTTCTAAATCAACTGTAACCATAGATTCCGGTGAGGCCGGTGTTTTATGGAAGCGTTTTGGAGGAGGGGTAGTTACTGATCAACCACCATTAGGTGAAGGTTTTCATTTGGTGGCACCCTGGAATACTGTTATTGTATATGAAGTAAGACAACAAGAACTTACAGAAAAAATGCAGGTATTATCTTCAAATGGTTTAGATATTCAGTTAGAAGCAACAGCATGGTATCAACCACAACAAGAAAAATTAGGGTTTTTACACCAAACCAAAGGTCAAAATTATCTAGACAGGGTTTTAAAACCGGCAATTCGCTCAGCAACCAGATCGGTTGTTGGTAGATACACTCCTGAACAGATATATTCTTCTAAAAGAGATGCAATTCAGGAAGAGATCTTTGATGAGACAAAAAAAATTGTTGAAGATCAATATATTCAATTGAATGATGTTTTGGTGAGAGATGTAACTTTACCAGGAGCGATAAAAGATGCAATTGAAAGAAAATTAGATCAGGAACAACAATCATTAGAATATGAATTTAGGCTAATAACTGCTCAAAAAGAAGCACAAAAACAAATTATTGAAGCACAAGGTAAAGCAGATGCAAACAAGATTTTAAGTGCATCATTAACTGAAAAAATCCTACAGGATAAAGGTATTGAAGCTACATTAAGATTAGCAGAATCTCCTAATGCAAAAGTTGTTATTATTGGTAGTGGAAAAGATGGAATGCCAATTATATTAGGTAATAACTAATAGATCATTTCTTTATAAATTGAATAAAGGCTACCATTATGGTGGCCTTTTTATTTGTGAGACTCTAAAAATTTATTACAAATTTTTGGTTAGTCGAACTAATCCCGCTTTTTCAGCGGGATCTCAGTTATTCAATTTGTAGATTTTGCTCTTTTGTTTTGTTCTTAAAGAATATCCATAAATAAATATATCGGGTGTATAAACCAATTAATATTGGAATAAGTCCTATTGCAAATACTTGAAATTGAAAGATCCAAAGAAGAACCAAAATGTCTAATAGGGCTAATAAAGTGAATATATAATAGTAGCTTATAAGACGATCTTTATTGATTATAAATGCAAAGATCAAATTGGGTGCAAATGCCCAAAGTATATTGAAATTATTGGCTGTTGCCGAATGATCTGTTGCAAACCATAGCAATAGCACAATTATACCTGTTATTCCGGTAATACCAAATATGACAGTATCTAAAACTTTATTTCTTTTGTTGTTTTTATAATCTTTGATGGTTAATAAAATGACGATCAGAGCTAAGAAGCTAAAAATCAAAAAAGGTTTAAATATGGAATTGTTTTGAATTTGCTCATCTTGATCCAATAGTATTTCTTCTGTACGTTTAACAATTGGCTTCGCCTTTCCATTTTCGTTGATGCTAATTTTTTCAAAAGCACTAAAAACATAATCGGGTAAGAACATATATTCTTTTGCTGTTGCCTTTCTGTCAATAACAGAGCCAAGTGCAAGGTCGATACCAAATGAACTCCATGGTAAATATGTAGTGTATTGATAGATAAGATCGCGATGTGTATAATCGTGTTCGTCAAAATTATTATCAAACTCAATTTTCTTTCCTAAAACAGTTTCTAAAACATCATACAGTTTAGTTGAGCAATTATCAAAAAAGAAGTCGTATTTATAAGATCTGTTTTCAGGTTTAGCATTATTTTCCAGGAAATCATATATCTTTTGAACTTCATTGTTTGTCAGATCTAAAACCTGCCCTTTTACCCATCTGTTTTCTCTGTGATAACCTTGTAAAAAAGCCCCAAAATTATAAGCCCTTAGGTCATATAACAATTTACCTTGAGTGAATTTTAAATAGAAATTATCTGTATCAAAATTAAAAGTGCCATAATTGTACACCTTATCGATCTTGTTAGGTATATCATGCACTCTAAAAGCACTATGACCAAAGGTTGCATACAATTCATTATATCCCGGACCACAGGTGATCACACTTATTTCTGCATGTGGAGAAAGTTGGATATTTTGCGATTTACCTGCAAATGAGATAAGGAAAAAAAGTATAACTAATTTTTTCATATTTTTATTTATCTAAAATAGCTAAAATCAACTTTAACTGAAAATATATTAGAAAACAAAGTGCCGCTTGCACCTGCAATATTTGCTAAAGCATAATCTATTTGAATCCCTTTATATCTAAAGCCAACTCCAAAATTAGGTTCAATGGAAGTGGAGGTGCCACCATCAAAGTCCGTGTAGTTTTGAAGATTATTGATACCGGCCCTTAAAAAAACCATATTTATATAATCAATTTGAAATCCGAATGCCGGATCAATACTGATAAATGAGGTAGAGATGAGATCATTGGTTTGTGCAAAGCGCATATTAAGATCAATCTCAGTTAAAATATTAAAATCTCTAAAAATATGAAATGATTTTGCTACACCAAATTGTGCCTTTGGTTTTGTTAATTCTAAGGTTTCGGGTTCTGTTTGATTTTCTCCCGGAAGGGCATTTTGAATTTTTGCAAATTCATCTTCATCAACTGTCCAAGCATTGAAAGTAGTTGTGATATCACGAAGCATTAATCCAAATTTCCATTCTGAATCTGTTTGAAACTGAATCGCTGCATCAAGTCCAAACCCCCAGGAAGAAGCAAAGTCACCTATGATCCTGTGCACGATCTTTCCGTTGAAACCTACATCAAATCCTTTAATAGGTAGTCTTCTTGCATATGCCAAGTTAAAGGCATAATCTGCTGCCGAAAACATACTGATATTATCATAATTAATATTTCCCTGGTTATCAATTAATTCTGTGGTATTTAAAATATCATCTACACCAAACCTTATTAAAGCGATAGCAAAAGTACTTTCTTCATTAATTGGCTTGGCAAAACTTGCATAGTCGTATTTTCCAATTCCCTGAAAATATTCGGCATGCATCAAAGCACCTTCAAAATCCTCTACATTTACCAATCCGGCAGGATTCCAGTAAATAGAATTCACATCATTACTGGAAGCAATTACCGCTTTTCCCATTCCGAAAGCAGCAGCATCAACACCAATATTCAAAAACTCATTGGAGTAATTACGTATTGCCTGACCGTAAATTAATTCAGTAAAAAGGAATATAATCAGAAAATATTTTTTCAAATTCAAATGCTTGATTTTTTACAAAACTACATATATTTTTTCATTGTAAATAGATATTATCCCGAATTAAGAATTGCTTAAAAAATCTATAATCCTGTTTTCTAACCAATGATTATTTGATGTTGATAAACTTGAATTAAAGCCAACATGACCTCCATGATTAGTGAGCTCTAATGTGAAATCAGGGTTCTTTTTTGCTTCTTCAACAGGAATACAGGATCTTGATAAAAATGGATCATCTTTGGAAGTGATCAATAAAGCTGGTGTTTTAATATGTGGAATAAACTGTTTGCTGCTGCTTTTCTCCCAGTAATCAAATGCATCTTTAAATCCGTGAGCCGGAGCAGTATATAAATTGTCAAGATCAAAAAAATTACGGGCATTTTTAATTTTTTCTATTTCTAAAAATGAATCAGGGAACTGTTTTGATTTTATAATTAATTTCTTTTTCAACGAAATTAAAAATCTTTTCATATATAAATTATTCCAAAATTTTGAAAGTTCAACGGAAGAGCCTTTTAAGTCACATGGTGCTGAAACTGTCACAGCTGATTTGATAATTGAATGTGTATCATATATTTGTTCACCTAAATATTTTAAGATCATATTTCCGCCAAGGCTAAACCCAATCAGGTTTATTTCATCATAAGAATAATCAGATTGTATAAAACGAATCACTTTGTCAAGATCATCCGTTTTTCCACTGTGATAGGAGCTAAGTTTTCGATTAAGCTCACCGCTGCAACCTCTCAAATTGATTGCCACAACATCAAAATTATGATTGTTGAGTACACTTGTTAAAGATTTGATATAGTTGGAATTAGAACTTCCTTCCAAACCGTGAATAACTATGGCTATTTTGCTTGAATTTACCAATGAAAAATCAAGATCCATAAAATCACCATCTTCCAACTCCAATCTTTTACGAATATATTTTATTTCTAAATTTTGAAATAATGTTCTGTAAATGGTATTAAAATGGTTGTTTTTAAAAAGAAAATCAGGATTATATGAGGATACTGGCAAAATCATAGATCATTTTTTGCTCTATGTAAGAGATTGTCGGGCAGTGATTTTTTTGTTTTTGCTCCTAATTTTTTGAGTGTTTCTACTCTTGTAATTAAATTTCCTTTACCATCAGATAATTTATTCATTGCCGCCTTGTAACTATCTTGTGATGCATTTATTTGTTTACCCACCTTTAAAAGATCTTGTACAAGCCCTTCAAATTTATCATACAAAGCTCCCGCCTGACGGGCAATTTCAAAAACATTTCTTTTTTGATCTTCCTGTTTCCAGATAGATGCTACCGTTGATAAAGTTGCCAAAAGGGTAGAGGTAGAGACTAAAACCACATTTTTATCTAGAGCATCTAAATATAAATTATGATCATTTTGTAAAACCAGCATCAATGCAGGTTCAATTGGAACGAACATCAAAACATAGTCAGGGCTATTAATCCCATATAATTCGGTATAATTTTTTGCGCCTAATTCTTTGATGTGTTTTCTAATACTTATAATATGATTTTTAAGTCCAATGGATTCAGACCCTTCATTTTCAGCATTATAATATTTATCATAACCTGTTAAAGAAACTTTTGAGTCAATGATCAAATGCTTGTTATCTGGTAAATTTATAATAAAATCAGGCTTTTTCAAATTATCAGATTCATCTCTAAAACCGCCTTGTGTGGTATAATGAATTTCCTTGTGTAAGCCTGCCTTTTCAAGGATGGTTTCCAATTGAAATTCACCCCAGTCTCCTTGCTTTTTTGAATCACCTTTTAAGGCTTTCGTCAGATTTACAGCATCTTTGCTCATTTGCTCATTCAAATCTTTTAATCCAAATATTTGCTCTCTGAGAGCGGCATGACGATCAATACTTTCTTTGTGTGATTCTTCTACTTTCTTTTCAAAGGATTGAATTTTTTCCTGTAAAGGGTGTAAGATCTGTTGAATATTCTCTTTGTTCTTTGCTGTAAATTTAGCTGATTTGTCTTCTAAGATCTTACTGGCAAGAATTTCAAAATCCTTGGAGAATTTCTCCTGCAGTTTTTCAATATCTTCCTTTTGTTCCCGTAGTTTGCTTTGCAAATATGAAATTTCAGAAACTCTTTTGGTAAGGTCTACATTTATGTTTTCCTTTTCAAATCTCAATTGCTCAAGATCTTTTTTTAGATCAATAATTGTAATGTCTTTTTCAGATTTTTCATTGAACAAAGCCTTTTCTCTTTCTTCTAATGCCGAGGTTTCTTTTCCAAACTTTAATTTAGTAAAAAAATATGCCAGTACAATTCCAATGATGAGAGTAACGATTGGTAAAATATAAAATAGATTATCTTGCATGTTTTTTTAGTTAAAGGTGATCAATTGATATCCTTCCGATTGGAATTTTACCAGTGCAGTAAGGGCTGATAATGATAATTTTACATCTTTTGACAGATTATTTCTTTTATACCCTTTGTAGGCAAAGGATTGTCCGCAAACATAAATTTGAACATTTTCTTTTTTTAAAGCTTTGATCAAATCTATATTAGGATTTGAAATATTAAACTCTCTTTTAAAAGCCTTTTCGGAAAGAACGTTTTTAGTTGCAGCACCATGTAAAATTAAAACAATATTTAAGTTTTCAGGTTTAATATTGTTTTGTGCATGCATGTTCAAAAATCTGGCTATTGTATTGATCGATGCATTTATTTCTTTGATATTTTCTCCATCGGAATAAACATCAAAAATCACTTTGTATTTTTTATCTTTATTCAATAGTAGATCAGGATTCTTTATTTTATATACTTGTCCAAAATCTTTAATAACCGGACCTTTTATAGTTTTATTTACCTGAGAATAGATAATTGTAGTAAAAAAAAGGGTTAGGCAAAGTGTAATATATTTTCTCATAATTAAAGAATTACTGTTATATTTTACGATATTACAAAAATATTTATAATTTGAACTTAACAATCAGGAATTGATGAAATATATTTCAAGGTTTATATTCTACAATATCATGGGATGGAAGATCGTAGGAGATTATCCAAAAGATTTAAAAAAATTCATCATTGTTGGTGCACCTCACACTTCAAATATAGATTTTGTATTAGGAGCATTAATGAAATATATCAAAGAATTACCTATCAATTTTATAGGGAAACATACTTTATTTAAACCGCCGTATGGGTTCATATTCAAAGCTTTAGGAGGCGTTCCTGTTGATAGAAGTAAAAGTTCAAATATGGTGGATGCAATTATCAAGGTTTTTAATGAAAAAGATGAGTTTATTTTAGCTATTTCACCCGAAGGAACCAGAACAAAAATAGAAAAATGGAAAAGTGGTTTTTATCATATTGCTTTAGGAGCAAATATTCCGATAATTTTTAACACATTTAATTTTGGCAAAAAAGAATATTTGATTTCAAAACCTTATTATTTAACAGGAGATAAAAAGAAAGATTTTTTATTTTTTCATAATTTTTATAAGGATGTGAAAGGTAAATTCCCGGATCAGTTTGAGCCTGATTTTCATAAGAATATTTAAAAATTCAAAATTTAAGATTCAAAATTAATCTTGATTCTTAAATTTTGAATTTCAATTATGTATTAACCTTTGTAAAAAGGTAATCTTACAATAGTGGCAGGTACCGCTTTATTTCTAACCTGAATAAAAAGTTTTGTTCCTAATTTTGTATGACCCTTATTTACATAACCCATTCCGATTCCTTTTTTTAAACTCGGACTCATGGTTCCTGAAGTTACATGTCCAATTTTAGAGCCATTCTCATCAACAATATCATAGCCTTGTCTGGGAATACCTCTTTCGTCTAATTCAAAAGCTTTTAATCTTCTGTTAACACCTTCTTCTTTTTGTAATTTAATTCCTTCAGAATTGGTAAAATCTTTTGTGAATTTTGTGATCCAACCAAGTCCTGCTTCAATAGGTGAAGTCGTATCATCAATATCATTTCCGTAAAGGCAATAGCCCATTTCCAAACGAAGTGTATCTCTGGCAGCAAGTCCGATTGGTTTGATTCCAAAGTCCTTTCCGGCTTCAAATACTTTATTCCATATTTGTTCTGCTTCATCATTTTTACAATAAATCTCAAAACCACCGCTTCCGGTATATCCTGTTGCAGAAATAATCACGTGCTCAATTCCTGCAAAATCTCCAATCTTGAATTTGTAAAATGGAATAGATGTCAAATCAACAGAAGTTATACTTTGCATGGCTTCTACAGCTTTTGGTCCCTGAATTGCTAATAATGAATAACCTTCAGACAGATCTTTCATTTCAGCATTTTTATCATTTAAAGAAGAGATCCAGTTCCAGTCCTTTTCAATATTAGAAGCATTTACAACAAGTAAATATCTATTATCTTTAATTCTGTAAACGATCAGATCATCAACAATTCCACCTGTTGCATTAGGCATGCAACTATATTGAGCGTCGCCAATCTCTAATGTAGAAGCATCATTGGATGTGGCTCTTTGGATCAGATCCAATGCATTTTCTCCTTCAATTAAAAATTCCCCCATGTGAGAAACATCAAAAACGCCAACGCTATTTCTAACGGTTTCATGTTCTGCATTTATTCCTTCATATTGTACGGGCATATTATATCCGGCAAAAGGAACAATTTTAGCTCCTAAAGATTCGTGGATATGCGTTAAGGCTGTATTTTTCATATGATTTATTGTTTATGAATGATTTTAACAAAATTATTGAAAAAATATGATTTTAAATGTATTTCTGAATTTATTTTAGTTTTGATGAATTCATATAAAAGTTAGGATCTATTTTGAAATTTATGATATTTTCGTTGTTTAATATACTTTGCCATTCCTTGTTCGGAATAATCCATTTTTCTTTTCCATTGATGTAAACCTTTACAGGAATTTCAAACCCTTTCACTATATTTTTAAATTTAAATTTGAGAGAATTTGCTTTCCATTTGTATTCAAGCACAGGAATTTTTGTTGTTCTTAAATATTGATCAAAAAAGGAGGTTAGATCCGGTTTTGTCCTCTTATTTAGAAAATCCTCCATTTCAGCTGAGGTCACGTTTTTATGATAATAAGTCTTATTCATTTCCCTTAATAATTCTTTGAATTTTTCATCATCATCAATAAATTGTCTGATCATATGAATCATATTTGCAGCTTTCGGGTACATATCATTTGATCCGTTCTTATCAACATTATAAGGGCCAATTACTGGTTTGTCGTTTACAATATTATTTCTAATACCAATTGCATAGGCATTCCCTGCTTCTTTGCCATAATGATAATCGAGATACAAAGCTTCGCTGTAGGTTGTAAATCCTTCATGTATCCACATATCTGCCACATCTTTGTTGGTGATACTATTGGCAAACCATTCATGCCCTGATTCATGAATAATGATAAAATCGAATTTTAATCCCCAACCAGTTTTACTAAGATCTCTTCCTAAATATCCATTTTTATATTGATTGCCATAGGTTATTGAGCTTTGATGTTCCATACCTAAATAAGGAACTTCTACGAGTTTGTAGCCATCATCGTAAAACGGATAGGGTCCAAACCAGTACTCAAATGCTTCCAACATTTTGGAAACCTGCTTGAATTGTGATTTTGCTTTTTCTAAATTATAAGAAAGCACATAATAGTCACAATCCAAATCACCATTTTCGCCTTTATAAACTTCAGAAAAATGTACATAATCAGCTACATTAAAATTAATTGCATAGCTGTTGATAGGATTCTTTACCTGCCATTGATATGTTTTTGTACCATTTTGGTTGTTGATTTCTTCAATCAATCTTCCGTTGGAAACATCCATCAAATTTTCCGGAGTTGTAACACTTGTATTAACACCTTGATCAGGTTCATCATAAGGATGATCTTTACATGGCCACCAAATACTTGCCCCAATTCCCTGATTTGAATTGGCAATAAAATAATTCTTGTTCTTGTCTTTTTGCCATGTAATTCCGCCATCCCATGGTGGGTTTAGGGCAATTTTTGGTTTTCCTTTAAAGAATATTTCAAGGTTATTGATCTCCCCCGGAATCTGTTTTTTTAGGAGTTGAATGAAATGAGCATTTCCTTCATTTTCAATATTTAGTACTTTGCCATCTTGGGTGGCTTTTACGATTTTCATCGGATCTTGTAAGTCGATCTGTAAAACCTGATAGGACTTTAAAACTTTATATTGGATAATATTAGATCCGCTAAGAGTTTGGTTTACAGGGTCTACATTTATTTTTAGATCATAATGTTGTAAATCCCACCAAGCTCGTTCTTTAGTAATGGATCCTTTTAAAGTATCCTGACGAGTGAATTTTTGAGCATAACCATTGCTTAAAAATATGAATGACAATAAAAAAAATAACCACTTATTTTTCATAAAAACAGGTTAAAAAGAATATCAGAATGATAATCTTAATTCTTGTAAATGTATAAAAAATAGTAATTTAAAAGCTTTTCTATTTCAATAAAAATTCTTTCAACTGTTTATAACTATCAATAAGGCTTGCTTCCTTTTTTTTATTGATAACCTGCTTAATCTGCTCAGGAAAATCAATTTTTTTATCAATTACAGGTTCAATTACATCCAGAAACTTTACAGGATGAGCTGTTTCAAAAAACACTCCCTGTTTATCAGAGTCATTTTTAAGATATTTCTTTAATCCTAAATATCCTACAGCGCCATGGGGATCTGTAATATAATTACTGTTTTTGAAAATGGATAAAATAGTTTCTTTGGTTTCTTCATCTGTAAAAGAATAAGAGGAAAGATGTTCTTTGATCTTTTCGAAATCATTGTTAAAAATATTTTGAATTCGAATAAAATTACTCGGATTTCCAACATCCATTGCATTTGAAATGGTTTGTATTGATTTTAACGGAATATAATTTCCGGTTTGCATAAAATTTGGAACAACTCTGTTCACATTTGTAGCTGCAATAAAATGATAGATAGGCAGACCTAATTGTTGTGCCATCATACCAGCGCAAATATTACCAAAATTACCACTTGGGATAGAGAAAACAACTTCTTTACTATTGTTTTTTAGTTGTTTATATGCAAAAGCGAAATAAAACATTTGAGGGAGCCAACGAGCAACATTGATAGAGTTTGCAGAGGTTAATTGCATTTTATCTGTGATTTCATGATCTAAAAATGCGGTTTTTACCATATCCTGACAATCATCAAAAGTTCCTGTAACTTCCAGTGCTTTGATGTTTTGTCCAAGCGTAGTAAGTTGTTTTTCCTGTACTTTGCTTACTTTTCCACTTGGATATAAAATAACAACCTGTACACCTTTTACACCCAAAAAACCACTTGCAACTGCCCCGCCAGTATCTCCAGAGGTGGCAACAAGTACTGTTAACTCAGTTGTTTTGTTCTTGTTGAAATAAGATAGGCACCTAGCCATAAACCTGGCACCCACATCTTTAAAAGCCATGGTCGGACCATGAAACAATTCCAGACTAAAAATATCTTTTTCGACCTCAACCAAAGGAAAGTCAAAACTCAGCGTATCTTCAATAATTTCTTTGAGTTCCTTTTCAGGAATTTTATCCCCAACAAATTGTTTGATCAATTCATAAGCAATTTCATTGTTGGAATAATTTTCAATATTTTGGAAAAAATCAACAGGTAAAGCAGAAATGCTCTCCGGGAAATATAAACCTCTGTCGGGTGCAATACCATTTACTACTGCTTCCTGAAAACTTACGTTCGGCGCTTGATGATTCAGACTGTAAAACTTCATCGTTTTATTAATTTTTAATGTATTATTGGATGCTTATTATTTTAATTCCTTGTGTATTGATCTTTGATACATAATGATGTGATTCAATATGTGTATTTTTAAATATCAAACTTAATTTATCTGATATAATTTCAGCTATTTGTATACCTTTACTAAATGTAAAAATAGAAGGTCCTGACCCTGAAATACCACATCCTAAAGCTCCTTCTTTTAAGGCCGTTTTTTTTATTTTATCAAACTCTGGGATCAGTTTTGATCGATGTGGCTCTACAATATAATCCTTTAAAGAATTTGATAAAAGCTCATAATCTTCCGTATGTAATGCATGTACAAAAGCACCTACATTAGCCCATTGTTTTACCCCGTCTTTTAAAGGTATTTTGTCGGGTAAAACGGCTCTGGAATCAGCTGTTTTAATTTCGATCTGAGGATGAATGATGGTTGCGTAAAGATCTTTTAGTGTTGGTAATTGTAATATTTCCAGAGGGGCTGTACTTCTTACTAAAGTGAATCCTCCAAAAATAGCCGGTGCCACATTGTCGGCTATGGGTGAACCACAGGCAAGTTCTTCTCCTTTTCTGGCAAATTCTACTAATTCTAATTTAGAAAATGGTTTATCGAGTAATTCATTGATTGCAAAAACAGCACCGGCAGCACTTGCAGCACTACTGCCAATACCACTTCCTGGTTTTATGTTTTTGTATATTTCAATTTCAAAACCACCTTGATAATTAGTAAGTTCTTTATTTGATGCTAATTTATCTAAAAGGGCTAAAGCTGCAACACCTGCAACATTGTTGTTGGCTTCATAGGGTAGATCCATACCAACTATTTTTGTGATCTTAATTCCCTTTTCAGGAGATTTTCTTATGATCATTTCGTCGCCAATCGTATCTAAACAGCAGCCAAGGACATCAAAGCCGCAAGAAATATTGGCAATGGTTGCAGGTGCAAAAATTTTTATTTCTTTCATGTGTTTCAGTATCTACTTATTTCCTGTTCTGATAATATCACCAAAAATACCCGATGCAGTTACGTCCGCTCCGGCACCTGCACCTTTAATAATCAAAGGCTGTTCTTTGTAGCGATTTGTATAAAACAATACAATATTATCTTTTCCTTCTAAATTATAAAAAGGATGATCTTTTGCTATGTGTTGTAAGCCAACTTTTGCTTTACCATTTTTGTATTCGGCAACATATTTTAATCTACAACCTTCTTTTTCGGCAGCTTCTCTTAGACTTTTAAAATGTTCTTCTTCTTTTTTTAATGTTTCCATAAAATCTGCAACAGAATCTGCATCTAAGGAACTTTGTGGTAAAAATGAATGATTTTCAATTTCTTCCAATTCCATTTCGTTGCCGCTTTCACGGGCTAAAATTAAGATTTTTCGCATCACATCAACTCCACTCAGATCAATTCTGGGATCAGGTTCAGTATACCCTTCAATTCCGGCTTGTTTTACAACTTCGTAAAAAGAAGTATTTCTATCATACTTGTTAAAAATAAAGTTTAAACTACCTGATAAAACAGCTTGAATTTCAGTGACCTCATCACCTGAGGCAATCAAATTATTTAATGTGTCGATTATAGGCAATCCGGCTCCTACATTTGTTTCAAACAAAAATGGAGCATTGTATTTTCTGGCAAGAAATTTAAGCTTTTTATAATTTTCAATATTTGATGAGCAGGCTATTTTGTTGCAGGCAACTACAGCAACACTATCTTTTAAGTATTTAGTATATTGTTCCGGAACGTCATTATTTGCAGTGTTATCAACAAAAACACTGTTACGTAAATTAAGCTGTTTGGTCTTTTTATAAAAAATATCCAGATCTGCTTTTTCTCCCTTTTTATCTAATGCTTTAGCCCAGGAAGAAAGATTGATGCCTTTTTCATCAAACAACATTTTCCTTGAATTTGCAAGAGCGATTACTTTAATATCAATATGTAGTTTTTTCAATAAATAGGATTGTTGTTGATGTATTTGATCTAACAATTTACTGCCAACATTTCCAACTCCTACAATAAATAAGTTGATACTTTTGATCTGATTTTCAAAAAAGGCGCTATGAAGAGAATTCAAAGCTTTTTTGACATCTTTTTTTGCAATAACTGCTGAGATGTTTTTCTCTGTAGATCCTTGTGCAATTGCTCTGATATTTACATTGTTATTTCCCAGTTCACTAAACATTTTGCCGCTTATTCCCTGATGAGATTTCATATTGTCACCAATCAAAGCAATGATAGCAAGATCTTTTTCAACGATTAAGGGATTGACCTTGTTTTGAAAAATTTCAAATTCAAATTGTTTATCAATGGCATTTTTAGCCTTTGTAGCATCTGCCAGGTCAATTGCAAAACAAATTGAATGTTCACTGGATGCCTGAGTAATAAATTTCACATTGATTAAGTGCAGTGAAAGTGCTTCAAACAATCGTTTAGAAATTCCAGGAACACCTATCATTCCATTTCCTTCAAGCGTTAATAAGGCAATGTCGTCAATATGGCTGATTCCTTTAACAGCAGATTTTTTAATACTTTTACCTTTGTGGATCAAAGTTCCCTCTTCATTTGGTGCCAATGTATTTTTAATGATAATTGGAATTTTCTTATTTAAAGCAGGCTGAATAGTAGGAGGAAAGATAACCTTTGCCCCAAAATGAGAAAGTTCCATCGCTTCCTGATAAGAAATTTCTTTAATGGGTTTGGCTTGTTTTACCAATTTTGGATTTGCTGTAAACATACCACTTACATCTGTCCATATTTCTAAAACTTCTGCATCTAATGCATTCGCATAAATGGCAGCCGTATAATCTGAACCTCCTCTTCCTAAAGTAGTAGTTTCACCTTCATCATCGGAAGATATAAAGCCGGCCAATACAGTTATATCATGTTCGTCATTTAAAAAATAGGTATTAATATTCTCATATGTTAAGTCAAAATTAACTGCGGCATCGGTATAATTTTCATTTGTTTTGATCAATGATCTGCTATCTTTTAAAATAGCATTTAAGCCTTTGTTTTTCATTGCTTTTGCAATAATAAAAGAAGACAGAATTTCACCGGTGCTAACTATTTTAGCAAGTGATTTCTCAGAAAGGTCATTTAATGTAAATACGCTCTTAAGCATATCTTTTAACAAATCTAATTTTTTAGATATGAATGTATGGATGTGTTTTTGATCATCATTGCCAAAAAGCTCTTCAATTGTCTCGGTATGTTTATTTTGGATCTTTTCTAAAACATCCATGTATTTTTTATTTCCATCTTTCGCAAGATCACTGGCTTCGATCAATAGATTTGTTATGCCACCAAGTGCAGAAACTACAACAATGGTTTTTTTATTTTTGTCACCAATAATTTGGATGATTTTTTTGATATTTTTTGCAGAACCAACCGAAGTTCCGCCAAATTTTGAAACGATCATTATTTCAGTTTTATATTTAAAATGTTTTGTTTGATGCTGAAAATTTATATGTGCCTTTTATGAATATAAATCTTTTGGACGATGTGATATATAGTGAACAACCCTAAAGGGTAGTAATTGTAGTAATAACCATTGAAAGTTGGTTTGTATAGATGCTATTTGTTTCTTGTATCACGCTACAAATATAGAGCATTTTTTTAATTGATAAAAAAATAACTAATTTATTTGATAGATTATTATATTTACCCAAAAGCATTAAATTATTCGTGCTTTTTTCGGTGTTACATTGATAATATATAAATCAATTTAAATTTAAATAAGGCAAAACTGGCCTTGTAAATCACAAGACCGCAAAGGGTAATTTAACAAATTATTTTATGTATATTTGGTAAGTTGATAAATTATAAGCCTTTATCAATCAAAATCAATTATAAACCAGGCTTGCAATTGTAAGCTAAAAAAAATTTATTATGACAAATGCAATTTCAAAAGTGGCCCATTCTGTAAAAAATTGGTGGGTATTATTAATCATGGGAATTTTAATGATTCTGGGAGCTATTTGGATGTTCAAAACTCCTATTGCTAGTTTTGCAGGTATAGTTTTCTTTTTTAGTATGCTAATTCTTATTTCCGGAGTTCTAAGCATATTTTTTGCCTTTTCAAATAAGGATGATCTTGATAACTGGGGGCTTTATCTGGCAGGTGGTGTTCTGGATATTGTTGTTGGATTTATTTTACTGAAACATCCTGCAAAAGCAGTTGTTATTTTTTCTGTATTTATAGGTTTATGGCTATTATTTAGAGGGGTTTCTTCTATTTCAGCGGCATTTAAATTGAAAAAAGATGGAGTTGAAAACTGGGGATGGATCTTAGCGGTAGGTATTTTCACTACTATATTTGCTATAATGGCAGTTTTATATAAACCGCTATTAGGTGGTGCATATTTGGCATATATGTTAGCATTTGCATTTCTGTTTTTAGGAATTGTTTATGTTTTTATTTCCTTGCAATTGAAAAAAGTGAAAGGAAGAGTGGGGGATGTAAGAGAAGTGATTGAAGATGATTTAAAAGATCTTAAAACGAAATTATAGATAGAAAAAAGAAATTATAAAAAAAGGTTGTCAATTTTGACAACCTTTTTTTACGCCTGAATTGACTGGATCAATCTGTTTTTTTATTATTTTCAATTTTGAAAACCAGTTTATTTGATTTTTTATCCAGATCCATAAAAATAGTATCATTTTCATTTAAATTAGCATTGACAATCTCTTCGGCCAAAGCATCTTCAATATATTTTTGAATGGCTCTTTTTAACGGTCTTGCACCGTATTGCTTGTCAAACCCTTTGTCAACAATATAATCTTTGGCCTCATCACTTAATTCTAATTTGTAGCCTAATTTTAATATTCTTGAAAGAAGTTTTTCTAATTCAATATCAATAATTTTATGGATATCTTTTCTTTCCAGTGAATTAAAAATAACTACATCATCAATTCTATTTAAAAATTCAGGAGCAAAACTCTTTTTTAAAGCATTTTCAATAACACTTTTTGCATGAGCTTCTTCCTGTGCCTTTTTTGAAGCAGTTCCAAATCCAACTCCAGTTCCAAAATCTTTTAACTGTCGAGAACCAATATTTGAGGTCATGATAATAATAGTATGCCTGAAATCAATTTTTCTTCCCAGACTATCTGTAATATAACCATCATCTAAGATTTGTAAAAGCATATTAAAAACATCCGGATGGGCTTTTTCGATCTCATCCAATAGAACAACGGCATATGGTTTACGACGGATCTTTTCAGTTAACTGACCACCTTCTTCATAACCAACATAGCCCGGAGGAGCTCCAATAAGTCTTGAAATAGCAAATTTTTCCATATACTCACTCATATCAATCCTTACCAATGCATCCTGTGAGTCAAATAATTCACTGGCTAAAACTTTCGCAAGTTGTGTTTTACCAACACCGGTTTGACCCAAAAATATAAATGAGCCAATAGGTTTGTTAGGATCTTTTAGGCCAATTCTGTTTCGTTGAATTGCTTTCACAACTTTTGCCACAGCTTCATCCTGGCCAATTAATTTACCTTTTATTAATTTATGAAGATCTTTCAACCGTTTACTTTCAGCTTCGGCAATTCTGTTAACAGGGATACCTGTCATCATGCTAACTACTTCAGCTACATTGTCTTCAGTAACAACTTCTTTATGAAGTTTAGAATGTTCTTCCCATTCCATTTGGGCAATACCCAATTCCTTTTCTGTACGTTTTTCATCATCTCGTAATCGTGCCGCTTCTTCGTACTTTTGGCTTTTAACTACTTCATTTTTTAGTTCTTTGATCTCTTCCAGTTTTTTTTCCAATTCCAAAACCTGTTTAGGAACAACAATATTTGTAATATGAATTCGAGAACCAGATTCATCCATGGCATCAATAGCTTTATCTGGTAAATAACGATCGGTCATATAACGATTTGTCAAAGTTACGCATGCCTTGATAGCATCATCAGTGAATTTCACATTGTGATGATCTTCATATTTATTTTTGATATTTTCTAATATCTGGATGGTTTCCTCAACGCTGGTTGGTTCAATGATCACTTTTTGAAAACGACGCTCCAGTGCTCCGTCTTTTTCGATATTCTGACGAAATTCATCAAGGGTTGTTGCACCAATACATTGAATATCACCACGTGCCAGGGCTGGTTTGAACATGTTGGAAGCATCTAATGATCCGGTTGCTCCTCCTGCGCCTACAATGGTGTGAATTTCATCAATAAACAAAATGATATCATCATTTTTTTCTAACTCATTCATCAGGGCTTTCATGCGCTCTTCAAACTGACCACGGTATTTTGTGCCGGCAACCAGACTCGCAAGATCCAGGGAAACAATTCTTTTATTAAAAAGTATCCTAGAAACCTTTTTTTGGATAATTCTTAAAGCCAGTCCTTCGGCTATAGCCGATTTACCTACACCGGGTTCACCAATCAAAATTGGATTATTCTTTTTTCGACGACTTAAAATTTGAGAGATGCGTTCAATTTCTTTTTTTCTTCCAACCACAGGATCCAGCTTGCCATTTTCTGCCATGATGGTAAGATCCCTGCCAAAATTATCTAGAACAGGAGTTCTTGATTTCTTTACTACCTTGCCTTTGGGACTTTCAAAAGGATTTTTCCTTGGGTCATTATATTCTTCCTGCGGGATGTCTGCTTTAGGTGACTCAACAACATCATCTGATTTTTCTACAAATAATTCTTTAAAGATATCTTTTACATCTTCATAAAAGATATTGAATTTATGTAAAATTTTCGTTGTAGGATCATTTTCATTTCTAAGAATACACAATAATAAATGTGCTGTACTGATAGAATCACTTTTATATAATTTTGCTTCTAAAAAAGTTGTTTTCAACGCTTTTTCAGCTTGTTTTGTAAGAGATAAGCTCTTTTTTTTATTTTCATCAAATGGTGACCCAGAAGGATTTAACAGTTCTATTTTTGAACGTAGTGTATTAAAATTTAGTTCAAATGAATTTAATATATCAAAAGCTTCTCCATTTGCCTTACGTAAAATGCCAAGCATTAAGTGTTCTGTGCCAATAAAATCATGTCCTAAACGTACAGCTTCTTCTTTGCTGTAAGCTATTACATCTTTTACTTTTGGTGAAAAATTATCATCCATAATCTATATCATTTATGCTGTAAATTTAGTAGAATTTTTCACTAATTCATTACAAAAGTTATGAGATACTTTAAACATATCACTAAGTTGCTAAAATTCAATCAAATAATTACAAAAGATTGTTAATAAATAATGTTAATAAATGTCCATTAGTAACGGTATAAAAATGAGATATATTGTATATTGCTGCTTCAAATTTTACGACAAAAAATAAATAGATAAAATGGCGGAAAACGATAAAATAATTCCTATCAATATTGAAGATGAAATGAAATCAGCTTACATTGATTATTCAATGTCTGTAATAGTTTCAAGAGCATTACCAGATGTGAGAGATGGTTTAAAACCTGTGCACAGAAGGGTTTTATTTGGGATGCATGAATTGGGAATTAAAGCAACAGGAGCACATAAAAAATCGGCAAGAGTTGTTGGTGAGGTTTTGGGTAAATATCACCCACATGGTGATACATCAGTTTATGATGCTATGGTGCGTATGGCACAAGACTGGAGCATGCGTTATGAATTGGTTGACGGGCAGGGAAACTTTGGTTCGCCAGATGGAGATAGTCCTGCGGCAATGAGGTATACAGAGGTGAGAATGAAGAAGGTATCAGAAGATATGCTTGCAGATATTGATAAAGATACCGTTGATCATCGTTTAAACTTTGATGATACTTTAAAAGAACCTACCGTATTGCCAACCCGTATTCCAAGTTTGCTTGTGAATGGTGCATCAGGAATTGCAGTTGGTATGGCAACAAATATGGCGCCACATAATATTAGTGAGGTGATTGATGGAACCATTGCATATATTGATGATAATTCCATTGAAATAGAGGAATTGATGCAGCATATCAAGGCACCAGATTTTCCAACTGGTGGAACTATCTATGGTTATGAAGGTGTTAGAAATGCTTTTTTAACCGGTAGAGGAAGAATTGTAATGCGTGCCAAGGCTAATTTTGAGGAAGTTAACGGTAGAGAATGTATCGTAGTTACCGAATTACCATATCAGGTAAATGGTGCAGATCTGATGAAAAAAACAGCAGATCTGATCAATGATAAAAAAATAGATGGAATTTCTACCATCCGTGATGAAACCAGTAGGAAAGGGCGTAGAATGGTATATGTATTAAAAAGAGATGCAATACCAAATATTGTACTGAATAAATTGTATAAATATACTGCCTTACAAACTTCCTTTAGTGTAAATAATATCGCTCTGGTCAATGGAAAACCTGAAATGCTTAATTTAAAGGATCTGATCAGACATTTTGTGAATCACCGTCATGATGTGGTTGTACGCAGAACAAAATTTGAATTAGACAAGGCAGAAGCCCGTGCGCATATATTAGAGGGATTGATCATTGCCAGTGACAATATTGATGAGGTGATCAAATTGATACGTGCATCAAGTAATGGTGATGAGGCCAGAGCCAAACTGATAGAAAGATTTGAACTGTCCGATATTCAGGCAAGGGCAATTGTTGAAATGAGATTGCGTCAGCTAACAGGACTGGAACAGGAAAAATTAAGAGCTGAGTTTGAAGAGATCATGAAATTGATTGAAGATTTGAAAGATATTCTTGCCAGTGAATCTCGTAGAATGGATATCATTAAAGAAGAATTAATTCAGATCAAAGAAAAATATGGTGATGAGCGTAGATCTGTAATTGAATATGCAGGAGGAGAATTGAATATTGAGGATATGATACCGGATTCAAAAGTAGTTATTACTATTTCACATGCAGGGTATATTAAACGTACAGATCTTTCTGAATATAAAACGCAAAACAGAGGTGGCAGAGGTCAAAAAGGTGTTTCTACCAGAAATGAAGATTTCTTAGAGCATTTGTTTGTTGGTACAAATCACCAGTATATGTTGTTCTTTACACAAAAAGGAAAAGTATTCTGGATGCGTGTTTATGAAATTCCGGAAGGAGGAAAAACCTCTAAAGGAAGAGCTATTCAAAACCTGATCAATATTGAAAATGACGATATGGTTAAAGCGTTTTTAGTAACGCAGGATTTGAAAGATGAGGATTATGTGAATAATAATTATGTAGTGATGGTTACCAAAAAAGGGCAAACCAAGAAAACTTCCTTAGAACAATATTCCCGTCCGAGAACCAATGGTATCAACGCAATAACCATAAGAGAAGGAGACGAATTATTAGAAGCTAAATTAACTAATGGCAAAAGTCAGATCATGATCGCTGCAAAATCAGGTAAATCTATTCGATTTGAAGAAGGTAAAACCAGACCAATGGGTAGAAATGCTTCTGGTGTAAGAGGAATTAGATTAAAAGATGATCAAGATGAAGTAATAGGCATGGTGTCTATTTCTGATGATGAAAGCGATATTTTAGTTGTTTCGGAAAAAGGTTACGGAAAACGATCAAGCCTTGAAGATTACCGTATCACTAACAGAGGTGGAAAAGGTGTAAAAACCATTAATATTACAGATAAAACAGGAGAATTGGTTGCTATTAAAAATGTGACAGATCAGGATGATTTAATGATCATCAATAAATCGGGTATCACAATTAGGATGGCAGTTTCAAGTCTTCGTGTTATGGGAAGGGCCACTCAGGGAGTGAAATTAATAAACATTAAAGACAATGATTCAATTGCCGCTGTTGCGAAAGTAATGCATGATGATGAGCAAATAGATGAAAATGTTGAAAATGGAGAAAAAAATGATGAAAATCATGAAAATGATTCGCAAAATTTATAATTTTGCAAAATATTTAATTTAAGATATTAAAACCAATGAAAAAACAAGTATTAGTGCTGTTAGCCTTTTTATTAAGTTTAACAACGTTTGCACAAAAGAGTGAGTTAAAAGCAGCTGAAAAAGCTATTAAGAAACAAGATTATGCTGCTGCGCAAGTATCAATTAAACAGGCAATGCCTTTGATTGAAAATGCAGATGATAAAACAAAAGCTAAATTTTACTATTTACATGCCATGACCTGTTCAGGTTTAGCAAAGACAGATTCAAAATATTATTCAAGTGCAGCAGGTGCATATAATAATTTATTTGAAATTGAAAAGCAGATGGGATCAACTAAGTATACCAAACTTGCTGAACCAACACTTAATACTCTGATTACTGATCTGTCAGCAAAAGGAATCAAATCCTATCAGGATAAAAATTATACAGCAGCTAAGGGTGAATTATATGAAGTATATGATTTGAGTAAAAAAGATACAGTATTTTTAGAGTATGCAGCAAATGCAGCATATTTAGATAAAGACTATGATAAAGCATTAGAGTATTTTAAAACTTTGAAAGATGTTGGTTATACTGGTATTGTAACTGAGTATACTGCTAAAAATGTTGCATCTGGAGAAAGAGAAAATATGGGTTCTAAATCTCAAATGGACTTGATGGTAAAATCGAAGCAATATATTGAACCTAAAACTACTGTTTCTGAATCTAAAACACCTTCTATCATTAAGAATATTGCATTTGTATATGTGGAACAAGGTGATACTGACAAGGCGATCGAAGCAGTAAAAGAAGCCAGAACAATTGCACCTGATGATGTTAATTTAATTTTAACCGAAGCTAATCTATATATAAAACTTGGAAATAAAGAAGAATTTGCTAAATTAATGAATGAAGCAATTAAATTAGATCCAAATAATGCATCTTTATATTTCAATTTAGGTGTAATAAACGGAGAGCAGGGTAATACGGAGAAGGCTAAAGAATACTACCGTAAAGCTATTGAATTGAATCCTGATTATTTTGATGCTTATGTTAATTTAGGTTCTGCTCTTTTAGAAAAGGATAAAGATTTGGTAGAAGAAATGAATAATAATCTTAGTGATTTTAAAAAGTATGATGAAATAAAAGCCAGACAGGTTATACTTTATAAAGAGGTTATTCCGGTTTATGAAAAAGCTTATTCCATTAAATCTGATGATATTGACACAGTTAGAACTTTGATGAGTTTGTATGAAAATGCTGAGATGGATGATAAGTTCCAGAAAATGAAAGATAAATATGATTCTTTAAAATAAGAATTCTGATATATAATTGAAAGCAGCCTAAGGGCTGCTTTTTTTATGGATTTTTTTAAAAGATTATGATGTACTCAAGTTTCGCACATATGATTAATTCTTATGTATTGAGTGTGTTATACAATTCTAAATTATTTATCGTACTGATTATCTGGTTTTAAGAATTCCAATTCTTGCTATTTTTTTCTTTGAGAATACATAAAGCTACACAAAGAGATTTAGTATATTTAAAGAGTTATTATTCTGATATTTTCAAATTGCTAATTAAGTGCAAAACTTCAGTGATGTATTTGCTCAATTAATTTTATGAT
>JAOZTG010000302.1 GCA_029939235.1 Flavobacteriaceae bacterium
TTACTCTATCGTCAGCATCGGTCGGGTAACTATCAATTTTATCTATGTTTATTCCATCATTACCTGCCGCTTTAACCAATAAAACATCTTTACTGGCAGCGTATTTAAAAGCTTCATAAACCCATTCTTTATTTAAAGAATAACTTTTACCAAAACTCATATTAATTACTTTTGCGCCATTGTTAACTGCGTATCGAATTGCTAAGGCAATATCTTTATCATATTCATCACCATCAGGTACTGCACGTACTGCTAAAAGCTTTACATTATTAGCAACACCATTCATTCCTTTACCATTATTTCGTGTAGCTAAAGCTATTCCTGAAACATGTGTTCCGTGAATTTCATCTGTTAAAGAACCTGTTAGATATTGATTTCCGTATGGAACATCTTTAATATCATAGGCATCATCACCTGTAGTTCTTCCATTAAAATCAAGATTATAGTATTGATTTACCTGAGGACCAAAAACTTCTAAAATAGCATCAAGCTGGTCTTTAGATTCAGCAACTGTAGCACCAGTAGTAAGAACTCTTATCAGAGGAGCCACATCAGCTGAGTTTAAAGTTTTAAGATCTTCAAGCGTATAAACCTGTTTATTAAGTTTTTTGATTGCTTCTGTATCTGCATCAACTATAAGTTTTTTTGCATTTTTATATAATTCATAATTCTTTATAGCCTCTTTCCTTCCTTTTTCAAAATCTTTTTTCACTTTTAAATAATAAATGTATTCTTCTTTGTCTTTGCTTGTGATCTGAGCTTCTGATTTATTAGCATACTTGGGATTTAGCCTTTTGTATAGTCTGGTAACTTCATATTGCTCAGGAGTAGCTTCTGCTCTACCTCCCAAAAAATTCCAACCGTGAATATCATCAATATAGCCATTTTTATCATCATCTTTACCGTTATTTGCAATTTCATCGCTGTTTACCCAAATATTGTCTTTTAGGTCTTCATGATTAATGTCAATACCACAGTCAACTACACCAACAATAATGGTAGTTGCTTTTTTCGTAGCAACAAATTGGTAAGCTTTGGCTAAACTCATCCCGGGAATTGAATCAGTCATTAAATCGGCATGTGGCCATTTTTGAATTTCAATTTCACTCATTTCCCCTTTTTTAGCAGGGATAAAAACTGCTGTTGTTGAACCCGCAGGTACAGTTATGTTGTGATATGCATTTGTTTTTGTTGTGTTTTTGCTACTGCTGCAACTCGCAATAGATATTATTAACCCAACACCTAAAAGTAATCTTACTATTCTCATTTTATTCTTGGTTTATATTAATTAAATTTGGTTGATTATTCAATTCAAAAACTTTATTAAATTTATAGGTTTCATCTAAGTGCACACCTTTAATTGTATTCTTAACTTTTCAGAGTTGATGATAGGCATCGTGTTCCATAAATAAAAAATAATTATGATCTGAAGCTTTTCCTAAAAATACTTCTTTTTTGTTTTTGATATTTATTTCAAAGTATATTCCTAACTTGATTGGAGATAAAACTAGCGAAATACCCCCTATTATAGATCAGCTCAGAGATAGTTGATTTTTAAGAAATATTTATTTGATTTGATAAAAAAAAGGTCATTTTAATTTTTTTAAATGACCTTTTTAATTTTTTTTATTTCAGTTAGTTATTACAATGAGTTGATTTTAAAATATCGTGAATATGTTTATGTAATGATACTGTTTTGATACATTGGTTGGTTTCATGATTGTACCATATTTTATACAATTTATCTTTTCCTTTTACAGTTTTTACATTAATAAAACCACGATCCAGTAATTTATCATAGGCTAATGGAGCTGATATTTTCATCAAATCATGTACTTCTGCATGGCCATTGTATTCTCTACTATCTCTTGTATGATAATTATTATTGAAATTATCATTATTGTACTTATCATGGCTGTAATTTTCATTATAATTACTATTGCTGTTATGACTGTGAATACTACTACCATTAGAATTTTTATTACAATCATAACTTGGTGTGTTAAGTATATGTTTTACTCTACCGTCACTCACACGTACACTGACACACTTCTTTTTATAAGAACTCCACCAATATGAATACGCACTATTACCATTTTTTACAGTTTTAATATGATAATAATCTCTCTTTTTAAGGTCATTTTCAACATAATTGCCTTTCTCACCAACCAGTTCTTGTAATCCTCCTGCTTTACTTTGACCATATGATAAGGATACAGCAAATAATAAAATTAATAAGGGTAAATAATTTTTTAAATTTGTTTTCATGTAAAATAATTTTTAAGGTTTATAATTTTTGACAAAGATAATTGAATTTTAAAAAAATAATGGTATAAAAGTTGCATTAGGCTGATAATAAAATAGATGTAGAACATATTTTAATTTGGTATTTACAATTTACTTTTTTAGTAACGGATTGATTGGAATAATAACGTGGATTTAAGAATAAAAAAAATAAAACGAGGCATAATCGAGGTACTGTCTTAAAATCCCAATTTTTACTTGTAGAAAACTTGTATGATTTCAT
>JAOZTG010000303.1 GCA_029939235.1 Flavobacteriaceae bacterium
CACTTATTGAAATTAAATCCTTCTGAATTAATTCCATTCCGTTACACCGCAAAATAACCTTCCAGTTCCTTCAATGTTTCTGTAGAGGTTTTAATATCCTTTACAATATCACCTTTATCTAAAACAACGATACGCTCGCAAACTTCGGTGACATGGTTGAGATCATGACTAGAAATTAAAATGGTAACCTCTTTGTTTTCAGTAAGTGTTTTTAATGTTTTCTTTAAACGAATTTGCGTAGTGGGATCTAAATTAGCAAAAGGTTCATCTAACACTACCACTTCCGGATTGCCGATCAATGCGGCAACGATACCGGTTTTTTTCTGATTTCCTTTGGACAGATCCCGTAAGAATTTTTTCTTCCCAATGATTTCATCATTAAATATCTCTTCAAATTGCTGTAAAAAAGTATCGATATCCGCTTTATTCATTCCTCTTAATTCGCCAATAAAATAGAAGTATTCTTCAGGAGTAAGGTAGCCAATCAAAAAACTTTCATCAATAAATGCTGCGGTAAATGATTTCCAGTCTTCACTTTTATTTACCTCAATACTATTATTTGTAATAAGTCCGGTAGTAGGTTGGATAAGATCCAATAATAAATTAAAAAAAGTTGTTTTACCTGCGCCATTGTTTCCAACCAATCCAAAGGTTTGCCCTTTAGGAATTTCTAATGATTCGATATTTAAAACAATGGTTCCACCATATTTTTTGGTGAGTTCAGTAGATTTTATCATGGTTTGTTTTTTTAGGAGATTGAAAATAAATATTTAGTTGTCTTGGTCAAAAGCAGCAATCATTTTGTATTTGGAGTCCATATATTTTTTTACTATAAAATCCATTATTTTTTGGTGAAATAGTATTCCCAGTCCGCCAAGAATAATTAGTGTTGCTATTCCGGCTTCAAAGCCGAAAAAATGGTAAGGCAGATAAAAGATCAAAACAGGAAACAATAGCAAAGGAAATCCAATGATCCATTGAACTGCACCTGTACCTTGATAATTAAGTGCTGCTCGTTGTGAAAGATCGATCCTTTTCCTGTTAAAGGAACCTCCGTAAAGGAGCACATGAGAATTTATGCCAATATTATAAACCATTGCTGCAAAATGGATCAATAAGATATTCCATCCAAAATAAACGTATGGAATACTTAGAACAAAAAGAGCCACAGCACTTAGATTCATTAAGAGGTATTTCGATTTTAAATACTCTTTATATTTGATATTCTGACTCATTAATAATTTATAATAAGCACTGTCCCAGGCGGGTATAAATTGACCGAAATTGATCATGAAAATTCCGGTAACGAAAATTCCTACAAAAATAAACATTGCTGTCCACTCCTGGTATGTTGGATTTGGATAAAAGATCAATCCGTAAAAAAGTGCAAGAACCATGATAAAAAGTGTTGATCTTGTTCGTTTGTTACGCCATATCATTTTAAGGTCTAACTGTAAGAAAGGAGCGGTATCACCAAATCTTCTGGTCCAGCTCATGTCTGTTGATGATGCAATCTGTGTTTTTGCTTTTAGTGATGCATCTACATATAATTTTTTCTTTAAAGCGGAAAAGTTTAAATAATACAATGCCCCCAATAAGATCAATGGAATCAGGATCATAAGAGGATTTGCGGTGATACTGTTCATTGCATTGGAAAGCAGGGAGGAAAATGAGACAAGATTGAAGTAATTCAATGCAAACAAACCGGAAACAATAAGAATAATGGGTAAAAAAGACAATTCTGTTTCGGCAGATTTACTTTCTATTATAAAGTTTAAAAAATTAATGATCAAAGTAAAAATGATCATGGTAAACATCCATGTTATAATGGTGCTGCTGCTATAATCATTTGAAAGGAGTATGATACTAAATGGAATGATTGCAAAAAGTGGTAAGAAGTTAAAAAATGAAACAACGGATTTGCCTAAAACATAATGTATGATCTTACTTTTTTTGATGGGTAAAGTGAGTAATGGTTTGATATTCATTACAGGCAGTTTTTGCAGAAAAAAACGTAACATTAAATCGCCTAAAAACCAGAAAAATAAAAATCCGTTGACAATTAGTAGAGGGTCTTCATCAGGAAATTGTTCTTTAAGAATTGGGTATAGCCCAAAACCAAGACCTAAAAACATCAAAATAAAATAGAGGGCAATAAATACCATTAAAATGTTTAATGCAATACTTTTTTGCCAGTAGGAAGAACGGAAGAATTGTTTCCATTCAAGGTTGATAAAGTGAGATATCATTGGGTTGGTTTTGTAACATTAGAAGCGCAAAAGTACAATTTGTTACAGGGAAAGGAATATTTTTTGACACTTAAGATTCAATGAGAAATTTATTACTTTCAATTAATGAAAAGCTGTTTCGCAGAGTTTTGCAAAGGGAAAATAAAGATTCGCAAAGAAATCGATGTGTATTTAGTAATTTTCCAATTTGTATATTATTTTTGCTACTGCTACTGCTACTGCTACTGCTACTGCTACTGCTACTGCTACTGCTACT
>JAOZTG010000139.1 GCA_029939235.1 Flavobacteriaceae bacterium
AATTGCAAAAGTGACACATGATTAAAATCATAAAGAAATCAGGATGTTTTTTGATTATTAGCTAAATAATAGAATAAATCCTCCAAGGGCAGTTACAAAAAGAATAAATCTTCGATAATTAATGTTTGAGATCAATTTAACAATTCTAACTCCTATAAAAAAACCAATAATCATCATCGGGATCATAATGGAGTTTAGGACTAAAGTTTCTTTATTTATCGTTTTCCATACGAGAATATGAAAAGGAAATTTGAAAACATTGATAATGAAAAATAACCATGCAGCAGTTCCAATAAATTCATTTTTTGGAAGTCGCATTGCCAAAAAGTAAATATTTGAAATCGGACCTGCTAAATTTCCGATCATTGTTGTAAATCCTGCTAAAAATCCAGTTGAGCTGGAAAATATCCTATTATTTGGAATAGTGATCAATTTTTTATTTTCAAAATAGAACATGATCAGAACAGAACCTATGATAATAATTGCCATTAGTTTTTTAAAAAGATCTTCTGAAATATCATTGCCTATCCAAACTCCTACCAAAACACCAATGATCATCCAGGGTAATAATTTTTTTATAAACCCCCATTGTGTGTGTCTGTGGTAATAGGTAACTGCAAATATATCAGCAGAAATTAACAGAGGCAGGAGAACTCCTGTTGATGCTTTTTCACCAAAAACAAATGCTAAGATCATGACGATAATTATTCCAATACCTTTTATGCCAGATTTTGACATTCCTAATAAAAAAGCAGCAAAAAATATAGCAATCCATTGAAAGATCGATAAATGATAAGCCTTTAAAATTTCAAGGTATTCCAATACTATCAAATTTGATTTGTGTAAAACTAAGCCTTTTATGATTTAAACCAAATAAATATTTGTTGCACTTAATATAACATAATGTCTGTTGTCAATGGCATACTTCAAGGTGCTTTTAGCTATATAAAATAAAGGAAATTGATAGGAAACTATCAACGAAATAGAAGTGGAATGTATAGCAAATTCTAATTGTTATAGATCAATTTGTAGAAAACGATTTTGTTTTAAAACTGCAGAATTTTATAGTGATTGATTATTTTTACAAATCAAATTCAGCCTAAATACCTTCTATTTGGTCAATTGCTTCAAAATTATCTAAATGAATTGCCAGTTGTTTACTCATTTTTATCAAATAATCGGTATCATTATGAGTAATTTCAAGAGATTTAACGACCTCATTTTTAGCATTTCTAAAAATGATCATATCATTGTCTGAATAGCCATAGGGATACTGGTACCTAATTTCTTTTATTAATTCTGTTGTTATATTACGATAACTTACAATAACTCTGTTCATGATAATTAAATTAAAATCTATAATAAAATAAGATCAAAGATTGTTTATTTAAAACAGAATTAAAGTTCAATTATTGTATTTTTTAACAGTAAAATTTAAGTTTTTTGCAGATTTAAAAGAATATAACAATAGAGGTCAGTAGATAGCTTCATAATCAATTCTTGGTTTTATAGAAAACTGTCTGGCAGAGCGCAGTCGAGGTCGCTTTTAGAGGCCTTTTACTGTTCTCGTACAGGATAACTATCGGTAGTGATTGAACTGATAAAAAAATAATTAATTGATGTTTAGTGCTTTATATTTTTTCCATTTTTATAAAAGTAATTTCAGGTCGCATGCCAAGTCTTCCGGGAAATCCCAACCAGCCTAAACCACGATTGACATATAAATATTGATTTTGTTCTTTATGCAAGCCTGCCCAGTGTTTATATTTATATTTGATCGGACTCCATTTTTTGTTTTTAAGATTGATTCCTGCCTGCATTCCATGCGTATGGCCGGAAAGGGTCAATGATATATTGGTTTTACGTACAACTTCTTCATTCCAGTGAGAGGGATCATGAGATAATAAAATCTTAAAAGGTATTTCTTCTACATTTTTCAATGCTTTATTTAGATCACCATATTGTTTAAATGGTGGATTTCCCCAATTTTCTACTCCTAAAATCGCCATTTTTTCTTCTTTAATTTCAATGATGTCTGATTCATTTAGAAGTAATTTAAATCCTATTTTTTTATAAAAATACTTGATGGATTCAAGGTTGGATTTTTTCTTGCTTGCAGTTTTCCATTCACTGTAATCTCCATAATCATGGTTACCCAATACAGCATATTTACCTTGTTTGGCTGATAGTTTACTAAGGATTTCTGTCCATCCTTTTAACTCCCATGCAAAATTGTTAACGAGATCTCCTGTGAAAAAAATAAAATCCGGTTCCAGATCATTGATCAAATCTATCGCTCTGTCTAATATATGATACCTAAAATTAAAACTTCCCAGGTGCAGATCGGATATGTGAACAATGCGTAATTTGTCAAAACTTTCGGGAATAACCGTACATTGAATTTTTGAATGGTGAATTTTAAAACGGTATAATGATCTAAAGATGCCATGAAGAATTACAAAAAATGGTAAAAAACCAGAGAGAACTCCAATGGCAGGAATAAAGAACAATGATTCAGTATTTGAAACTACATAATTTGTGAAATACAGTATTGAAATAACAATGATAAATATAATTTTTGGAATAAAAGAAGATATGGTAAGTCCGTATAGCGATGAAATAATCAATTGTTTTCTTTGCGGATGAATTTTGTCTAAACGGATTTTTAGAATAATAATTGATGTAATTAATCCAATAGAAAAAAACCAAAAAGAAATATAAATGATATTTTTAATAAGGGGGTTAGTTATACTTGGAATAATGGATTGTAGCCAGTAAAATGCCAATATATCAATAGTCAATATTGCCATACAAAGCAGTATGATCATGTACATTGGATAGGATCTCATTATAAAATTTATTTATTTGTTAGTCTCCTTTTATCTTTTAAAGCCCAATAGATCCCTTTAACATCAGAAACCCATTTGTCAAACATAGAGATCAGAATAATTTCTTCAATCGTTTCAATCAAACCAAGAATTATCATAAAGTAAAACAGAAAATAATTTGGGCCAAAAAATAATGAATACAAAATAAAAAACGCCTGAACAAATGCAGATAGCTTAGCTAAGTATGTATGAAAAGATGTTGCTTTCCCATACTTTTTAAAAGCGATAAGCATTTGAATAAGGTAAGGAGTAAATGCAATTAAAATTAAAATGTAATTTTCTTTTATAAAATCAAATTCAAATACTAAAAGACCAATTAAACCAATGGAAAATGTAATTTGATCTCCAATAGAATCTAATTGAGATCCTCTTGGACTGGTTATTTTAAATTTACGTGCAAGGTAGCCATCTATCATATCAGTACTGTAGCTAATCAACAGCATCCATGTGAAGAATTCCTGCATATGCAACCATAACAGAATTAATAAAAATGGAGCTGCAGCTATACGGTAAAATGAAAACCAGTCTGCAATATTAAAGTTTTTAAAAGTAAGCATATCTTCGTTTAATAATCTTTAATTGATCAATAGGATATTACATCTTAAAGTTAAAAAAAAATTATAAGTATGACAAGTAGAAATTAAATGTTTTTTTTGATCCAGTTTGTACAATTATTAAAGTTTTTAAATAAATGTTCTTCAGAGATCAAATCAGGAATTAGATCGATAGATTGCATCAAGTAAGCAGGCTGGTTTTGCAAGCCAACAATTAATACATGGATATTCTTCTTTTCTAATTCAAGTAAAACATCTTCCATGGCATATAAGCCCGATTGATCAATATATGGGACTTTTTTCATTCTAATGATAACATAATCTGCCGACTCTGGAATTTGTTTTGCTAAAGCCTGAAAATGACTAGTTGATCCAAAAAAGATTGGTCCTTTGATATGTTTTATAAATACTTTCTTTTTTAGCTCATCAGGGAAATTTGCTTCATCATCCCAGGATTTTTCTTCTTCCAGACTCTTAACATCTGATTTTTCGGCAGTAGAGTCTCCCATTTTTTTCATAAATACCAAAGATGCAATTACCAATCCAATGCCAACTGCATATACCAGATTCCAAAATGTTGAAAGGATCAATACCACGATCATAATTGTAACTTCGGCTTTAGGAATATTTGGTATTGCCTTTAAACCTTTGTAATCCATTACACCAACACCTACTGTTATCAAAATTCCTGCTAAAACAGCAGCAGGTATTTTAGAGGCTATCGGACCAATAGCCAACAATACAACTAATAAAAATAATCCGGCAACCATACCAGATAGTCTTGTTTTACCACCTGCATTGATATTAACAACTGTTCTTATTGTTGCACCTGCACCTGGTAAACCACCAAAAATAGCAGCAATACTATTTCCAATACCTTGTCCTATTAATTCCTTATTTGGATTGTGGTTTGTTTTGGTCATATTGTCAGCAACCACTGAGGTAAGTAAGGAATCAATAGCTCCTAAAAACGCCAGTGTTATAGCTGTAAATACATATGGAGATACCATGCTCAAGTCAAAATTTGTAAAAATCCCCAGATTTGGAATCGGAAATCCTCCGGGTATTTCCTCAATTGGTCTGTAGTCCAGTTTTGCAAATATGGCTACAGCAGATACAACTAATAATGCCACTAATGTGGATGGTATTTTGGTAGTAATTCTTTTAAATCCATATATGATAATAATGGTAGATAAGGCAAGGATCACTTCTAAATAATTAATATTTCCAATGGCTCTTGGAATACTTTTTACTGCTCCTATAACACCTGAAGTTTCTTTGCTTGCCAATATTTGTGATTCTTTTAGAATATCATCCTCTGTAATTTTTTCAGCCCTTTTTATAGTTTCATTAAAATTTTCCAGAACCAAAATATCATCATCTACCTCTTCCTCTAAAATGTTGATGATAAGCATTTCTTCTGCCTTGGGTTTGAATTGTTCAACAAATTGCTTGTCATCATTTACATAATATCCCATTATTGGTAACAGGTTGGTTATAATAATAATAAGTCCAATTGCTGTCATAAATCCAGAAACAACGGGATAGGGGATATATTTTATATATTTTCCCAGACCAATGGTTCCTAATAATATTTGAAATAAACCTGCCATTAAAAAGACGGTGAGAATGGCCGGTAAAGCTTTGCTAATATCGCCATCATTCATTTGTACAATACCAGCGATCAATACCATACTAACAGCTGTTAATGGTGCAGTAGGACCTGATATTTGAGTAGGTGTACCACCAAAAAAAGCAGCAAAAAAACCTAGAAAGATTGCGCCATATAGCCCTGCGCTAGGACCTAGGCCTGATGAAACACCAAAGGCAAGTGCTAAAGGCAGTGCAACAATTCCGGCAGTGATACCTCCAAAAGTATCTCCTTTTATATTTGAGAAAAAATTCTTCATTTAGATGAGCTTTAATTAGTAAAAAGGTTTAATTATTTTAATAATGGTAAAACTATTTTTGATGCGAATTAATTAACTTATGATGAATGAGTTAGTGCGACAATGATACAATCGTATAAATAATTCACTATTGAACTACTGATTATGTTTTTATTATTCAATCATTAAAAAATTTACTCATTATCACATTTGTAAACATCACACTTAATTCGTGGTTGTGTCAATAAAAAAACTAATCAGGAAGTCCAAATGTGTCTACAACATAATCCAGATCTTTATCGCCTCTACCACTTAAATTTACTAAAATGGATTGTTTTGGGTTTTTCTTTGCCAGTTTGAATGCATATGCAACTGCATGAGCACTTTCTAAAGCTGGAATTATTCCTTCCAGTCTGCTTAATTCATAAAAGGCATCGATAGCTTCCTGATCATTGATACTGTCGTAAGTCACTTTTTCCAGGTCTTTTAGCATACTATGTTCAGGTCCAACTCCCGGATAATCCAATCCGCTTGCAATAGAATGTACTGGTGCAGGGTTTCCTTCATCATCCTGTAAAAGATAGCACTTAAAACCATGAATTACACCTGGTTTACCAAGGCTCATAGTTGCTGCATGCTCCCCTGTTTTAAATGATTTTCCTGCAGGTTCAATTCCAAAAAGGCTGCATTCCTCATGTTCTAAAAATGATGAAAAAATTCCCATAGCATTACTTCCTCCACCAACACAGGCAACAACATTATCAGGTAATTCACCGGTCATTTCAAAAAACTGATCTTTGGCTTCAATTCCTACAACACGTTGAAAATCACGTACCATCATAGGGAAAGGATGTGGCCCAACAACTGATCCTATGCAATATAAGGTTGTTTCCGGATCTTTTAAATATGCTTCAAAAGCACTATCAACGGCCTCTTTTAAAGTTTTTAATCCGTGAGTTACAGGAATTACTGTAGCTCCTAATATTTTCATTCTCTGTACATTAGGAAACTCCTTTGCAATATCAACTTCACCCATATGGATCTCACATTTCAATCCGAAAAAGGCTGCAGCAGTAGCCAATGCAACACCATGTTGACCAGCACCTGTTTCGGCAATTAATTTCTTTTTGCCCATGTATTTTGCTAATAATGCCTCACCCATACAATGATTTAATTTGTGGGCTCCGGTATGATTTAGATCTTCACGTTTTAAGTAGATCTGACCACCATATTTATCTGATAATCGACTACAATGAAATACGGGAGTGGGTCTTCCCTGAAAATGTTTTCGGATATTCCTTAGTTCGGAAACAAATTTATGTGATTTGCTTATAGAATAATAAGCGTCATTTATTTTTTTCATTTCAACTTCAAGATGCGGAGGTATAAAAGCTCCTCCATATTCTTTAAAGTATCCATCTTTGTTCGGGTATGTTTTAAAATAGTTTTTAGACATTTTTATTTATTTTAGCGAAAGTTAATTCTTTTAATAATTTAATTTGTGAAAATAATCAATTTTAGCATATTTTCAATCGTTTTTTTATAGATTTGGTATTTCAAATTTAATAAAATTATCCTTAAATACAGTATATGTTAATTATTGGTATCGCCGGAGGAACCGGAAGTGGTAAAACTACTGTGGTAAATCAGATCTTAAATGAATTACCAACAGAAGAAGTAACTGTTATTTCACAGGATTCCTACTACAGTAAGAATGATAATTTAAGTTATAAAGAAAGATGTGGTATTAATTTTGACCATCCCCGTGCCATTGATTTTGATCTGTTGATAGAACATTTAAAAGAACTAAAAAAAGGCAATGTTATAGAACAACCTATTTATTCATTTGTAACGCATAACCGAAGTGAAGATTCATTAATAACGCATCCCAGAAAAGTAATCATTGTTGAAGGAATATTAATATTTACAAATAAGGTCTTACGTGATCTGATGGATATTAAAATATATGTTCATGCAGATTCAGATGAAAGATTGATTAGAAGATTAAGAAGAGATATCAAAGAAAGAGGCAGGAGTATTGAGGAAGTATTAATGAGATATCAGGATACTTTAAAACCTATGCATCAGCAGTTTATAGAGCCTACTAAAAATTTTGCTGATATCATTATTCCAAATGATAAATATAATACAGTTGCCATTGATATTGTTAGAACGGTAATAAATGAAAAATTGAAAGATGACATTTAAACAAATTAAAGAAAATAAGTTTGTTAAGATTATTACAAATAAATATGTAATTATTCTGATAGTTTTTATTGTTTGGATGACTTTTTGGGATGAAAATTCTTTTTTAAATCACCGTGAATTAAATAATGAAATTGAAAAATTAGAAGATGCAAACAGTTATTATCAAAAACAAATCGATACAGACAGTAAGATCATTGAAAATTTAAATAACCCTGATTCTATGGAAAAATATGCCCGTGAAGAGTATAAAATGAAAAAGAAGAATGAAGATATTTATATTATTGAATTTGATACTGTCGAAAAGGAGTAATTGCTTGAAGGTAGTATAAAAAAAACCTGTTTTCTATAAAGTGAAAACAGGCTTTTTAATTTTCGTCTAAATAATATATTTTAAAAGTTTTGACTTTTTTTTAAGAGGTTTTAAATCTTTTTCCATCAATTTATTATACTTTTTGTAATCTTTTCCCATTAGATCTTTCAAATCTTTGTCCGAATCATTTTTTAGTGTTTTAAGTGCGTTAACTTTATCCTTCTCTGTTTTATCACTATCTAAAATATCGTAAATTCTATCACACAGTCCTTCATTGTATTTATGAAGCTCAGCTGTTTTATAATTGGATAATTTTAAATCATTAACTCCGTTTAAGGTATTTAATAATACCGCTTTAGGTACACTTTCTTGTGCAAATACATTATTTCCAATAGATATAAATAATACGATAGTTGTAATAATTGTTAGTTTTTTCATATAAAATTTATTTTAGTGCATTTTCGTTTATGTAAAGCTACGTTTAATTTTTAATGATTTAAAAATA
>JAOZTG010000140.1 GCA_029939235.1 Flavobacteriaceae bacterium
ACAGGAACATCATCTGGAGGATAATCTCCTTTCTTAAGTATCCGTAATTTCGGAACTATATTATCTGAATGACTATCAGCATAAGGCAGAGTAGCAACATTTGCAAAAATAGTTTGCGACAAAACAACTTTCATCCATGTATTTTCACTCCAATCTGCACTCCAGTGCTCAAGAAATTTTAGTTGTCGGTCACCTAACAAAACAGCACCTTTCACATCCGCATAACGAGCAGCATCAAAGTTGACATTTTTCATCCAGCCGTTGTGAATTTTTGCCTTAGGCAACAGTGGTTTTGGTGCAGATTTAAATTTGCGATCTTCGAGAATTGCAAAACTAATTCCCGCATACTTCATATCTGAATAATATACACCCATACCCTGAGCTACTGGTGAAGGATCAAAAGCATCTGGCATATGTGAAGTTTGTGTACGTTGTACCATATTCACCCATTCTGCAGGCATTTTATATCCTCCCATATCCTGAGCAGCCGCTCCACCTAAGCCTTCGGGTGTTGCAATACCCCCTACTCCCCAGATGTTACCGTGATATACATCATGATCATCTATAAGACAAACAGAAGGTCGATCTTTCAGTAAATCACCATATGCCCAGCCGAACAAATACCATTTACGTAAATAATCAATCGTTGATTTCTCAATACTTTTACGGTTTATCAAAGCACCATAGTCACCAACACCTTCATAGATTTGATCACCTGAAAAAAACAGAACATCCGGATCATGAAATTTTACACTTTCAAAAATATCCGTGTTTGGAAATCCAAGATCATTATTTCCGGTAAATCCGGCTACTACAATTTCTTTTTTATCCAAAGGTTCCTTTCGAATTGTTCCTTCATAATAATAATCTTTCAACGTATTTCCTTCATCGTATAATTGATACACGATTCTAAAAGGAATATTTTTTGAATTATCCCAGTTTTCAAATCTAAAAGTGGAAGTCCGGGCAAGTTTATCAATATTTGCCTTATTTATCGTTTTCCAGTTTCCATTTGATTTTGTTTGAAATTCAACTGTTTGCCCGTCTTTTTCTCCTATTGGAGGTAATTGGGCTGTTAATTTCAATACTTTTCTACTTAAAGTATGTTGTGTAAAAAGAATCGGACCAAAAGCTTGTTCTTTATGCTGTGTGATTTTATCTCCTGAAACCTTCCAGTTTGAAAATCCAAATTTCACATTCCCACCACGACGTTTATCAGGTGTTGTTCCCCAATTAGGATACTGTTCAAATTTTCTCTCTTCTTTAAATTCTTTTAATTTCCCACTATGACACATTAGGGAAATTCCTCCTTCTATCCAACCTGATGAAATATTTGTACGACTAATCGTTTCTTCCAATAAAGCATTTTTTACTTTAAGTGTAATTACATACTTGCCATTTTCCTGTTGTTTTGCTTTTAATTCAATAGTGAAATCATCCAACGATTTTTCAAAAAGCAATTTGCTTTCCGAATTTAAATTTCCTATAAACATCTGCCCTTTGGTTGTGATACCAACAGGAAAACCACGTCCTCGAATTGCAGTATCACGATAATCATTAAATTCTCCTCTAACTCCTATTTCAAAGCCAATCCATCCTTCTGTAAGATCTTTATCAACGGTTAACTTTTTAGCGTTTACACTAAGTGTGAAATCACCTTTTTGAGAACCTATTTCATTGGTTAACAAATATACATTTCTATAACCACCACTAGTTATACATTCTATTTGCCCATTATTTAACTGCCAATCCTGAAGAGGGTTTGCCCAATATTCATTACCTATCCAGACTCTTGAATTATCAGAAGGCAATTCCCCTAATAAATTTTTATTCTTTTCATTACTACAAGAAGACATCAATAATACCAAGATCAATAAAAGTTGAATCTTTGCTATTAATCTGTTTTTTATATTCATTTTAAAATTAATTTAGCTTAATAATATCCCATGCTCATCTTCATAAATTTATTATTTATCCCCTAACTCTTTTATTTTAAATCTATCAATTTCAGCAGGTATATGTTCTCTCTTCATTATACCTTCTATTTGAGAAATGATCTCAGGATGTTGATCTGCAACATCTGTAGATTCTGAGAGATCCTTTTTTAGATCATACAATTCAATTTTCATATTTCCTTTAAAAATATCTTTTCTTATACCTTTCCATTTCCCCATCCGAACAGCCTGCTGCCCTTGATAACTTGGAAACTCCCAATACAAAAAATCATGTTCTATCTGTTTTTTTTCCTCAAAAAGGGTTGGTAAAAAACTTATCCCGTCAATATTATTCGGTGTTTTTTCTTTAACCAAATCACTAAACGTTGGTAAAACATCCCAAAAAGCTGAAATAAGATCTGTTTTTGATCCAGCTTTTATCTTGTTGGGCCAGCTAGCAATCATTGGAACTCGGATTCCTCCTTCATAGGTAAAACCTTTTGTTCTGCCATATTTATTATCAAATGGTCTGGCGCTATTAAAAAATTCAGCATCTACACCACCTGTATAAGTTGGACCATTATCACTTGTGAAAACAATCAATGTATTTTCATAAATACCAAGTTCCTTCAATTTAGCTACAATTTCACCAACCTGATCATCTAAATAAGTAATCATTCCGGCATAAGCTGCATGTGGATAACGATTTGGGAAATATGCTTTGCCAGTATAAGGCTTTTCATCACCGAATAGCTTTACATATTTATCTACATATTCTTGTGGAACCTGTAAAGGCAAATGTGGTAAAGGAGAAGCATAATACATAAAAAATGGCTTGTCTTTATTATCTTTAATAAATTGAATCACCTCTTTTTGCATCAATGCAGGTGCATAATCTTTTTGTTGATATTTTTTATAACTGGCAGGATCTAATATATCAGCATCTTTGTCAAGAGGAGTTCCTGGAGCAACAATATCATTATCCAGCCATACTTTTTCTTCATTTTTCCAAAGATGTTTCGGATATAATTGATGTGCCTGTCGCTGACAATTATATCCATAAAAAAAATCAAATCCATTTTTATTTGGAATCCCATTGGTAAGTGGAGCCCCTAATCCCCATTTCCCAACAATAGCAGTTTTATATCCTGCTTGCTGCATAATTTCACCTAAAGTAATCGTACTGGTTTTGATAGGTCGTTGTCCTTCCAAATTAGGATCATTTATGGCTTTTTTATAATTCCATACTTCTCCTCTTGAAGCCCATTCATCATTCCCTCTGATTTGTGCGTGCCCTGCATGTTTGCCTGTTAATAACATATATCTGGAAGGAGCACATACTGGAGCACCGGCGTAATGTTGGGTAAACAACATTCCATTTTTAGCTAAAGCATCAATATTTGGTGTTTGGATTTTTTCTTGTCCATAAACTCCTAATTCTCCATAACCAAGATCATCTGCAAGAATATAAACAATATTAGGCCTTGTTTCCTTAACTTTTTCCTGTTTTTGACAACTTGTGAAAAGACTCACAAACAATAGTAATAAGATTAGTTGTTTTATGCTTAATTTCATATCCAATAAATTTAATGTATAAATTTATTGTTTTATTATGAATCTTTTAGGTTATTTAGACAAATAACATTTTTTAAAGGATAAATGATCTTGAGTTTTTAGAAAATAGTTTGTGTAAAATAATTATCCCAATAATGGATATGTGAAAACACCAGGTTTTTAAACAGATTAATTTCATATTTATTACAACATTTAAAGGACACCATGTAGCAGTGTCCTTTTATCAATATGGGTAATGTGGTTAAAAATATGTATCTATTTCAATAATCAATTTTAAATTAAATATTAGCTTTTTGTTTTTTCGCCACTTTGGCAAGATGCCAATTCTCCGGTTTATTATATCCAAAGCGAACAGAATATTCCTTAGCCTGATGCATAAAAGCTTGTAACCTTAAATCTATAGATGTATCTTCCTGGCCATCATAGGCGATACTCACATAAGGCAGTTCATTATTGTCTTTTTTAAACTTATGCGAAACAGAGGCTACTACAGTACCAGGCATACACGTAAAAGGAAGAAGGTTCACAATTCCGGAAATATTCTTCTGAGCCAAACGTACAGAACTTCCAAGATTAAGAGCCGGGTCGCCATCATAATGTTTATGAATGTAATTTCCACAACTTTTTAACATATCTTTTACTTTAATATCCTTATCTGCATCAAAATGTCCTTTAACAGCTTTGTGTAGTTTACTTGCAGATATATTTTGAGAAAACTCCTGTATCTTCGATTTCAAAACACCTTTATAATCACCTTTCCATAAACTATCTCTGGTATAGCGATAAGTTGAATAGCTTAGCCATTCTGCAAAAGGTGCTATAAATGTTTCAGCACCAAATTTTTCAAGACGATCAACAAGGAATCCTGAGCAGAATGCATTATCTCTCATAAAAATCTCGCCCACAACCACAATTACTGGTTTTCTTTCACCATTAGAGATTAAAATCTGATCAAACTTAATGGCTGCCTGATGCAATACATCTACTAAATCTTTTGCTCCGTTTTCCAAAGATTTCACTACATTGTCAAGAGCTTCTTTATATACTTTTACAGTTTCTCCTGGAATCAGTTCATACGGTATTCTTTCCTGCTTCATTTTTCGAATTAAATCCACTGCAACAAATCCTTTCCATGCGGTAAACCTGAATTTTGTAGCCTGACCACCTGAAATATCTTCATAGGCCGTATCATTACTTGGAGAAATTATTTCTGCATCTTTAAACCCAAGTTTATCAAAAATAATACGTTGAAGTTTGTTGTATTGTCCAAAGCGACAAGGTCCATTATGATCCGGCATAAAGAAACTGGCTTTTTTCGGATCTGTATTTGGATCTAACAATTTTTTTATAAAACTACCTGTTGTACACACCATTGGAAAACATTCTCTGGCAGAAGTATTCTTTCTTCCTAATTCCATGTCTACACTAGTCTGCATAGGAAGAACTTCAGCATGCATTCCCACACTACGACTGGCCGCAGCAATGGCATATGCACTATCACTCATATATGGAAAATACAAGGTGCGATCTTTCATTGGATCAGATCTTTGAACGCCTGGTCTAAATACCTTTTTCTTCTTTTTATTTACCAATTTAGAACCTCTTAAACTATCTAAAAATGCCTCATATCGAGTTACCATTCCTGCATCAGCACTATGCTCATCAATTTCTAATTCCAGATATGGTTTTCCTGCCATTTCTTCATGTACAAAATGAGCTAAGAAAGAATCAGGTCCGCACCTGAAATTTCCCATATAAATGGCATGAAGTTTAGGGTCACGGGCTACAATTCTTGCCCCTGCTAAAATCTTTTGTCCATTGGGCCAATACATTTGTGGATAATCATTCAATATATGCTCACTTCCCAAAGGCAGATAATCAAGTGGAATTGGTAACACATCCTGATTGATCAATTTTTCTACCATACTTAAATTCAGGGCAGGATCACCTGTATTATATACTCGTCCGATAATTACCAACACTTCTTTGTCTTCTGGTAAATTATTCATCACTTCCTGACCTCTTAAAACAATTTTGTTTTCAAAGGCTATCTGAGCTTTATCTCCCTTTTCAATTGCTTTTACAACTTTTCTTTTGGTAATACCGAATTTATCATACATAAAGTCAGAAAGTTCTTTGTTCAATACCTTACCAAAATACTTAAAATTTAAGGTTGGAATAAGCATTCTATCTATGTATGAATTATCGTTGATAGCAGCTTTCACCATAAAAGGAAATGCCTGTACCCACGGACAATTTGCATTACTTGTATGGTTGCCTTCTTCTGCTTTAGCATTGATGATAAATGGAGTAAAAACATAGTCTGCCTTATTTTCAAGAAGATCCAGAATATGGCCATGCATCAGTTCAACAGGGAAACATGTCTCTGCTACAATCATTCCCAGTGATTTCTTAATTAACGGAGTATCAGATTCTGATGAAATAACAACCCTGAATCCTAATTCTTCAAAGAAAGTCCGCCAGAAAGGAAATTGTTGATAGAACAACATCAAAGCACGGGGAATACCTATAGTAATCCTGTCATCCTTAGGCTCTTCTTTATACCCATCTAATAAAAATTCATTTCTTTCTTCAAACAAATTTGGAATGTCTTTCCCTTTTCCTTTTCGTTCTTCAACCTCCCATAACTCACAACGCCCACCAAAATACAGTGGCTTCTTCTCACCTTCTATTCTTATTCTTCTTATATCGCAAAGGTTTGAACATGATTTACATGTAAACTTATCTACAGTATAAGGAATCTTACTTATATCAAAACCTTTAAAATGAGTTCCTTGCCCCTCAACCATAAATTCACGTGCAAGTATGGCTGCTCCAATAGCACCTGTAACATCAAAATGTGGAGGAATAATTATTTCTTTTCCAGTAATTTTCTCAAAAGCAGCAACAACTGCCTGATTATTGGTAACGCCACCCTGAAAGAAAATTCGATTACCTATTCGTTTTTTACGGACTACTTTTTGGATATAATTCTCTACGATTGAATACGCCAAACCACCAAGAAGGTTTTCCTTTTCAACACCTTTCTGTTGCTGTGAATTAAGGTCTGACTCCATAAATACGGTACAGCGATTTCCAAGTTTTGCTGGTCTTTCTGCTTCAATTGCAAGTTTTCCAAACTCTTCGACTATATTAATATCCAGTTTTTCAGCTTGTTCTTCTAAAAAAGATCCGGTACCAGCAGCACATACCTTATTCATCTCAAAATCTGTTATTACACCATTGTCAATTGCAATATATTTTGAATCTTGCCCACCAATTTCAAAAATAGTATCTACAGTAGAATCATAAGCAATGGCAGCTTTTGCCTGTGCAGTAATCTCATTTCGAATAATATCAGCACCAATAAAATCACCGGTTAAGTAACGCCCGGAACCTGTGGTACCAGCACCAACAACATTAACACGGTCACCTACTTCTTCATCAATCTCTGACATACCACGTCGAATTGCTTCCAGCGGTTTACTTGCAGTTGGCAAATACCTTCTTGCAATTACATGATTATCTTTATCAATAAGTACTACATTGGTACTCAAGGAACCAATATCAAGTCCCAGAAATACATCTAATTTGTCAATACCTTCTGGTATGGGATAGATATCTTTATTATATTTTGCAGCAGATTTTGTAAGCGCTTCATTATATCTGCTCTTCGCATGATTTCCTGTTAAATATTCTTGCAAATTTTCAATACCCAAATATGGTTCAAGTCTTAAATCTTTTTGATCAAGCACATGAAATAAAGCTCCAATTGCACCCATTGACGCATGATATTCCGGTATGATCAAATCATTTTCATTTGTTTTTAAAAGTTCTTTAAATGCTCGAACTACACCCATATTTGCAGCAACACCACCTTGGAAAATAACTGGAAATTCAAATTTCTTACCTTTACCCATACTACTGATAAAGTTTCTGGCCACAGCAAAACACAAACCGGCGACAATATCATAAACAGGAGTTGCAATTTGCTGCAGATGAATCATATCACTTTTTGCAAAAACACTACAACGTCCTGCTATACGGGGAGGTTTCTCTGACTTCAGTGCAAGTTCACCAAATTCATTTTCAATTGAAATTCCCATACGTTTGGCTTGTTGATCAAGAAATGAACCTGTCCCTGCAGCACAAATATTATTGAGTGTAAAATCTGAAAGGCGACTTGTTTTTTCTTCCTCATCCTCATGCATAAGGATCAGTTTAGAATCTTCTCCGCCCATCTCTATAACCGTTTTTACTTCCGGATAAAGTTGAGAAACCGAAGTTGACTGAGCAATTATCTCATTGATAAAATGGCCTCCGATTAATTCTTGTGCTAATTTGCCACCTGTACCTGTAATAGCAACATGTTGAATTGAATCTTTTGAATATTTATTTAAAATAGCTGTAAGTAAATCCTTTAGGAGTTCAAAGGGTTTTCCATGACAGAAATTATATCTATTTTCAATTATATTTTTTTGATCATCCATTAAAACCGAATTAATTGAAATGGATCCGATATCAATACCGAGATGTAAATTTTGCTTCATATATTAAATATTTACAACATACTCAAAAATTATATCTCAAATAAATTTATTTAAATCATCTATATGTATTTCTTAGCTGCTACAAGTAAATTTCCAAAAAAATGTGATTGATTCATAATTAAATAATAATCTCGAAATATGTATGTTAATTAGTTTTTTCAATTCAAAAAAAATTGTTTGATTTACTAAAAGTAGTATTATTAAATATTTCAACCAAATTTAAGCATAAAAAAACCTCTAACAAATAAATGTTAGAGGTTTAAAAGAAAGGCAACGACT
>JAOZTG010000141.1 GCA_029939235.1 Flavobacteriaceae bacterium
ATTTTTTTCTTGATAAAAAAACGAAACAAAAAAATCAAGGCTTACAATAATTTAACAACCTAAATTTTATAAAAACTAAGTGCAGCCGAGTGATTTTCGAGCAAGCTCTCAACTTCTCGGTTTTACTAAGTTTTTATTTTATTTAGAACATCAAATTCTTGAAGGCCACCCTTAACAAGTAATTTCAAATAATGTTTCACCAGCTTTTCCAATAAATTAGTGATAGTAACAATCATTTCAATGGTCTTTTTTTTATCATACCTCCCTTTACATCTTTTATACTCTGCATAATAATAAACGCTTCCTGATCTATTTTATCTATTTCTGTTTGCAATTTTGACAATTCTAACCTTGTTATCAATGTATAAACAATTTCTGTTTCCTCCATTGAATGACCTCTTCTACCGTTATAAATGGTACAACCTCTTCCTAATTTTTCAATTATTGCCAATCTAATTTCTTCATTATGAGATGATATAATTGTTATTCCAATATACTCTTCCACACCCGATATGACAAAATCAATGGTTTTTGATGCCGATAAATAGGTTAGCATTGCATATAATGCTATCTCAATGGTAAACACATATGCTGCAACTAAAAATATAAGAACATTTAACAATAATATTACATCTCCAATGGTTAAGGAAGTTTTTTTACTTACAAAAATTGCTAACACTTCAGTGCCGTCGATAACGGAACCACCTCTTATTGCTAATCCAATTCCTAACCCTAAAAAGAAACCACCAAAAATTGCAATTAATAGTTTATCATCAGTTATTATTGGAAATGGTATAAAATGAACACAGACTGCAAGAAATATAATTGCAATAATACTTTTTAATGCAAATTGCTTACTTATTGTAGAAAATCCCATTATTAAAAATGGAAGATTTATTGCAACTATTAAAATTGCCAAAGGTATTTCTGTTAGCTCAGCAACTGTAAGAGAAATTCCCATAACACCACCATCGATAAACATATTTGGCAGTAAAAAACCTTTTAATCCAAAACCGGCGGATATTACTCCCAATAAGATAAAAAAGCCATCATGAAATAAATGTGTCAGTTCGACTTTTGTGTTTTTTATTTCCTCCTCAATGTGAACTTCCTTGTATTTATCTTTTTTAAGCTTATGCTTTACTGACTCTGAGATTATATAATGAAAAATGCGATTCATATCTTGAAGTTTTTATATTCAATTCAAACTATTATAAAATTTTATTGTAAATATTCGTTATTATGATTTTCTCATACTTATCCTTTATTTACAAACTCTTTTTTTATTATTTGGAAAAGTGAAGTTATATCGAGCACCTTAGAATTACCTAAACAATTATAAAAAAAAGCCTTCATAAATGAAGGCTTTTTAAAAAATATTTTATTGCTGTTAAGAAATATATTTTGACATCTTCTTTTTTTCTTCTTCAGCTAACTGAGAATCAATTAAGATTCTTCCACTGTGCTCATCTGTAATAATTTTTTTGCGAGCTGCAATTTCAACCTGGCGCTGTGGTGGAATAGTAAAGAATGAACCTCCGGAAGCACCTCTTTCAATAGTTACTACTGCTAATCCGTTTCTCACATTGGATCTGATTCTTTCATATGCTTTTAGCAATCTTTCTTCAATCATTTTACCAAGCTCATCAGATTTTTTATTAAGCAGTAATTCTTCCTTTTCCGTTTCTTCCAAAATAGAATTTAATTCATCTTGCTTATGTTTCAAATGAACATCTTTATCGTTTATCTTTTCCTTTGCAGTATCAATAATTTCGTTTTTCTGAGCAATTTTAGCCTGATACTCCTTGATATGCTTCTCTGCTAATTGAATTTCAAGATCCTGATAATCAATCTCTTTTGTTAAAGAATCAAATTCACGATTATTACGAACGTTCTTCTGTTGTTCAGAATATTTCTTTGAAAGCGTATTTGCTTCGGTGATATTATTCTTTTTGTTAGCAATTGCAGTTTCTAAATTTTCAATGTCTGTATTGAAATTATTCAATCTTGTTTGCAAACCTTCAATCTCATCCTCCAGATCTTTCACTTCCAAAGGTAATTCACCTCTTGTGTTTTTAATCTCATCAATTCTTGAATCGATCAATTGTAAATCATATAAAGCTCTTAACTTGTCTTCAACGGTTACCTCTTTCTTTTTTGCCATTTCTAAATATAGTTGATAGGATTTGTATTATTTTTCGATAAAATGATTGCAAAATTAGTGAATTTTTCTGTAAGATAATCTACTAAAAGATTTTTTGTGAATTGTTCACTTTCATAATGTCCAATATCTGCCAAAACTATTTGATTTTCAGACTTATAAAAATCATGGTATTTTAAGTCAGCAGTTATAAAAATATCAGCTCCTGCTCTTTTTGCCTGATCTATTGCAAATGCACCTGACCCACCCAAAACTGCTACTTTATTTATTTTGTTTTTGATAATTTTAGAATGCCGGATCATATTCAAACCAAACAAGCCTTTTAATTCATCCAAAAAAGGTTTAATTTTCTTTTCGTTTGGCAGTTCCCCAATCATTCCCATACCAATATTCTGATGCGTATTATCTAATGTTATGACCTCATATGCAACCTCTTCATACGGATGATTCTTAAAAAGAGCATTCAATATTTTACTTTCTAAATGTTTTTCAAAAATCACACTGATCAATGTTTCAGGTTCAACATGTAGTTTGCCAATTTCACCTAAAGTTGGATTCGAATTCTCATTTCCTCTAAAGGTTCCTTCCCCTTTTATATTAAAACTACAATTGTCGTAATTACCAATATTTCCTGCCCCTAATCTAAATAAGGCTTCTCTTAAATTTTTGGCATCCTTGTGAGGAACATAGGTAGTTAGCTTTTTAATAATACCCTTTTGAGGAATTAAAACTTTGGTATTAACCAATCCTATAACCTCAGCCATTTTTGCCGAAACTCCCAAATGAGAATTATCCAAAGCCGTATGGGTTGCATATATTGCTATATCGTTTTTTATTGCTTTTATTACAACTCTCTCTACGTAGTTACTTCCATTAAACTTCTTTAACCCTTGAAATACAATTGGGTGAAAACTAACAACCAGATTACAATTCTTATCAATTGCCTCGTCTATTGTTTCCTCTAAAGTATCCAATGCAACTAATAGCCCTGTCACCTCTTTTTGAAAATCACCTACCAGTAAACCTACATTATCAAAGCCCTCTGCATAGGTTAATGGGGCAAGTTCTTCTAAATAATCCGTGATATTTTTAATTGTCATATGAAGATAAAATTAAATCTTAAATAATTATTCATGGTAAAGTTTAACAACATTTTCACCGGTTGATCTTTTATAGCCCCTGTACATTCCTTCTGTATTAAAATCCCATGCTACTACACCATTTTTATCCAAACCAATCATTCCACCATCACCACCAAGTGGTTCAATCTGGTTGAAAATAACTTCGTGTAAAGCATTTTTTAAGGAGTAATCTTTATATTGGATCAAAGTAGAAGTTTCATGTGCTGCCAGTGTTCTGATAAAGTATTCACCGGTTCCGGTAGATGAAATCCCGCAGGTTGCATTGTTAGCATATGTTCCTGCTCCAATTATTGGAGAATCACCAATACGGTTAAACTTTTTATTGGTCATTCCACCGGTGGAAGTTGCAGCTGCAATATTGCCACTTTTATCTATGGCTACAGCTCCCACCGTACCATATTTATGATCATCCACATAGTTTGTCGAAAGATCCCGGGCATTTTTCACAGGAATCGTTTCTCCATTTTTTTCTTTTACTTTCATCAAACTATTCCATCTTCTTTCATTATAAAAATAAGCATCTTCCTCAAATTGTACATTGTACTTTTTTGCAAAGGTTTCGGCCCCTTTACCACTTAGCAATACATGATGAATGCTATCCATTACCAATCTTGCCACATTAACCGGATTTTTAATATTTTGGACTCCTGCAACAGCTCCGGCATTCAATGTTTTTCCATCCATGATAGATGCATCCATTTCATTCTTGCCATCACTATTAAAAACAGCTCCTTTACCAGCATTGAATAAAGGAGAATTCTCCATCACATTAATGGCTGCCTGCACAGCATCAAGTGATGCCCCTCCACTATTTAATACTGCATAACCTGCGTCAATGGCTTCCTGTAATTTATTTGTTATTTCCTTTTCCTTTTCAGGAGAAATAAATTCTTTTTTAATGGTACCGGCTCCTCCATGAATTACAATTGCAAAAGGAATTTCTTTAGGTGTATCAGATTTAATTTCACTTTTTTCATTTGAGCAATTTATAAATGCTATTGAAATTAATCCCAAAAACAGGAAAGTATACAGGTATTTCATCTGTTTATATTTATCATTTTTTCAAATGCTAATTTATGATAAATTAGCCAAAACTAAATTTCTTAAAACTACTTTTTTTTATTAATTGATGGATTTACTTTCACGAAAATTATCTGAATTTCAATAAAAAAACCTGAACAGCTTTCCAATATTTTTGATTATTAGAGTTATTTGCCCAAAGAGCCTTAGAACCATGTTTTCCCTCTTCCTTGGCTGGGAGAAAAGAAAACTTTTCACCCGGCACAGAATCGAATATTTCTTTCCATTGATTGTGCTCTTTACCTGATGATGTTATAAATACCGGACAGTTCACTTTTGCTGCAAAGGATTTGATCTCTTTGCCATCTATCTTAAAATATTCACCTGGAGAAAATGATAATATTCCTTCCACATCATTGCTGTGAACACTTCCTAAATAAAACACCAAAGCAGATGAATAAGAACTCCCCCAAATAATAATTTTACCAGGTTTAATTTTATCTTTCACATAAGAGAATGCAGCTTCCATATCAGGAATTGCATTGACATACTCCGTTGCCTTATTCATTTTTTTTGCTTCTAAATGTGTTTGATTAATAATTCCATTTACTTCCTTACCGGACCTTTGATCTACAGCCAAGCAATTGAAACCCAACTCATTCAACTTAGGAGCTATCTCTCGATATTCACCCCGGCTATACCTTGCCTGATGAAACAAAATAATAAAAGGAGCATCACTTTTATGTGCCATATACAGATCTGCAGTAACTTGAACACCATCATTACTTTTGAAACTAATGGTCTTTCCTTCAAACGCAATTTTTTGTTGTCCGTTAACAAATTGAACCACCACCAAAAAACCAATTATTAGTATTATTCTCCTCATATTTATCGAATTAAATTAAAATTTAAAGTTAAGAATTTTATTAGAAATAAACACAAACCGTTGAATTAAGACAAAATTCAAATCAGGATTTAAGTAAAAAATATTACATTTGTTACTTAACCTTTAAAAATAATAAAAAAATGAAGAAAAAAACGAGTCAGTTAAGTGCAGTGGTTTTAATCATATTTACTTTTGTAATGTTTGCTTTCACAACAGAATCAGTAAAAGAAAATGAAAAAATTACAGAATTAGAAAGCATTGTAATTCCGGATGATGTAATGGCTGTTATTGACAATAAGTGCTATGGTTGCCATAATAATGAATCAAAAAGCACAAAAAGTAAAGGGAAATTAAATTTTGATAAATTCAAAGATGATGGCTATTCAAAAAGTAAAACCATTAGTAAATTAGGAAAGATCGCAAAGGATCTTCATAAAAATGAGATGCCACCTGAAAAGTTTTTAGCTAAATATCCTGACAAGACTTTAACTGCTGATGAATCAAAATTACTTATTGACTGGGCAGAAGGTGAGAGAAAAACTTTATCAGGAGAATAGTAATTTTTAAAATTCAAACATGAGTAAAAAGAAAAAAATATTTCTATACACAGTGATTGGTATTATTATACTCATGCAAATTTACCCGAGTGATCGTCCGGAGGTTAGTGCTGTGAATCCAAATGATCTACTAAGAAACAATGAAGTTCCTGAAAACATTGCATCAATGTTAAGATCAGCATGTTACGACTGTCATTCAAATGAAACTATTTATCCTTGGTATGCCAATATTGCTCCTGTAAAATGGTGGCTTTATGATCATATTAATGAAGGTAGAGAAGAATTGAATTTTTCTGACTGGAAAACTTTGAGTAAAACTGATCAAGCCGAAGCTCTGGATGATATTTCTTCAACTGTAGTTGATAAAGAGATGCCTTTAGAATCTTACCCTATCACACATCCTGAAGCTAAGCTGAGTGAAGAAGACAGGCAGGCAATTTCAGATTGGGCTGAAGTTCTTTCCGAAAAATTATTCGAATAAAATTCATAAATAAAACCTTACACCTAACTAATGATTACTATCAAAAATTAGTTTGCAGATGTATGGTTTTATTTATAATACTCTTTCGATTTCTCCCAATAAACATCCATTTCCTCTAAGGTCATATCTGTAAGCTGTTTACCCTGCTTTTGAGTTTCTTTTTCAAGGAATTGAAATCGTTGGATAAATTTTTTATTTGTCCTTTCCAAAGCGCTTTCCGGATCTACTTTTATAAATCGGGCATAATTGATCATGGAAAACAAAACATCTCCAAATTCAGCTTCAATTTTTGCTTTGTTATTCGTTTTAACTTCATAATGAAGTTCAAAAATCTCTTCCTTCACCTTGTCAAAAACCTGCTTTGAGTTATTCCAGTCAAATCCGGCAGAAGCTGCCTTATCTTGAATTCTACTTGCTTTGACCATTGCAGGCAAAGATTTGGGGACCCCTTCCAATATCGATTTTCTTCCTTCTTTTAATTTAAGCTTTTCCCAGTTTTTCGCCACTTCTTCTTCACTTTCCACTTGTACATCTCCAAAAACATGAGGGTGCCTGTGGACTAACTTTTCATTGATAGAATCGATCACATCAGCAATATCAAAATCCTGTGTTTCAGATGCGATCTTTGCATAAAAAACAATATGTAACATCAAATCTCCTAATTCTTTTTTGATCTCTGGTAAATCATTATCTAATATAGCATCACCCAATTCATAGGTTTCTTCAATGGTTAAATGTCGTAAGGACTCGTATGTTTGTTTTTTATCCCATGGACATTTTTCACGAATTTCATCCATAATATCCAGTAATTCACCAAATGCTTTTAGTTGTGATTCTCTACTATTCATCATTGTAGATTCCGGATTTCAATGTTTTTAATTTTCATTCTTTTTTCCATCCATTTTTGAAATTTTGCTTCTTGCAACTTCCTTTCCTTTTCTTTTAATTTAGCATTCCATTTTAATGAAATTACACTTAAAGTATCAATTTTCTTAAAATTAGAGACAAATTCTCTTGCAAAACTAATTTTTTTCAAATCGCTATAATTTATTTTGATCTCATCAATTAATTGTTCAAAAATAATTTCGTTATCGTAGTATTTTCTTAGGTCTTTTTCTAACTCATAAATTCTTACATCTTTCTCTCTTATAAATTCATCTTTAGTCGAAACTAATTGATGATTTTTCAAGTATAATCTTTTCATTTCATTTATATCATTCCTTATCTCAGCATCATTCTGGCTTTCCAAAATTTTAAGCTCTGTGTTTTTCAGTCCAAGATCATCCAATTGATTTTCCCACCGTAATTTATCTTTTGGAGAATAAGTCGTTCCAAAAACGTATAATTTAATCCTTTTATTTTTGTAATCTATTATCTCTTTATCATTCCCAATAAGATGTACACCTTCACTTTTAATCCCATGAATAAACCTTTCTGCCTGTGTTTTATAATGATTTTCAAGGTATAATTGATAAAACAAATAGATACTAAACACAAATATTACTATTGCGACTGTATATGCCAATTGGGAAACCCTTTTTTGACTGGTCTTATTCAAATATTTCACCATAGGAAAGCGTAAATATTTTGTAATAAAAAAGGCTGCCAGTGCTATAAATGTTGAATTTATAGAAAAAAGAAATAATGCACCACCAAAATAATTTAAATTACCCGTAGCCAAACCAAATCCTGCAGTACATAATGGCGGCATTAAGGCAGTTGCGATGGCCACACCAGCAACAGTATTAAACTCTGGACGTGGTCTGCTTATAGAAATAAACAATGCCAGTCCACCAAAAATAGCAATCAAAACATCTCTAACATCAGGTCGTGTACGAGCAATAATTTCGGGAGTTGCTTCTTTAAAAATAGGGATACTGAAAAATAAAAAAGAAGTCAGAATACTTAAGACCACCATCACAATAAAGTTGACCAATGCAGATCTTAAAGTATCGACATCATTTATCCCTACTGAAAAACCTATTCCCAAAATAGGCCCCATTAATGGCGAAATAAGCATCG
>JAOZTG010000029.1:0-6648 GCA_029939235.1 Flavobacteriaceae bacterium
CAAAATTCTTACCCCAACTCATTAAAATGGAAAATACAGTAGCAGCTACCAACCATTTTTTTATTTTACCCTTCACTAAAAATATTCCTAAAACAAACAAAAAGATCATAATAGCACCAATATATGCCGGTGCGGCAACGATAGGTTGATCACCCCAGTACATAGGCGCATTATCTGCCCAGGATAAAGCTTGTTTTCTTCCTCCCTTATCTTTTAAAAACTCGTAAATATGAGAATCTTTTCCAATATTTTCATTGTTAGAACCTCCCATAAAACGCGGAATAAACAAATCAAATGTTTCTAATTTACCATAGCTGTACTCCGTAATATAATCTCTTGATAATCCTGTAGTCTGTTCCTTTTTTGAACCATCCGGACGAATGGTCAATTCACTTTTACTTCGGGTACTATGATCAGCATATTCTTTGGTTGCCATTAAACTTGTGGCATTCACACCAACTGCCAGAATAACTGCGACAAATAAAATTCCTACCTTTTTAAAAAAGCCTGGTAATTCTTTATCCTTATAAGAATCTATTAGATAAACAATTCCAAAAATAAAGATCATAAACAATAAATAGTAGGTCATTTGCGGATGACTGGCATTAACCTCTAAAGCCATAGCCATTGCTGTGAGTACAAAACCCTGTAAATATTTATTTTTAAAAACTAATATTATTCCTGCCAAAACCATTGGCATATAAGCAATTGCATGTGCTTTGGCATTATGACCAACACCTAGAATAATAATAAAATAAGTGGAGAATCCAAAAGCCAAGGAACCAATAACAGCTAATTTCCAATCTACCTTTAGTACCATTAACAGAACAAAAAATCCAACAAAATACAAAAAGAGATAATCTGCCGGACGGGGTAAAAACCGTAGAACACTATCTACTTTTTTGATATAATCGTTAGGATAATAGGTACTCAACTGATAGGTTGGCATACCTCCAAAAGCTCTGTCTGTCCAGTATGGCTCCTCTCCATGTTCCGCTCTAAATTCCTGCACTTCTTTTGACATTCCTCTAAATTGAGCAATATCACTTTGAAATAATTTTTCACCTTTTAAAACAGGTGAAAAATAAGCCAGTGATATAACAATAAAAGTAAGGATTGCAATTAAATAAGGAATTGTTTTTTTATAATCCATAAACTGCTTCAAGATTACTATTAATTTTTGGTATTAAAAATAATGAAAGCAACTTCTTTAAACTGCCAACACAATTAATTTTTAATTTTTGATTTTCAATATTCGTCTTTCAACTTTCAACTTTCGATTTTCGACTTTAGACTTTAGCCTTTCACCTTCAACATTTACTCATCAACTTCTTCATAATCAACATATTCTCCAACGCTATTGTTGCTTTTTTTTGTTTCACCAGGAGTTCTTTCTATAGTAGTTTCTCCAACTTGGGTTTTATCAACTGGCTGCTGATAATCTTGTTGCTCCCGAACTTTTTTCTCTACATTTTTCATCATTTTTTGAAAAAAAATGGGAAATAAATATTTTGCCACCAATTTAAATCCATACCATATTAATATGATCGTTAAAATTGTGCGTAAAAAGTTCAAAAATCCTGCTTCCTGCATATATAATAACTTTTATAAGATCCCACTATTAAGCGGGATTATCCCGATAGCTATCGAGACAACTAAAAAATTTAAATTTACTTTCAAGCTCTTTAATTCTAAGCTTGTAAGCTTGTTCTAATCACTTTAAGATCCCGCTATCCAGCGGGATTAGTTCAGCTAAAAAAATTAAATTCGCTTTTCAAGCTCTTTAATTCTAAGCTTCACTAAAATTAAAAGTCAAAAATAACAATTTGCAAACAACTTCAACGTTTATATAAAGAAAATCTTATTTTTGGCTTTTATATAAAACTATTTATGAAGTATCTTTTTACGTTTTTTGCATTGCTGTTTTTTATACAAACGGGATTTGCTCAATATACTGATGTTATAAACTCCAAACGTCCGGGTTTTTCTGATAGTCCGTATAGTGTTGGAACAAAAGTTTATCAGGTAGAAGGTGGTCTGTTTTATAAAAATCTTGGGAATTTATTATATTGGGAGTTTCCCGAGACTGGAGATCCAATAGAACACAGATATAGCTCAAAGTCATTTGGAACGGACGTGATTTTAAGAACCGGATTATTTTTTGAAAGGTTGGAATTTAACCTAGATATGGCTTTGCAAAATGAAAACAGAGAAGTTTATGCTCCTGTTGAAAAATCAGAAACCGGCTTTGGATTTAGTAAATTAACTATTGGTGCTAAATATCTGGTTTATAAACCAACATATACCAATAAGTCTAAAGAAATTCATAGCTGGAAAGCACGACATAGTTTTGATAAACGAAGATTGATTCCGGCAGTAGGTGTATATGCCGGTTTAAACACCAACCTTTTAAATGATTTGCATAAAAATCCAGATGGTATTAGTGCAAGATTTGCCATTTATACTCAAAATGATCTAAGCAACCGCTGGATCATTTTAATGAATTTCATCATGGATAATACATTTACCGATACATCCGAAAACTCTTTTATAGGTACTACTACGTATTCTTTAACAGAAAAATGGTCGGTATTTGGTGAAGGACAGGTGTTCTTTAGAAAAAGCACTCCAAACGATATACAATTTGGTGCAGGTGGCGCCTATTTGATCAATAACAATATGCAGGCCGATCTTTCCTTTAGAATGATATTGGATGAAAGAGGTGATAATACCTATTTAATTGGAGGTGGCTTATCATGGAGACTTGACGGGCATAAAGACAAGATCATTAAGGCAAAAACCAACAATGATGAAGTAAGACCAGAGAATGAAGACAGAAGCTTTTTTGACAAGATCACATTTGGATTATTTGCCGGAAGTGCAAAAGCATCCAGCAACAGTAAAATGAGAACTGTTAAAACCTCTAAAGCAAAAACCAGAACCTTAACTCCTCCTGTAAACAAAAAAGCAAAAAAAGCCAGAGAGAAACAAAATAAACGTCTTATCAAAGAACAAAATAAAAGAGATAAGGCAATGATCAAACACAATAAAAAACTAGAAAAAGCCAGAGATTAAAACTATAAATAGTTTATTTTTGGCACATGATTACAATTACCGAAGTAACTACAAAAAAGGGACTCAAAAAATTTGTAAAGTTTCCTTTCAAGCTTTACAAAAATAATAAATACTGGGTTCCTCCAATTATAAAAGAAGAGCTGGATAGTTTTGATAAAAAAATAAATCCCGTTTTCGAACATGCAGAGGCTCGATTCTTTTTAGCTTATAAAAATAATACTGTAGTTGGTAGGGTTGCAACTATTATCAACTGGACTGAAGTCAATGAACAAAAGATCAAAAAAATGCGTTTTGGCTGGTTTGACATGATCGATGATATGGAAGTGACCAAAGTATTACTTAATAAGGTTAATGAAATTGGCAAAGAAAATAATCTTGAATTTATGGAAGGCCCGGTAGGGTTTTCGAACATGGACAAAGTAGGAATTCTAACCAAAGGTTACAAAGAGTTAAGCACCATGATCACCTGGTATAATTATGCCTACTACAAAGAGCATGTTGAAAATCTGGGATTTAAGAAATCGCAAAACTTTCTTGAAACTTATTTCTATTTTAAAGATGTTGATATAACGAAGTATAAGCGTTACGCAAAAATTGTAAAAAAACGTTATGAATTAAGACCTCTCAATTTCACAACCACGGATGAGATCATGCCTTATGTGAAAGAAATGTTTTCCTTATTTAATACTTCGTATGAAAGACTACCATCATTTGTACCAATATCAGATAAACAAATAGAATATTTTAAAAATAAATTCATCAGTTTTATCAATCCGGAATACATCAAGTTCATTGTTGATAAAAATGACAAATTGGTAACTTTTGCCATTACCATGCCTTCCTTTGCAAAGGCTTTTCAAAAAGCAAACGGCAAATTATTTCCTACCGGTTTTTTACATATTTTAAAAGCTAAAAAACACAGTAAGGATGTTGTTTTTTTTCTTATCGGAATTTTACCTGAATACCAAAAAAAGGGAGTTACTGCCATAGTTTTTGATGAATTCTTTAAAACTTACAAAGAAAAAGGAATCATAAAAACCTTTAGCACTCCTGAACTGGAAGAGAATAAAGATATACAACTGATCTGGAAAAACTTTAAACCTATTGTTTACAAAAAAAGAAGTACTTACAGTAAAGAGATTGATTAGTAAGCAGTTTACAGTTTCAGCCGACAGTGTGGGTCTGTGTAATTTAATGAATTATCTCACATACTCCCCTCTTTTTAATACTTTTGTTTTTATAATAGAAACTTAATCATGCAACTTTTTTACAGTCCGGATATTGATCTAAAAACACAAAACTTTACTTTTAGTAAGGAAGAAAGCAGGCATATCATCAGGGTTTTAAGAAAAAAAGAAGGGGACTTGTTGCATATCACAAATGGCAAAGGTTATTTGATCACTGCAGAAATTTCTCATGCAAATGAAAAAAAGTGCTTGATCCATATTATTTCTTTTGAAAAACAACAAAAAAAATGGGATTACTACTTACATATTGCAATTGCTCCAACCAAAATGAATGATCGTTTTGAGTGGTTTTTAGAAAAAGCAACCGAAATTGGTATCGATGAGATCACTCCTATTATTTGTGATAATTCAGAAAGAAAAATATTGAAGACGGCAAGGATGAAAAAAGTATTGGTTTCGGCAATGAAACAATCTCTTAAGTTTGAATTACCAAAGTTAAATGAGCCTGTTAAATTCTCTGAAATCATCCAATTGAACTCCGCCAACATCAAACTCATTGCACATTGCGAAGATCCAGATAAAAAAAACACAATCAAAAATCTGGTAAAACCAAATAAAAATATCTTGATATTGATTGGACCTGAAGGTGATTTTTCTACAAAAGAAATTGGTACAGCCTTGCATCATCAATTTATTCCTTTATCTTTGGGTGCAAGCAGATTAAGAACAGAGACCGCAGGAATCGTAGCATGCAGCTCTATTTCAGTAATTAATGAAAAATAATTAATTTGAAATTTAAGATTCAATATCCTAAAAATAAGAAATTTGTTTTCGTAAATACTTTGCTGCTTGTTTTTTTTTATTTTACTTCAGGAATCTCAAATGCCCAGCAAATTGCTATTTTAAAATACGACGGTGGTGGCGATTGGTATGCTAATCCTACCGCTTTGCCTAACCTAATTACATTTAGCAATAAAAACATCCATACAAAAATTGACAAAAAACCTACAACAGTTGATGCATCAAGTAGTGAGATTTATAATTTTCCAATTGTATTTTTAACCGGACATGGAAATATCTTTTTTTCAGAAGAAGCCTCTCAAAATTTAAGAAATTATTTAATATCCGGAGGTTTTTTACATATCTCAGATAATTACGGACTGGATCCTTATATCCGAAAGGAAATGAAAAAAGTATTTCCTGAGTTGGAATTCCTGGAAATCCCAATGGATCACGACATTTATCACCAAAAATATAGCTTTACTACTTTACCAAAAATACATGAACACAATAATAAACCTCCTCAAGGATTTGGATTGTTCTATAAAAACAGGTTAATTTGTTTTTACGATTATGAAAGTGATCTTAGCGATGGGTGGGAAAATGAAGTAGTTCACAATGATCCTTATGAAATTAGATTAAGAGCATTACAAATGGGAGCTAATATCATTTCTTATGCATTTAAAAATTAATTGACATATATATGATTCAAAATATCGATGACATCCAAATTAATTTTGACTCTGAAAGTCTTTGGTTAGTCAACCTCACTCTTTCATTGATCATGTTTGGAGTAGCTTTAGATATAAAAGTTTCTGATTTTACTAATTTATTAAAATCACCAAAACCTGTGATCATTGGAATCATTTCGCAATTCTTTTTAATTCCATTTATCACTTTAATTCTTATCTATATCATCAAACCATTTCCAAGTATAGCCTTAGGAATGTTTATGGTTGCCGCTTGCCCAGGAGGTAACATATCTAATTTTTTTACAAAATTATCAAAAGGAAACGCTGCTTTATCAGTAAGTTTAACAGCATTCGCATCTTTTGCTTCTTTGATAATGACACCACTTAATTTTGCAGTATGGGGTAATTTTTATGAACCAACAGCAATCCTGTTGAAAAAAGTACAACTGGATCCTTTAGAAGTTGCAAATCTGGTTATTATAATATTGGGTATCCCCCTGGTTATTGGAATGTTAATTAGTCACTATTACCCAAAATTTGCAGCTAAATCATCCAAAATATTAAAGCCTGTTTCCATTTTGATTTTTTTAGGATTTATTGTTGGGGCATTTTCAAAAAATCTGGATGTGTTTTTAGAGCATATTCATTACGTTGTTTATCTGGTTATTATTCATAATGTTATATTATATTTTGCAGGGTTTTATTTTGCAAAGATCAACGGGTTATCTTATATAAATCAAAAAACTTTGAGTATTGAAACAGGTATTCAAAATGCAGGTTTAGGACTTTTACTGGTTTTCTCCTTTTTCTCTGATCTTGGAGGAATGGCTTTATTGGTTGCCTTTTGGGCTATTTGGGATATTTTTTCAGGAATGGTACTCTCATTTTTTTGGGCAAAAAAATCTAAAAAACAA
>JAOZTG010000029.1:6748-25341 GCA_029939235.1 Flavobacteriaceae bacterium
AAGATCATTCAATACTTCGAACCGGATGAATTCTTGTTTCCTGAAAAGGTAAATGAAAAATTGAAATACATTAACCTAAATACACCTCCTCAAAAAAGTAATAAATCTAAAAATAAATTTAATTTACTTCAATTAATAGTTAGTATAAATAGTTTCTTTCCATTGCTTATCTGGAAAAAGATCAAACCAACCATCAAACAAACAGAGTATATTTCAACTTTTAGATTTGCCGTCGGCATTACTGCCTTTCCTATTTTCTATTTTATTCAAAAAGGAATTATAACTTATTTTTTTGGCAGTACAATTGGATGGATCTATTTGATATTAAGTTTTTTAAGCGTTTTACTACTCACTAAAACCCATAAGTAACTATTCACCATTCTCATTTTCCAAAAAAGATTCTTCTTCCAAATACAATAGCTCTGCAACTGATATTAGTTTTTTGATCATGTCATTAACATTATCAGTATCATTCACAAGTGATGAGGCCATATCAATTGTAATTAAATTTTCTCTAATTAACTTATTGATAGATTTATTACTTGTATGGATCTCCTTTTTTGCATCTTCTTTTAGTTTCAAAAGCTGTTTATAATACATTTTTTTATCCCCTTCCTTTCTAAAATGATAGATGATACGTAATACTTTTACAACTTTTTTTCTAAATTTATCATATTCTTTACTGATATATTCATTATTAGAGTTTAAATAAACAGTAACATTTTTATTCAATTCCCTTACATCTCTAATAATTTCAACCATTTTTCTATTTGCAACTTTTATGTTGGTAACATGAGAATTTTGCATTTCATCCAGTTTTAACAAACTTTGACCTTTTGTTGCGTACTTAATGATCTCACCGTAAATAGTTTTTACTTTTTTATAGTATAAATCTTCCACATCTGTATGCATATCTTCCGTGGATCTTTTAATTACTTTTTTTATTTTTTTATCCGATCTAATATCATCTCTATGAATGTTCAATGCATGTGCAATAATCTCAAAAATGGCTTTTTTATATAAATACTTTGATTCTTTTAACAAAGAAGTTATCAAAGTTCCAGGAAATTCTAAAACGGCTTCGTTAAGAAATTTTGGCTCATCAATATCTTTGTCAACTCTTTCTTTAAAGAATCGCAACAAAAACGTTTCTAATTTCGTGATAAACGGAACCATCAGCAAAACTCCCAAAACATTAAAAATGGTATGAAAAAGGGCTAGTTTTAATGTATAATCTGTAGCAGCGATACCAAATAATTCAGATAAATAATCTACCAAATTTGCAAGAGGATAAATAAAAAGTAAGGTTACGATTCCGGTAGACACATTAAAAATAAAATGGGCACCAGCCAGTCTTTTACCTGCTATATTTGAGCTTAATGACCCTAAAATTGCAGTAATTGTTGTTCCTACATTTGCACCGATAGCCAAGGCCAACGCATTTTCATATTCAATCTGACCTGCAGATAATGCTGTCAAGATCAACGCTATGGTTGCACTGCTCGATTGAAGTATCGTTGTAATAATAATTCCAATACCAGTATATACAACAACTCCCAAAAATCCGGGAATTGCATATTGTGTGAGATCTATATATTGTTTAAAAATATCAAATCCTTCTTTCATATAATGGATTCCAAGAAAGAAAAACCCTAATCCAGCCAATACATTTCCAATTCCTTTTAAAGAAGCCTTTTTTTGAAATGAAAAAATAATTCCAAAAATTAGCATAGGCATCGCCAATGTAGATATCTTTATTTTCAACCCAAATCCGGCTACCAGCCAGGCTGTAGCAGTGGTTCCAATATTTGCTCCAAATATCAATCCAATACCTCCCGATAAGCTGATCAAACCAGCACTAATAAATGAAATAGTTATCACAGAAACCAGTGAACTTGACTGCAACAAAGCAGTAACCATTGCACCCGCGGTTATACTTTTATATAATTTATCGGTCGCTTTTTTTAAAATATTTTGAAGTGGGCCTTTGGTAAAAACCCGAAATCCTTCTTCCAGCATGATCATTCCAAAAAGGAGTATAGCAACACCAGCTGCAATTGTTTTAAAATTTGGATTAAAGAATAAAACAACAGCTAAAACTATTAAAAGAATTAAGAAAACTGACCTTTTAATCATGTTTTTGTTTTGAAGATATAAACTTACATAAATAAGTTAAATATATAAAACAGGAACTCCATTTTATATGAATCTTAAATTCTATTTCACTAAAATTAATGCTAAATCTTTAAAGATAATGTGTATAAAAATAAATAATTTGTTGCTAAACTTTATACATCAGTCCTAATACATGATCGCCTCCTGGATCAATCCCTGCACTTTAGGGCGAATATCTTCCCTGCCCAATTTATTATTATCTCTTGTTGGATAAACTCTGTTTGAAAGAAATACATAAACAATTTCTGTTTCCGGATCCACAAAAGTATAAGTTCCGGTATAACCACTATGACCAAAACTTTTAAACGAAACACAACCACAAGTTGCCATTGAATCATCCAATTGTGGTTTATCAAAAGCCAAACCTCTTCTTACACCCTCTTCTTCAAAATAACGGGTATTAAACATATCAATTGTTTCAGGTTTTAGATAACTTCTACCACCATAATATCCTTTTTGCAAATACATTTGCATCATTTTAGCAACATCGTTTGAATTTGCAAATAAACCGGCATTTCCACTTACACCACCTAACATTGCTGCTCCTTCATCATGCACATTACCCCACAATAATTGATGCCTGAAAAAATCATCTCTTTCTGTAGGAACGATCTGTGACCTTCTAAATTTATCTAAAGGATTATAGGTTAAAGTTGTTGCACCTAAAGGAGCATAAAAATTTTCATCATTCAATATATCCAAAGGTTCCTTGTACTCCTTCTCTAAATAATCTTTAAACAGATAAAAAGGTAATCCACTATACTTATACTTTAACTTCTCTCTTTGGGGTGCATCAGCAATTAATTGAAAGATCGTATCTAAATAATCAGTTCTTAAATAAATATCATCCGCAACCTTGATACTGTATTTTCTTGATTTTGTAGCGTGAAAATACTCTGGCATCAAATCGTTATTATCTCCTTCAACCAAAACCTTATAATATGGTATATAAGGCTTTAATTTGCCAAAGTGTGATAATGCTTCTTTTACAGTGATCGTATCTTTGTTGCTATCTTTCAATACCGGCATTAGATCTCCTAAAGTTGTTTCTAAATTAAACTTACCCTCTTCCTCTGCTTTCATGATCATTGGTAAACCTCCCAAGATCTTTGTTACCGAAGCCAGATCATAAATACTCTCATCTGTAACTTTTTTTCTTTTATCATATGTGTAGTAACCAAAATTCTTACGGTAAACGACCTTACCATATCGGGCAACCAGTACCTGCAGACCTGGTGCCATTGCAGAGTCAATGACTACTTTAGCAATTGAATCTATTCTGCTTAATTTATAACTACTTAATCCAACCTCTTCCGGCAAAGAATATCCTAACCTATTAATATTTGCTAAATAAAGTCCGTGACCTACTTTAAATTCTTCATTGATATTTATCGGTAATTTCCCTTTCATATCTAGGGCTCCAAAAATCATTTGAGCAGATACATCATGAGCAAGATTCGAACTTTGATATGAAACTACAATGGCATCAATATTCGTAAATGACTTTAACTTTAACAAACTGTACGGGCTTGCAAAAACATCTAATATTACTCTGTGTTTTCTTGCAATAGATTGTAGTTTTACTAAATCTTCATCTGCAATATTATAACTTGCAAAGGCACCAAGTGTTGTGTGGAAACCTACAATAACAGTTTCATATTTTTTCAATCTGGTTAAAATATCATCCAGATTTTTTCCTTCAATCACATCTACTTTAGTGTAATCATTTAAACGTGATACGAATTTTTTACTGCTTCTGTTTCCTAATTTCACATAAGCAACTTTATTGTTAACCAGATCTTTAATAGGTAGAACCCCATTATTTTTAATCAAAGTGACAGAGTTTTCTACCAACTTTTGGTTAAATACCATATCATCCATTTCATTTACATCCTTACTAACATCTTCCAATATTGCTGGTTTGTAATTATTTAGACCTGCCCAGTATTTTGCCTTTAATATTTTCCTTACGGATTCATTCAATCTATCCGTTGAGATAGTTTTATTGTTTAGTGCTTTTTTTATTTCAGCAATAGCTGCAGGAACATTTTCAGGAAAAAGCAATATATCATTACCTGCCATAAAAGCATGCAGATCAATTTCTCCTGGTTTTGCAAAATTTGATGCTCCTTTCATATTCAAAGCATCCGTAAAGATCAAACCTTTAAATTGCATTTTCTCCTTTGCGATTTTTGTAACCACATTGTATGAAAGTGATGTTGGCAACTGGGTATTTGGCTCTAAACTTGGAATACTTAAATGAGCTGTCATGATACCTCCCAATCCAGCCTCAAACAATTTATAATAAGGATATAACTCTACCTCATCTATTCTGTCTGCCGAAAATTCAACCGTTGGCAAAGTTTTATGAGAATCCAATGAAGTATCACCATGACCAGGAAAATGTTTAGCACAAGCCATCACATTTTCACTTTGTATTCCTTTTACAAATTGCAAAGATTTTTCAGTAACATCGTATTTATCTTCCCCAAAAGAACGGTTTCCTATAATCGGATTCTTAGGATTTGTATTGATATCAACAACCGGTGCAAAATTAACATGAATACCAATTCTTTTGATATGCCTGCCAATTCTCTTTCCAAATTCGGTTATCATTTTATCATCTCTAATAGCCCCCAATGCCATATTGTATGGATAATTGATCGTGTTCTTGATTCTCATATTCAAACCCCATTCACCATCGATAGCGATCAGCATAGGAACTTTACTTATACTTTGGTACTTATTTATCCATTTGATATGACCTTCAGATGTCCCCTGCATAAACACCAAATTACCCAAATTGTGTTTGACAATAAGATTTTCAATAAAATCGGTGTGTTTTTTATCTTTATTTGAAAAAGCCGCAACCATAAACAGCTGACCAATTTTTTGATCAACATCCATTTTAGCCATTAAACTATCCACCCATTTTACCTGGGCAATACTATCATTTGTTTTAAACGGATCAACCTGTGCATTAATCTGAAAAACAGACATAACCACAATAAGATATATAATTTTTTTCATTAGAAATTTTTAAAATAGTAGATTTGAGAAATAGTTTGTTTCAAAAATTTTCTAAGGATCAATTCATTGATTTGTCGTTCGAGCATTTCAGGCAAATATATTAAAAATATCTGCTATGCCAACTATCTTCTGCTGCAAGTTCCCATTCATTTTTAAGTTCTTTTTTAGTAGTGATCATATTGTTAAAAACAATGGTCTTTTTGTTTATTTTTTTCTCTTTAACATATTTTTGAAAATCAGATAAAGTTACGATGTTAATATGATCTCCGTTTTTAAATGCGATATTCAACTTATTGAACATATCAACATGATACTTTTCTTCTATATTTTTAAACAAATTTGTGGAGGCATCAATGGAGCAACCAGAAAAATTATTATAAGATTCATCAATTGCCAGAATAATAAATTGATTATACCTAATTTGATAAGAAGCCTTCAGATCTTTGCTGTGCCTTTTCCATGAACCAACAAAATCTTTTAAAACTTCGCTTATTTCATTCACTTCATTTGCCGTAAATTCTCTGTTGGATTGGTATATCCAAACTTTAGAAGAACTTGCCAGACTTTCAAAATTCACAAACATGTTTATATTTTCTTATTGAATTTTTTTTGAAGATCTTCCAGCGTATTTTCTTTCTTTACTGTCATATTCTCTTTAATACTTTTAAGAACTCTTTTGGTATACAACGGAAAATCAGCATTTTGCATCCAGTTGAAATATCCCGGGTTTGCTCTTAAAACCTCTTCAACCGTTTTTCCTTTATACTTTCCAAAAGAAAAGATCTCTTTATTATCCTCATTAAATAATATAAAACCGGCAAAATCAGCTCGTTTTTGATGGGATGAATACTCACTTAAAAAATCAACATCATTTTCAACATCCTTATATTTATCCAATTGAGCCTCTAATATTTCATAGGTTGCCAGGGTGTCGGCTTCAGCCGAATGGGCATTTTCCAGATCTTTACCACAATAGAATGCATACCCGGCACCCAAAGTACGTTGCTCTTTTTTATGAAAAATAACCTGTACATCAATTGCTTTTCTATCCTGCATATCAAAATTTATTTTTGCACGCAACATCTCTTCTGCCAAAAGCGGAATATCAAACCTGTTAGAGTTAAACCCTGCAAGATCACAACCTTCGATCATTTTACTCACTTTTGGAGCTAATTCTGTAAAAGTAGGTTCCATCACAACATCTTCATTCGTGATTCCATGAATATCAGATGCTTCTTTCGGAATTTCCATTTCTGGATTTACCCTCCAGGTTTTACTTTCTTTATTTCCGTTAGGGAAAATTTTTAGTATGGAGATCTCCACAATTCTATCGGATGCTATTTGAATACCCGTTGTTTCAAGATCAAAAAATACAATTGGTTTTTTTAGATTTAATTTCATTTCTCAGTTTAAGTCTTTTTTATAGAAAAATCTGTCAACCGACAGATATTTATTACATTTTTTAATAAGTTGTATTGATATCCCAGGCTTCTAAATGGTCCGCAATTCTTTTTGTAAATAAACTACCCAAAGCACCATTGACAACACGATGGTCGTAAGAATGTGTTATGATCATTTTATGACGAATACCTATAAAATCACCTTCAGGAGTTTCAATAACTGCCGGCATTTTACGGATAGAACCCAAAGCCAATATGCCAACCTGTGGCTGATTGATAATTGGAGTACCCATAATACTTCCAAAAGATCCAACATTGGTAACTGTAAAAGTTCCTCCTTGTATATCATCCGGATCTAATTTTCCGTCTCTGGCTCGTTTTGCAAGATCATTAACTGCCTTGGTCATACCAACCAAATTCAATTGATCGGCTCTTTTAATTACAGGGACAATTAGATTCCCATCTGCTAAAGCAGCTGCCATACCTAAATTGATGTCTTTTTTCTTTATGATCTTATCACCATCTAATGAGACATTCATCATTGGAAAATCTCTAATTGACTTGGCAATAGCTTCCATAAATATTGGAGTAAAAGTAATTTTTTCACCTTCACGTTGAAGGAAAGCATCTTTTACCTTATTCCTCCAAAGAACAATATTGGTAACATCCACTTCTACAAAACTTTGCACATGAGGAGAAGTTTGTTTAGAATCAACCATGTGCTTGGCAATCAATTTTCCCATTCTGGTCATTTCGATAACCTCATCACCTTCTCCTACAAAAACAGGAGGTTTTGATACTGATTTAGATGCTTTTGATTTGTTAGTTAAACTATAATCTACGGGAACCGAATCATCATTTAGTGATAAATTTCTGCTTTCGATATAAGCTAAAATATCATTTTTAGTAACCCTTTGGTCTTTTCCTGTTCCCACAATTGCCTCCAGTTCATCCATACTTATATTTTCAGCACGGGCAATATTTTTTACCAATGGTGAATAAAACTTGCCTGATGGTGAGCTCATCTCTGCAATAGCTTTCTCTACTTTATCATTTTCGGTTTTCAGAGTTTCAACATCCGGCACAACAGCTTCCAATTCTTTCTTAACAGAAACACTTTCTTCTTCAATAACCTTTTCTGGTGATTGCTCATCTCCGGTAATTTCAACAATAGCGATGGTCTCCCCCACTTTCACAACATCATCTACCTGATATAATATTTCAACCAAAGTTCCTTCTACATCAGAGGGCACTTCACTGTCAACCTTATCGGTTGCTACTTCAACAACAGCATCATCCTGCTCAATAGTATCACCAACATTCTTCAACCAGGCTGTAATGGTTGCCTCTGCAACACTTTCACCCATTTTTGGTAACTTTAATTCAAATTTCGACATATTATATCTTTTTTTAGGGATTACAAATTTATGAAATAAAAGGGGAAATTTTTAATCATTATTAACTATTTAGAATCCTTTTGATAAAAATTAAATTTTAATACCTGATTTTTAAAAATTCTTAAATAAGATTCAAATTTTAAAAAATTATGCAGGATGTTTTTTACTAATCTATAAATCCTATTTTATCCATTTGAAAGTATAAAACAATCTACTTAACATTAATCATTTCTATGAATAAATATAAAACACCAAAAAGATTAGATAATTTCAATATACTAAAATATGGTTGTTTATAAATATATTTTAGCTATCCTACACTCCAAAATATAAATTTTAAGGACTCCCATTTTTTGTCGTTGTTATTTATACTAAACATATTACAGACAAAGAATTTGGTCATACAATCAAAAATTTTTAATGATATAGATTCATTTGCTTATACGGAGAAAAATGACTCACATATACACTATTCATGAAATTTTAAATTAAATTAGCACTTCATTAAAAAAACTTAGAAAAATTGAACAATAAAACATCCTCAACAATATCAACCCAAAAAGCCATTTTAAAATCTCAGAAAAATAGTTCTGTTTGGTCGTGGATCCCATCGTTGTATTTCACCATGGGAATTCCTTATATCGTTGTAATGAGTGTTGCTGTTGCCATGTATGCCAATCTTGGTTTGAGTAACACACAAATTGCTCTCTACACAAGTTACCTTAACCTTCCATGGGTGATCAAACCCCTTTGGAGCCCTGTTGTAGTAGCCTTAAAAACAAAACGCTGGTGGATCACCTTTACTCAAATTATTATGGGTGCTGCTTTTGGTTTGACAGCTTATTTTATTCCAAGCGAAAATTTCATAGGACTAACACTTGCAGGTCTTGCATTGGTAGCATTTAACTCGGCAACACATGATATTGCAGCAGATGGAATCTATATGGATGCCCTTACGGAAGAAAAACAATCGTTCTATGTAGGAATCCGTTCCTCTTTTTACCGTGTAGCCATGATTGCCGGACAAGGAGGACTTGTATGGTTCTCAGGATACCTGTACCACAATAATGGGGGAGATTATTTTGATGCCTGGACCAAGGTTTTTGCCGGAGTTGCTGTCTATCTGATTCTTGCGGGAATCTACCATATGTGGAGCCTTCCTAAAATAGAAACAGCAACGAGTAATGTTTCATTAAAATCAATTTATAATGATTTTAAGGAAACTTACATATCTTTTTTTAAGATTGAAAATATTGGAATTCATATAGCTGTTTTACTGTTGTTCAGGCTTGGTGAAGCTCAGCTGGTTAAATTGGCACAGCCCTTTTTATTTGATGATCTGGTAAATGGTGGACTGGCATTAACCAATGAAAAAGTAGGTATTTTTTATGGTACCATAGGAGTTTCCATGCTCACCGTTGGAGGGATTCTTGGTGGAATGATAGTTTCGAGAGATGGTTTAAAGAAGTGGTTTTTCCCAATGATTCTAGCCATAAACATCCCAAACAGTATGTATTTTTTATTAGCATTTTTCAAACCTCAATCCGACTTTCTGATTGGAGGAGCCATTGCTTTAGAGCAGTTTGGTTACGGTTTTGGATTTACCGCATATATGATGTACATGATATACATCGCAAGAAACAGTGGGAAGTATAAAACCGCTCATTTTGCTTTTACAACTGGATTTATGGCACTTGGAATGATGTTGCCAGGAATGGTTAGCGGTTGGCTACAGGAAATGTTAGGATACAGTAACTTCTTTCTTTGGGTACTAATTTGCCTGTTACCTATGGTGATCCTTTATAAATTTGTACATATTGATCCAAGCTTTGGTAAAAAGGCCGAATAACAAAAAAATAGTAAAAAAATGAGTTTCTCTAATATATGGAGAAACTCATTTTTTATTTAAAAGTATCTTATTTTTACTGATACAGAAAGTGCTTTTTAACCTTTTCCCTGAAGGGTTCAATATCTTTAATCCATAACTTTTCAATATCCTCAACTCTCCACTTTTTCTCAAAAGTTTTACGAATCTTGTCGCTACCGCACACCTTATCAAACATCTTGTGCCGTGAAGGGTCACAAAGCTTAAAAACATCCTTATCTGGATACAATTTATGTAATTCCTGCAGTACATAAAACTGGATCAGTGAAAGCGGTGCTTTTTTATAATCGGTAAAATATACCTGAACACCATGTACAAGTTCTCCTTTAAATGTGCTGTAATAAGGTTTGAAATGGATTGGTCGAAACAAAGTTCCCGGAATGTTAAGAGCATTCATTTTTTGGTTAAATAAGTCAGCATCAATCCAATCAGCCGCAAAAAGTTCAAATGGTAACGGATAACCTACACCGATACTATATACGTACAATTCACCCAGAATTCCAGACACAGGATAGTACACAGCTGATTGAGCATGTGGAATGTGTGGTGAGGAAGACACCCAAAGCAAACCTGTATCCTCAAAAGTCATAGAGCGTTTCCAGTTTTTCATCTTTACCACATTAAGATCGCAGTGAACACTATTTTTTAACAACCTCTCTTCGTTAAGAAATATAGCTAGTTCTCCAACTGTAAGTCCGTGTATATAGGGTATTGGAAACTGACTTACAAACGAAGTGAATTCAGGCTCAGTGATCATCCCTTCCATTTTTTCACCACCAAGTGGGTTTGGTCTGTCGAGCACTACAAACTTGATATTGTTCTCAGCAGCAGCCTCCATTGCCAGCCCCAGTGTACTGATATAAGTATAGGAACGTGAGCCAATATCCTGGATATCATACACCAGGACATCAATCCCTTGTAACATCTCTTTAGTGGGTTTTCTGGTTTTTCCATAAAGACTGTACACTTTCAATCCTGTTTTTGGATCCCGGTCATTGTCGTCAATATCAACTCCAGCTGAGTAATCTCCCCTGACACCGTGCTCCGGCCCATACAATGCTTGCAGGTTTACTTCCTTCGATTTAAAAAAGATATCGATAGTCGATTCCAAATTCCTATCTACCCCGGTTGGATTGGTAATCAATCCTACACGCTTCCCTTTCAAAATATCAAAATTGTTTTGATGAATCACTTCTAATCCTGTGAGAACAGTTTGAGCGTTTAGTTCAGCAATTCCGGTAAAGAAGAATAAGAGTAATAAGACTTTTTTCATGATAATTGATTTTGAACAATTAATAAATATTTTTTATATAATTAAAATAGTTATACAAAAGTAAAGACATCTATGCAAATATCGGCATATTTATAATAACATCCGAAATGTCATAAAATAATTTTTTCATAAATTAGCTAAATATATTTTATATTAAATTGTATTTCAATATGATATACTGTATAAAAGCTCTAATAAAATCATGCAATATTCTAAGTATTTTTGCGTATTTTTGCAAATATAAGCATCTTATAAAAATTAATAAATCTTAAAAAAGATACGAATGAGTGCCAAGATAAATATTTTTCTCCCATATGTAGGGAAAAGCCAAGATGAGTTCATCAAAGAACTTGAAGCCAACAATCTCGTAAAGAAGATATTCCTTATCACGCAAAAAGACATAAAAGAACCCAGTCTGAAATGTCGGAAACTGGTGTTGGAAAACATAGCATCCTCTGCATCTATAAAGACCATTGCCAATCAATCAGATGCTGAATACAGCATGATTATTACCAAAGAAGTAAACATCAATATGGGATACTTTACATTGGAACGATTTGAATATATTGCAAGTAGTACAAATGCAGGAATCGTATATTCTCATTATTATGATATCATCGATGGTAAGCAGGTAAAACATCCTGTAATTGAATATCAGATAGGCTCACTACGTGATGATTTCAACTTTGGTTCCTTATTATTTATCAATTCAAAAGCCTTAAAAGAGACTGTCACTAATTTTACGGAAGAATATGAGCATTCGGGAATATACAGCATGAGACTTTCCATTTCAAAGAACTGGGATATCGAACATATTGCTGAATTTCTGTATTCACAGAATGAAGTTGACACACGCGCTTCCGGAAAGAAAATCTTCGACTACGTTGATCCGGCAAATCGAGATGTTCAGATCGAAATGGAAAAGGTTGTTACTAAATACTTAAAGGAAGTAGATGCCTGGTTAAAACCTGAGTTTACCGAAATGAGTTTCGATGAGGATAATTTTCCTAAAGAAGCATCTGTAATCATTCCGGTTCGTGACCGTGAAAAAACCATTGAAGATGCTGTACGTTCGGTTATGGCTCAAAAAGTCAATTTCGATTTTAACCTTATTGTTGTCGATAACCATTCTACCGATAAGACTACTGGGATCCTTCAAAAACTGGTAAAAGAATTTGGCAGTGACAAAATCATCCATGTTATTCCGGAAAGAACTGATCTGGGAATAGGTGGCTGCTGGAACCTAGGAGTTCACCGTAAAGAATGTGGAAAATTTTCTATCCAACTAGATTCTGATGATGTGTACACTCCTGATGGCAAAACACTTGAAAGAATGGTTAATGCCTTCTATAAAGAAAATGCTGCTATGGTAATTGGTTCGTACACCATTACTGATGCCAATCTTAATGAAATTCCTCCTGGGCTTATTGACCACAAGGAATGGACCCCTGAAAACGGCAGAAACAATGCCTTGCGTATAAACGGGCTTGGTGCACCACGAGGTTTTTACACCCCAATGTTGCGTGATATCAAAATCCCCAATGTAAATTACGGTGAGGATTATGGCTTAGGACTTTCCATTTCCCGTAACCATCAAATCGGTCGTGTTTACGATTCGGTTTACCTGGTGCGACGCTGGGAAGAAAACTCGGATGCTTCCCTGAGTATTGAGCAAATGAATGCTCATAATCTTTATAAAGACAGACTGCGTTCGTACGAATTTAAAGCCCGTAAGATTTTGGTTACCAAACAAAAATAAATATCGGATTAACCTTAAAGTTTTCCAATAATCACCTGACAGAAATGAATGGAATGAACAGCATTGCAAAAAATTTTTAAAATCTTAAAAATATGTCCTATCAGGAAAAAGCCAATAAATTATACGAAAATCAGTTGAAAGACTGGAAAATGTTTGCAGACAACCGTAATGGACTTGAAAATGCACGGTTAAAAACATTTCAATTTAATGGGTTTGACATTAAGGTTCAATTCAACCCAAAAAGGATTACGTCGTCAGCTGCAAAAGTAGATGACAAAACCATCAAGGAACGAAAGTGTTTCCTTTGTAAAGCCAATCGCCCCGAAGTACAAACCGAAGTACGATGGAAGAAGCAATACGATATTCTTGTAAATCCATTTCCGATCTTTAAAAAACATTTTACTATCTCCTATATGGTGCATGTCGACCAGCAGATCAAAACAGAGTTTACAAACTTCCTATCACTTAGTGAGGATCTTCCCAAATCTGTACTCTTTTACAACGGTCCTAAATGTGGAGCTTCAGCACCTGACCACCTGCACTTTCAGGCCGGTAACCTTGGGTTTTTACCTATAGAAAAAGACTGGAAAATTATGGTTGACCTGTACGGAAAAATCTTTAAAAGCCCTGAACATATTGATATAACAGCTGTTGATGATGGATTGAGGCGCTATATCGTTTTAAAAGGAACGGATAAAGAAGCGTTGAACACAGTTTTTCAAAAGATCCATAATTTTGGTGAAAAACTCCAGAATGGCGAAGCACCAATGCTCAACATGTTATCCTATTTTATTGATGGAAAACACCTAGTTTTTGTATTTATTCGAAAATTGCATCGTCCCTGGCAGTTTTCCGCTGAAGGCGATGATAACATCTTATTGAGTCCGGCATCGGTAGATATGGGAGGGACTTTAATCACACCACTTGAAAAAGATTTTAATAAGTTCACTAAAGAAGATATTTACGATATCTTCCAACAAATCACAATCAATAAAGAAGATTTCAACAGTTTAATAAAGAATTTAGAATCATAAATATAATGCTTCTTTAAATCTGATTTTTTTGATTATATTATCCTGATATATTATACATTTAATAAAATAGCATCCCATGAAAGCTCCCAAAGTAGAAGTTGGTATCCTTATAAGTGACAAAATTGAATTCATCCTTGAAGGAAATTACAACGCTACCCTTTCTGACTCAATCTTTTCAGGCAATTTACAAATAACAAGCAAAGATGGGCAGATTATCCTGAAACAGGATGAAAAGTCATATCATTTTGATAATGATGAAATTATCTTTATACCTGCCAATTTTGATAAGAATGCCTGCAAGGTAAAGGACGTAGTGATCGGTATTGGGTTTCATTGGGAACAAAAGGAAGTCCAAAAATTTCAGGGAGATATCAAACTGATGATCATCAACGGTAAAATTCAGCTAATCAATATCCTTCCCATTGAGAATTACCTTTACAGCGTAATCTCCTCCGAGATGCGTGGTGACAGCTCTCTTGAATTACTAAAATCGCATGCCGTTATCTCACGTAGTTGGTTACTTGCACAGATTGAAAAACAGAATCAATTGGAAAAAGATAATCAAACCTATCAGCTTATACACGAAAAAAAAGATGAATACATTCGTTGGTATGACCGTGAAGACCACCATCATTTTCATGTTTGTGCTGATGACCATTGTCAACGCTATCAAGGTACTACTAGGGCACACAATAACAATGTAATCAAGGCTATCAAGGCTACCAAAGGGCTTGTACTCATGTATAAAGATCAGATTTCAGATGCCCGTTTTTCAAAGTGTTGTGGTGGATATACTGAGAAATTTGAAAATTGCTGGGAAGAAGTAGATCACCCATATCTACAATCATTTCCCGATCTCGATAAAAAGAATGTAAAAGAAACCCTTGATCTGAAAGTGGAAACGGTAGCTGAAGAATTTATCAACAGCAACCCTGATGCTTTTTGCAACACTACCGATGAAAAAATCTTAAGTCAGGTCCTGAATGACTACGACCATTCTGCCAGTGATTTTTACAGATGGGAGATTTCCTACACTCAGGAAGAGATTACTAAACTGATCAATACCCGATCCGAATTTGATTTTGGTAACATCATCGATCTAATCCCGGTTGAACGAGGCAATTCATCCAGATTGATCAAGCTGAAGATTGTGGGATCAAAACTGACAAAGACAATTGGAAAAGAACTTGAGATTAGAAGAATACTGAGCGATTCTCATCTATACAGTTCTGCTTTTACAATTAAAAAAGAAGATATAGTGAAAGGTATTCCTCAAAAATTCAATTTACATGGTGCTGGCTGGGGACATGGTGTTGGTTTATGTCAAATAGGTGCTGCCGTAATGGGTGAAAAGAACTATTCCTACAAGGAGATCTTGATGCACTATTTCCGTGGTGCCAACTTAACAGAGTTGTACTAGTATCTGTAGACTAAAATTGTAAAACATAATTTAGTTTGAATTTTCAAACAATTTTTATAGGATTTTTGGAATATTTTTAACTATTTTTTTGTGCTAAAATATTTGCTCTCAAAATACTATCTTAAAAAATATATTATCACAATACAATATTTAAATAGGTTTATATGCTATGTAGGATAACAATAGCATTTTCCCGGTCGATGCTTTTGTCCCCCTATTTTATTATTAATCAGATGATGCTTTTTTTTATACTGCTCTTTTTTTAATAAGAATTTGTTTTTACAAAATATGAATTTCTCATACAGATTTTAATCCTTTAATTAGAATGATTAAAAATAATAACAGGTTCTATTCGACTTTTCATTGATTTTTTAGTACATAATAAGACCCATTTTAGTACTTTTAATACAATTATTATATCTTATTTTCTAAAATAAATCATATTTATTACATTTTTTATCAAAATATTTTATTTTAATAAACTATGACCACCTTTTATATTAAATGATTTTAATTATATTATATATATCTGATTTACAAGCTGTTAAAAAATTATTATAAGCTATAAAACAAAATATTCTTAAACTTCGTTCTTTCTAATTTGACAAAAAATTAAGATAAAATAAACTTATTGTAATTTTTATTACAATAAAATACAATATTCTAACAGCTTTAGTCGTTATATAAGTTAACAATAGCATTTTCCCGGTCGATAATTTTTCTCCCCCTATTTTATTATCGACCGGAATTTGTATTTTTATACACTTCTTTTTTCTTCGTCACTCTTTTCAATAATCAACTTTTCACATACATAAATCTTGTTAGACAAACTCAGTTTGCAAATAATTAGTATGATGAAAATCATAAAAATAGTTTCTTAAATCTAATATATTTACCCAATCAAAAAAATTAAAATTGAAAAAATGAAGAAACTGGTTCTTGGAAATGAAGCTCTTGCCCAAGGAGCAATTGATGCTGGATTATCAGGGGTTTATGCATATCCCGGAACACCTTCTACCGAAATTACCGAGTATATCCAAAGATCCAAAACTGCAAAAAGTTTAAACATTCACTCTACATGGTCGGTTAATGAAAAAACAGCCATGGAAGCTGCTTTGGGAATGTCATATACTGGTAAAAGGTCTATGGTAGTTATGAAACATGTTGGATTAAATGTTGCTTCCGATGTTTTTATGAATATGGCAGTTTCGGGAATCAATGGTGGTTTAGTGGTAGTAGTTGCTGATGATCCTTCTATGCATTCCTCACAAAATGAACAAGATTCCAGATTTTATGGGAAATTTGCCATGATTCCGATCTTAGAACCATCCAATCAACAAGATGCATATAATATCATGCATTACGCTTTCGAGCTATCGGAAGAATTAAAACTACCAGTTTTGATAAGAATGGTTACCCGTTTATCTCATTCAAGATCCGGTGTCATTTTTAAAGAAAGACGAACACAAAACGGAATACAATTACCGGTAGACACTACCCGATTCGCTTTAATTCCTTCAAATGCAAAAATACAATTTGAAAAACTTGTTCAAAAGAAGAAATTACTTTTAAAAAGTTCAGAGAATTCACATTATAATAAATTATGTTTAAGTGAAGACAGATCTTTAGGAATTATTGCCAGTGGAATTGCGTATAATTATGTGATGGAAAATATAGGGGAAAACAAAGAGTTTTATTCTGTTTTGAAAATATCTCAATATCCAATTCCAAAAGAAAAAGTAAAAGAAATTTACAATCATTGTGATAAAATTTTAGTGGTAGAAGAAGGGTATCCTATCATTGAAGAATTATTAAGCGATTATTTTGATGAAAATGGAAAAATTAAGGGGAAATTAAGTGGTGAATTACCTTTAACAGGAGAGTTGAACCCAAATACAGTTGGTCAGGCCACCGGATTTTTCCAAAATAATACAATTGATGTTCCTGAAATTGTTCAGGGAAGACCACCTCAACTTTGTGATGGTTGTGGTCATACGGACGTGTTCAATGTAATAAATGAGTTGATTCCAGAAATAGGAAACAAAAATGTATTTGGAGATATTGGTTGTTATGCCCTGGGAGCATTGCCCCCACTTAACTCGATCAATACACTGATTGATATGGGAGCCTCTATCACTATGGCAAAGGGAGCAGCAGATGCCGGTTTAGAAAATGCAATTGCAGTTATTGGCGATTCCACTTTTACACACTCCGGAATGACCGGTTTATTAGATGCCGTTTATGAAAACTCACCCATTACGATTATTATTTCTGATAATTCGGCTGTTGCAATGACAGGAGCACAGGATTCTTCTGCTTTAGGCAGAATAAAAAGTATTTGCCTGGGTATTGGAGTACATCCCGAGCATTTAAAAATGGTAGTTCCTTTAAAGAAAAATCACAATGAAATTGTGGAAGTATTACGTAAAGAATTAAATTATAAAGGGGTTTCCATCATTATTGCACAAAGAGCATGTGTTAGGTTATCAAGAGATAAAAAAGAAGAGATCAAACAAAAAATAGCATCATTAAATTAAATCCTATGAATACAAATATAATATTATCAGGTGTAGGGGGTCAAGGAATTTTAACTATTGCGGCAGTTTTAGATACTGCAGCCTTGAGCGAAAATTTAAATGTTAAACAATCTGAAGTTCACGGTATGAGTCAGCGTGGAGGTGCAGTTTTATCCCATGTCAGAATCTCAGAGAATGAGATTTTTTCTGATCTGATCCCAAAAGGATCCGCTGATATGATCTTATCTGTCGAACCAATGGAGCTGTTACGTCATATACCGTATTTGAAGAAAGGCGGCTGGTTAATTACCGATTCCAAAACCTTTGAAAATATTTTAGATTATCCAAAAAAAGATAATTTGTACAAACAGATCATGTCCTATCCAAATCATATCATCATCAAGGCAACAGATGTGGCGAAAGAACTTGGAAATTCAAAAGCAGCAAATATGATACTTCTTGGCGCTGCTTCCACATTAATTCCTTTATCTGAATTAAGTTTGCAAAATGCCATAAAAACTCTTTTTAAAAATAAAAGTGAGAAAATAATAAACCTCAATCTGGAAGCATTTGATAAAGGTAAAGGTCTTGCAAAAAATTATAAGGAATTTGTTTTTTGCTAGTAGTGCGAATCAAGGGTTAAAAGAAAGATTGTAAAAAATACTTGATTTGACCTCGTTCCTAAAGCTCGCCTGCTGGCGTAG
>JAOZTG010000030.1 GCA_029939235.1 Flavobacteriaceae bacterium
ATTTAGAATCACCCAACCTATATACTGCTAAGGTGATGGTTTACCATAATAAACAACAAGTAGATGAATATGTAATAAATTTTGGAATTCGTTCCATATCGTATTCAGTTGAAAAAGGTTTCGTACTAAATGGCAAGGAAGTACTTTTAAAAGGTGCATGTATACATCACGACAATGGATTACTTGGGGCTGCTGCATTTAAACGTGCCGAATATCGCAAAGTAGAAATAATGAAAAAGAACGGTTATAATGCCATCCGTACAAGTCATAACCCGCCATCAAAATTATTTCTTGATGCATGTGATGAACTGGGTATGTTGGTAATTGATGAGGCTTTTGATATGTGGGAACAGAAAAAGAGAAAAAATGATTACCATCTTTATTTTAATGATTATTGGGAAAAAGATATTGAATCTATGATGCTTAGAGACAGGAACCACCCTAGCATTATTATGTGGAGCTATGGTAACGAAATTTCGGAAAGAGCAAAATCACGTGGTATAGAGATTGCAAAAATGTTGGTAAATAAGATCAAAAAACTGGATGATAGCCGACCTACTACGCAGGCTATTTGTCACTTTTGGGATAATCCGGATCAAAACTGGGAAGAGCATTCACCTGCAGCCTTTGAAGTGATGGATATTGCCGGTTATAATTATAAATATGAAAAATATGAATCCGACCACAAGCTATATCCAAATAGAATTATGTATGGTTCAGAATCAATTGCAAAAGATGCTTTTGAAAATTGGAAGATGGTCGAAAAGCACCCATACGTAATTGGTGATTTTGTTTGGACCGGAATGGATTATTTAGGTGAATCGGGTATAGGATATTCTGAATATCAAAAAGATGATAAAGAAGAATGGATGTCACTTCCGGGATGGCCTTGGTTTAACGCCTGGTGTGGTGATATTGATCTTATAGGAAATAAAAAACCACAATCATTATATCGTGATGTTGTTTGGCATAATAGTGAGTTGGAGATATTAGTTCATGAACCAATTCCAGTTAAAAAATTTGAACATATAAGCTATTGGGGTTGGCCCAAAGAGTTGAATCATTGGAACTGGACTGGTAAAGAAGGTGATACACTTAGCGTGAACGTCTATTCTTCATGTTCGAAGGTAAAGCTAGAGCTTAATGGTAAGATCATTGGTGAAAAGAAAATAGATCAGGAAACTGGAATTACAGCAACATTTAAAGTCCCCTATCAAAAAGGAGAACTAAAAGCTACAGGTATTAAAACAGACAATACTACAGTGTCCAAAATTTTAAAAACAGCAGGCAAACCAGCAAAATTAATTCTAAAAACAGAAAGACATACCCTAAAAGCTGATCGTAACGAAATTGTTTATATACATGTATCTGTTGTTGACAGTAACAATAATATTGTTCCAATATCTACACTTGCAATTGAAGCGGAAGTTACAGGAGAAGGTGAACTCATCGCAGCGGGAAATAGCAATCCGCATATTGAAGGAAGTATTCAGGATCACTTATTTAACTTATACAATGGTCGTGGATTGGTCATTATTCGATCAAATGGTAAAACAGGAATGATAAACCTAAGTGTAAAAGCAGAGAATAATCTAAACAGTCAAATTCAAATAGTGGTTGATTAATTTATCAGTATCCATTCATGAAAATTACTGATTCTGAAAAGGAGAACCCGGTAAGCCTGATTTATTAAAAAAGTTAGGTTCTGCATTATTTTTCCAACCAAATCTAACATACAGCGGTTTTTTAACCTGCGCCGACCATACAATCACTTTATCATTTTCAATTTTTGCATTTGCTTTATAAAATTTTAAATCATTACCTGCTATTTCAAAATAATTTAATTCATTTCCTTTGCAAATCAAACCACTACTAATATTTGTAAAACTAATGATTGCTTTATTTTTTTTAAACTCAACATCTTTAAACAATGGTCCTGAATAAACAATTGTATTATTCCCATAAGTTTTATTTAGTGCCCATAAGGCAAGTCGTTTTCCTACATCCAGTTTATTAGAAGGATGAATATCATTTACATCACCAATATCCGTTGTTACTACCATTCCAACATTATTTTCCTTTAAAGAAAGGAATTGAGCAAAACGTAATTCTGCGGCATTTGTAGTATCTGTTTTACTATAATTGTAAGGTGCGATCTGCACATAATAAAATGGGAAATCACCAATATCCCATACTTTTCTCCAACTTTTGATCATGGTTGGAAAGAGTGTTTCATATTGTTTTGCTCTGCCAACATTTGATTCTCCCTGATACCAAATAGCTCCTTTGATGGTATAAGGAACTAAAGGTGCTATCATAGCGTTATATAAAATACTTGGGCTATGTTCACTTAATGAATAAGTACTTTTTGGTAGTTCAGAAAATGGATTCTTTTTATTAAAAAAGTAAATATTTCCATCTGTAATAACTCCAACAGGTTTATATTTCCATTTTCCAGAGAGATTGACAAGAGTTTTATTTTTATTATTTATAATAGCAATGTCTTTATCTCCATAGATTCCTCCTCCTCCATAATTATCGATCACTTTAACACTGATGGTATTTTTACCCTCTTGTAAGATCTGATCATCAATAGGGTAAAGTCTTTCTGTATCCCAAAAACCTGTTTTAAGCTGACTACCTATTTTTTTACCATTGATATAAGTTTCATCCATATCATCAATTTTTCCTAGATAGAGTTTTAGATTTTTAAGACTGGTACCTTTGGGAATATTAAAATCTTTTCTAAACCATACTAAACCATTAAAATTTTGAAGTTGCTTTGTTTCCCAATAGGCAGGAAGCGTCATTTCTTTCCAGTCGGAATCATTAAAATTACCTGAACTATATTCCTTATCATTTTTTTCATCCTTAAAACTATTTTTAAGAGCTTCATCAAAGTCAATTTTTTTTAGATTATTCAACCAGACAGTTATTTTTTCCTGATTGATCTTTGAATCAATAAGTTTTTTATCAGCATCTTCAAAACCTTTAACTTTTGAAACAAATTCTTTTGAAGTCCATGCCTCTGCAGGGGTTCCGCCCCAGCTGGAATGGATAATTCCAATCGGTACTTTCAAATTTTTATGAAGATTTTTAGCAAAGAAATAAGCTGTAGCAGAAAAATCTCCTGTGTTTTTTGGATTTGAATCTTTCCATTCGCCAATACAATCCTTTTCAGAATTATAGCTCTTTTTTCTTTGTACAGTAAACATGCGTATTTGATAATTATCTGAAGATGCAATCTCTTGAGCTGAACTATCAATTGGCATTTCTGCACCCCATCCTTTTACAGGCATTTCCATATTTGACTGACCGGAAGCTAACCAAACCTCCCCTATTAAAACATCCTTAATTGTTTTAATAGAATCCCCTGCACTAATAGAAATTTGATATGGCCCTCCATATTTTGGTGTTGGAATCTCTACTAACCATTTTCCATCTTTATCAGTGGTGGTTTTCATAACTATATCCCATGAAGTTGATAATTTAATACTAACACCAGGAGTTGCCCATCCCCATATGGGAGCATTCGTATTTTGTTGTAATACCATATGATCACTAAAAAGTGAGGGTAATATGATTTCAGAATTCTTATTAGTACATGAAACTAATAATGTAAATACGATCAATAGTAAATAATATCTCTTCATTTTTTTTATTTTTTATTCCAAAATAATTCAATTTCTTCCAGTGATTTCCCTTTGGTTTCAGGTACAAATTTCCAAACAAATATTGCTGCCAACAAACTCATAAAACCATAGATCCAATAGGCAAAACCATTATGGAATTTATCGGTTAACCATGTACTGTCATTCATCATAGGAAAAGTAGTTGATACCAATAGGTTGGCCAACCATTGAGCAGCAACAGCAATTGCCATTGCACCTTTGATACTATTTGGGAAGATCTCAGATAATAATACCCAGGTAATAGGACCCCATGAAACTGCGAAACTTGCTACATAGAACAACATAAATATTAAAGCACTTATTCCGCCAATTTGCAAATAAAATACCATTCCTAGTCCAGTCATACCAACCATCATTCCAAGTGCACCAATAATTTGTAGCGGTTTTCGTCCAAATTTATCAACCGTCAATATAGCAACAATCGTAAATAATAAGTTCACAAAACCTACAATAATTGTTTGTAATAAGGCGGTATCGGTACCTGCTCCAATTGATTTAAAGATTGAAGGAGCATAATACAGAACAACGTTTATTCCAACAAATTGCTGAAAAACAGATAGAAAAATACCAATAACAATAACTAATTTTCCAAAAGACAGCCAGGGTGCATTTTTTTCGATTAACGACTTTTTTATTTCAGCAAAAACAGATTCAGTTCTTTTATTTCCAACAATTTTAGTCAAGACTTCTTTAGCCTCTTCATCTTTATCAGAATACATTAAATAACGTGGTGATTCAGGAACAAAAAATAAGAAAAATAAGAACATAGATGCAGGAATAACTTCTGAAGCAAACATCCATCGCCAGCCAACAGCATCAATCCACTCTTGTGTTTGCCCTTTTGCTATAAAATAATTAACAAAATAAACTATTAACATTCCGAAAATAATGGCAAACTGATTAAACGAAACCAAACGACCTCGTATTTTTGCAGGTGCTATTTCAGCGATGTACATAGGTGAAAGCATTGAAGCAATACCCACGCCAATACCTCCAATTATACGATAGATCATAAACATTCCCAGTACTTCAGTGCCCAAAAAGTTAAATTTATCAGGCATAGCAGAACCAATAGCTGATATCAAAAATAAGAATGCAGCAATTATTAATCCTTTTTTTCTTCCTATACTTTGACTAATATATCCACCTAGTGAACCCCCTATTATACAACCAATTAATGCGCTGGAAATATTAAAACCGTGAATTGTATTGATCAGACTTTCATCCAGCTCATTCCCATGCCTTAAGAACAGATAATAAACAAGTGCATATATAAATACCCCTGCAATTAAAGTGTTAATAATTATTCGTGAAGGTGTGATAAAGAGCTTTTTTATAAAAGATAATAACAAGGCAAAAATTATTAAAAAGCTTATTATTCCAACTGTTTTAAATATTGTAATTACCGAAGTGGCGGCACTACTATCTGATAATAAAGGTGTTATAAAAAAAGATTTTAAAGGACCTTCGGCTCCGGAAATTACAGCTGTGTCATAGCCAAAAAGCAAACCTCCCAGAGTAGCCGTTAGTGTTATTCCAATTAAAAAAATATTGTTATTACTATCTTTCATAGATTAAATATTAAGCATTCGTTATAAAAACTTATCAAACTGTTGGTTTACAAATACATGTTAATTAAGGCTTCATATAGTTCTTGTTTACCACTTATCTGATTTGGTTCATTAGATTTTGAAGCAATTTTATGTAGATCTTCAAGACTCAATTTTCCATCTTCAAATGCTTTACCATTTCCGGTATTAAAACTGGCATAACGCAAATCACGCATTTTTAAATAATCAGAGTTTTTAAGCATTTCATCCGCAATTAAAAATGCACGGGCAAAGGCGTCCATCCCAGCAATATGTGCAATAAAAAGATCTTCACCATCTGTGGAATTTCTTCTGACTTTTGCATCAAAGTTAATTCCTCCATGTTGAATACCTCCTGCCTTATTTATTACCAGCATTGCTTCTACAAGCTCATATACATTTATAGGAAATTGGTCAGTATCCCAACCATTTTGATAATCACCCCGATTGGCATCAATACTACCCAACAGATTACTATCAGCAGCTACCTGAAGTTCATGCTGAAAAGTATGTTGTGCCAAAGTTGCGTGATTCACCTCAATATTTAAAGCGAAATCATCTAAAAGATCAAACTCACGCAAAAAATTAATAACAGTTGCTGAGTCAAAATCATATTGATGTTTTGAAGGCTCCATGGGTTTAGGTTCAATAAAAAACTTACCCTTAAATCCATTTTTACGACCATAATCTTTCGCCATATGTAAAAAACGAGCCATATGCTCCAGCTCTTTTTTCATATTTGTATTTAGTAATGACATATAACCTTCTCTGCCTCCCCAAAATACATAACCTTTACCTCCCAATGCAATAGTGGCATCTAAAGCATTTTTTACTTGAGACCCGGCATAAGCAATTACATCAAAATTAGGATTTGTTGATGCACCGTTCATATACCGTGGATTTGAAAAAACATTGGCTGTACCCCAAAGCAATTTTACTCCCGAATCCTTTTGTTTTTGTTTTGCATATTCAACAATTGTTTGAAGTCTTTTTCCTGATTCATCTACTGAATTTCCTTCAGCTACCAGATCCGTATCATGAAAACAATAATAGGGTGTGCCTAATTTTGTAAAAACTTCAAATGCAGCATCCATTTTATCTTTAGCCTGTTGAATTGGATCTGTTGAACTTAACCATGGCATAGGTCGGGTTCCAGCTCCAAAAGGATCTCCACCTGTTCCACAAAACGAATGCCAATAAGCAACTGCAAATTTAAGATGCTCTTTTAGGGTTTTACCATTTACAACTTTAGTCTCATCATAATAGCGAAAAGCTAAAGGATTTTTTGATTCTTTTCCTTCAAATTCAATTTTCCCAATTCCTTTGAAATATTCTTTATTTCCGATTACAAGTTTACTCATTGCTTTTTTTTTAATATTACTATAAATTTTATTTGATGCTATATTTTAAACTTAATTATCCGTTTGTAATTGTTTTGCCAATAGTTTTTCCCATACATTATAGGCATTTAAATATTCATGATGCTTATTCATTATGGGATTAATTGTTTTAATAATTTTAAGATTAGAAAAGGCTTCTTTTGTTGATCTGTAATATCCCGCACCTATTCCGGCTGCCAATGCAGCTCCTTTTGCTCCATCAGTATTATATAATTCAACAGGAGTTTGCGTTAGGTTTGCCAAAGTTTCACTAAAAATAGTGCTCAAAAACATATTGGCATTTCCTGCTCTAATAATTTTAGGTTTTATACCTGTATTTTCCATTATTTTAAGTCCGTAATGAAAAGAAAAAACAATACCTTCCTGGGCAGCACGTACAATATTACTTTGGTGATGCCTGTTAAAATCAAGATTATGAATTTGAGCTCCAAGATCTTGATTGTTTAGCACCCTCTCTGCTCCATTACCAAAGGGGAAAATGATCAATCCATCTGATCCAACAGATACTTTTGAAGCCAGTTCATTCATTTGCTGATATGACAATGATGTAGTAATATTCTTTTGCACCCATGAATTAAGAATTCCTGTTCCATTGATACATAAAAGTACACCCAGGCGATTCTTATCTGAGGTATGGTTTACATGAGCAAAGGTATTTACACGTGATAGAGGATCATAAGTAACAGTATCACTAATGCCATAAACAACACCTGATGTTCCGGCAGTTGCTGCAACTTCACCAGGTTCAAAAACATTTAAGGAAAGAGCATTATTAGGCTGATCACCACTACGATAGCTAATAATTGTATTTTTTGATAAACCCAATTCCTCAGCAACTTCTTTTAATATTGTTCCTTGATTTGAGAACGTATCTGTTATTTCAGGAATAAGAGATTCATCCATACCATAATTCTTTAATAACTCTTTTGCAATAGAATTTTGTTTAAAATCCCAAAGAATTCCTTCTGATAATCCTGAAATTGTTGTTTTGGCTTTACCGGTTAGTTTATACGCAATATAATCTCCGGGGAGCATTATTTTATCTATCTTTTCATAGATAAAAGGTTCATTCTCTTTTACCCATTTAAGCTTTGATGCCGTAAAATTTCCCGGTGAATTCAGGTAATGACCTAAACAAAAATCAGAACCAAGTTGTTGAAAAGCACTATCGCCAATTTTAACAGCTCTGCTATCGCACCATATTATAGAATCACGTACCGGTTCTCCATTTTTATCAACAGCAACCAAACCATGCATCTGATATGATATTCCTATTGCTTTTATCTCCTCTTTATTAATTTCTGATTTCTTTAAAACCTTTTGAATTACCATTTTTATATACTTCCACCACATATCCGGTGACTGCTCTGCCCATCCTTTTTTAATAGCTGTTATGGTCATCTCCGTTTTCGGAAAAAATTCTGAAGCAACCAAACTACCATCATTACCATTCACAAGTGATGCTTTTACTGATGAACTTCCTAAATCGATACCTATTAAATACATTGTGAAAAGTTTTTGTTTATTTTTTATTTATCGATAATTGTATATAAAACCGTGTCAAGATTATCCGATGATGATCCCACCATAATATCAAATTCACCAGGCTCAACTACCCACTTTTTATATTGGTTATAAAGTTTCAGATCTTCAAAACCTATTTCAAATTCTACCGTTTTTGTCTCCCCCGCTTTTAAAGTAATTCTTTCAAAACCTTTTAACTCTTTTACCGGACGTGTTCGTGTTGCTATTTTATCATGAATATATAATTGAACAATTTCGTCTCCTTTAATTTTTCCTTTATTTTTTACATCAACACGCAATATCGCCTTTTTACCCAGTATATTGCTATCAGGTGTTATCTTTAAGTTTGAATATTCAAAAGTAGTATAACTTAATCCAAATCCAAAAGAGAAAAGTGGTGTTATATCTCCATTTAAATAGCCACGTCTTGCGGAAGGTTTATGACTGTAATAAACTGGAATTTGTCCTACTGAGCGTGGATAAGTTATTGGCAACTTACCTCCGGGGTTTATTTTTCCAAAAAGAGCATCTGCAACAACTTTACCTGTTTTCTCTCCCAAATACCAGGCATCAATAATAGCCGGAACATTTTTAGCAATATAATTAATAGCTATTGGCTTACCGTGCGTTAAAACAACCACTACCGGCACACCCGTTTCAACTATTGCTTTAGCCAAAGCATCCTGTTTCCCAAATAAATTTAGTTCATCTCTATCACCTAAATGATAAACACTCCAGGCTTCACGTGTGATCTGTTCATTTTCTCCAACACATAAAATAACAACATCACACTGTTTAGCTACTTTGACAGCTTCAATAATTCGCTTATCTTCTTCTTTTGGGTCAGGATAAACAACGTCATTAGCAAACCAACTGGCATATCCTTCCGTTATTCTACAGCCTTCGGCATACTTAATTTGAAACTTTCCTTTTGCAAATTCTTCTATACCCGTATAAATATCTATACCTTCTCTGGGCTCATTGCTATAACCGCCCAAATGAATGCCTTTAGCATTTGGACCAATAATTCCGAGTGTTTTAATTTTATTCTCATTCAGAGGCAATAGGTTTTCCTCATTTTTTAACAGTGTAATAGCTTTAGACCCGGTTTTATAAGCCAGATCCTGATGTTTTTGACTATGAACTACTTCTTGTACATTTCCAATTCCGGCAAATGGATCATCAAACAAACCCAACATAAACTTCATTCGTAAAATACGCTCAACAGACCTGTCAAGTGTTTTTTCGGATACCTTACCCGATCTTACCAGTTCTACAAGTTCAGGATAACAGTACATATCCGGCAACTCAATATCAACACCAGCTTCAATTGCTAATTTTGCCGATTCTTCTTTGTTATTTGAAACATGATGCAGCATCTCAAGTTGTTGAATACTTTCATAATCGGATACTACAACACCTTTAAAACCCCATTGGTCTCTCAACAAATCGGTTAACAGATATTTATTGGCATTAAGTGGTATTCCTGCAATCTCATTATAGGATACCATTATTGACCATACATTAGTTTGTTTAATAACATCTTCAAAAGGTTTCATTAAAACTTCTGTAAGATAATCTTCTGAATAATTTGCAGGGCCACAATTTGTACCGTTTTCAGGTTGTCCGTGAGCAACAAAATGTTTTAAAGTAGCTGCTACATGATTACTGTCAATAACTTCACTTTCTCCTTGAAATCCCAACACGCTTGCTTTTGCTATTTGAGATATCAAATAAGGATCTTCTCCATAGGTTTCTTCAATTCTGCCCCAGCGAGGATCCCGAGCTACATCTAAAACAGGAGTGAGTACCTGATGACTACCACGAACACGGATTTCTTTGGCAATGGACGAGAATACTTCCGTAATAAGTTCTGTATCCCAGGTTCCTGATAAAGCGATGGCTTGAGGAAAACTTGTTGCTCCGGGCGCTTGCTGACCATGTAAAGCCTCTTCATGAAATATTGCCGGAATCCCTAATCGGGTTTTTTCAATAAGATGTTTTTGAATGGCATTGGCAAATTTAACTTGTTTTAATGGACTCAAATTTGGTTTTCCTTCAACATTCACTTCTCCTGGTCGGGCAATATGACCAATACCATTTTTAAGGATCTCTTGTGCTTTCTCTTCCAGAAAATCACCTTCAGGAGTCATAAATTCATTTTTACCTTTCCAAATCGATAATGTTTGAGCTACTTTTTCTTCTAAAGTCATTCTGCCAAGCAGATCTGCTACACGAGCATCCACTGACTTTTCAGAATTTTTATAATCAGGTAATTGTTTGTCGCTATTACAAGCCACAGCAAATAAAATTACAATTAAAATCAACATTCGTGATGTTAAAAATTTATTTTTCCAAGAAATTGTATTTTTCATTTTTCTATACTATTTATATAAGCACCTAAACCTTGATATTTTTTATAAATTATGGCATATTGTTTTGCTACTTCAGCATTGGGTAAATATGTTTTTTCAATCCCCTTACCCATTGCTTTTTGCGCATCTTCAATTTTATTATAAATACCACCAACAACTGCCGCAAACATAGCCGCACCAGAAGCGCAAGTTTGTTCAGTTTTTGCAATTTTTATAGGCATATTAAGCACATCGGCCAGCGTTTGCATTACAAAAGGCGATTTTTTAGCTACTCCTCCAAGTCCAATCACTTCCTTAATAGGAACACCTTCTTCTATAAATCTGTCAACAATTGCTTTTGAACCAAAGGCTGTTGCTTCAACCAGCGCTCTAAAGATTCGAGGTGCAGATGAATCTAATGTAAGTCCCATAATGGCACCTTTTACCAGCTGACTTGCATCAGGAGATCGGCGACCATTTAACCAGTCAAGAGCCACAATTGTTGATTCTTCCACAGGTATTTGCATGGCTTTTTCGCTTAAACGAGGGATGATCTGATCAAGAATTTCATCCTGTAGTTTCTTCTTCGTTTCCTTATCTAAGAGTGTAGATTCATTTAAAATCTCAACAACAGGCCAGGCTATAACACGTTTAAACCATGCATAAACATCGCCAAAAGCTGATTGACCCGCTTCTAAACCAACATAACCAGGTACAACAGAACCATCTACTTGTCCGCAGATTCCATCAATAAGTTTTTGATTAATATCACTGAATTCAGCAGTCATAATATCACAGGTAGAAGTACCTATAGATCTTACTAAAACGTTTGGTGTAATTTCTCCACCAACAGCTCCCATGTGGCAATCAAAAGCCCCAACTCCAACGGAAACATTTGTAGTTAACCCTAACTTTTCAGCCCATTCTTCTGTTAGTTTACCAATCTCTTTATCACTTGTATAAGTGTCTTTATACAGTCTATCTCTATACCCCTTTAATAGCGGATCAAGTGTAATCAAAAAATCTTCTGGTGGTAAGCCTCCCCAATCCTGATGCCATAATGCCTTATGACCTGCTGCACATCGGCTACGCAAAACTTTTTTAGGTAATAAGTTTCCGGTTAACAACGCCGGCATCCAGTCGCAATGTTCTATCCATGATCTTGATTCATTTCTTACTCCCTCATCTTTTCGTAAAATATGTAACATCTTTGCCCATACCCATTCTGAAGAATAGACACCCCCTTCATATTTAGTATAATTAATTTCCCATTTACGTGCCAGTGTATTTATCTCATCTGCCTCCTTAATAGCTGTATGATCTTTCCAAAGGACAAACATGGCATTAGGATTTTCTTTGAATTCATCTGTTAAAGCCAGAGGAATTCCTTCATTATTTGTAAGCACAGGTGTGCTTCCGGTAGTGTCGATAGCTATTCCTACAATATTTTTGGCAACATCACTATCACATTTTGATAAAGCATCTTTGATGGTATATTCCATTACTTCAATATAATCCAAAGGATGTTGTCTATACTGATTCTTTGAAGGATCACAAAATTCTCCTTTTCCCCATCTGGGATAATACATTACTGATGATGCAAGTTCATCACCATTTTGTGCATTTACGATTACTGAACGGGCAGAATCGGTACCATAATCTATTCCTATTACAAATCTATCCATTACTTATTTGTTTTTTTCTGACCATAATAGGCATTGTCACCATGTTTACGTTCAAAGTGTTTTTTAGCGAGTTTAGAATTCATTGTTAATTCTGGGTTTATTGAAAATGATAAATAAGCCATTTTTGCAATTTCTTCTAGCACAACACTATTCTCCACTGCTTTTTCCACATCTTTTCCCCAAGTAAACGGACCATGATTTTTAACCAGAACACCCGGAATATGGATTGGATTTTTATCTTTAAACGTTTTAACAATAACGGTTCCTGTTTCCTTTTCATATGCATTGAAGATCTCATCAGAAGTCATATCCAGAGTACAGGGAATATCCTCAGAAAAGTAATCGGCATGCGTTGTGCCAATAATTGGAATTGACTTTCCTGCTTGCGCCCATGCGGTGGCATAAGTAGAATGTGTATGAACGATTCCACCAATATCAGGAAAAGATTTATAGAGTTCGATATGTGTATTCATATCAGAAGAAGGTTGATATTTTCCTTCCATAACTTCACCTTCCATATTGACTACAACCATATCTTCAACTGCCATGGTTTTATAGGATACTCCACTAGGTTTGATAACGATTAAACCTTTTTCCCTATCAATGGCACTGGCATTTCCCCATGTAAAAATAATGAGTCCATGTGATACCAGATCGAGGTTTGCATTATAAACTTTTTGTTTTAATTTCTGAAGATCTATTTCTTTATAATCACCCATAATCAACTATTTACCAGAATATTATATAAAGTGCCATGATTATTCCCAGAATACCTAGGGCACCAATATTAAATACGCTGTTGGTTTTAAATATTTCAGGATCCGAACTGATCGAATCGGCATCTTTTACTTTCATTTTTATATTTAATATCAGAATCATTCCTAAGAAAGATAAGGCCGTAGCCATCATAAAAATTGATTCTATACCCAGATAATACAAAGGTTTGAAAAGTAGAATTCCAGCCAGTAAACTGATTGCTCCAAAAGCGATAAAAATCCATCCGGATTTTACAGTAGTTTTGGTATAATTTGATTCTTTAACAATATTTGTAACGTCATTCTTTCTGTCAAGGAAACTTATAATGGTGGCAACAAAGACCAGTACAATAAAAACATAACCCATTCTTAAGATAAATGGCATATCCGGTACAATCCATTTGATAACAATACCTAAAGGAATTGTTATGATGGCTGTCCATAATGCAGCCTTGCTTGTTGCTTTTTTCCAGAAAAGTCCCATGATAAACACCAAAACTACACCCGGATAAATATAACCGGTATATTCCTGAATATACTGAAATGCCTGATCAAGACCTCCGAGTAATGGTTTTGCTGTGATTACCGCTAAAAATAAAGCAACAAATGCAACGATTCTTCCTACAAACACTTCCTGTTTATCAGTAGAGTTTTTATTGATATATTGCTTATAGATATCCATGGTGAAAATTGTGGAAGTACTGTTGATCATCGATGCAAGTGATGAAACTATGGCTGCAACCAAAGCAGCAAACGAAATACCTCTTATTCCTGGTGGAACAATATTTCTTAAAAGCCACGGATAAGCATCATCTGCCTTTGTTATTTCACTTGTCAAATTCATATCTGCAATCATTTCAGGATTTTGATATATCACATAAGCAGCAATACCCGGAATAACAACAATAATTGGAATTAATATTTTAAGATAACCTGCGAAAATCAATCCGTTCTTGGCATGTTCCAAATTTTTTGCAGCCAGCCCCTTTTGGATAATATATTGGTTAAACCCCCAATAACCAATATTTGTCAACCACATTCCTCCTAAAATTATCGCTAGTCCGGGCAGATCAACAAAAGCATCTTTTAAACCTCCACTCCCATCTGATACCATTGAATCACGAGGCACGATCATTACAAAATGATCAGTTGCCTTTTCATAAAGTATTTTTAATCCCGAAAAGATCCCTTCTCCTCCTGAAACAAAATCCAATGCCAGAGCAGTAGTGATCAAACCTCCTCCTATTAAAAAAATTACCTGAATCACATCTGTCCAGGCCACAGCTTTTAATCCTCCGTATATCGAATAGATTCCTGCAAATGCTGCCAGTCCGAAGATACTCCACATTAAAGATATTCCCATGATCTGATTCATGGCAAGAGCACCCAGCCAGATAACGGTGGTAAGATTAACAAAAACATAGACCATAAGCCAGAAAATGGCAAAAGCAGTACTCACTCCTTTATTAAATCGTTTTTCAAGGAATTGTGGCATGGTATATATCTTATTCTCTAAAAAAACAGGTAACAACCATTTACCTACAATGATCAATGCTATGGCACCAATCCATTCATAAGCAGCAATTCCAAGTCCAAGCCTGAATCCAGATCCAGACATTGCAATAAATTGTTCTGCTGATATGTTTGCTGCAATTAGTGATGCCCCAATTGCCCACCAGGAAAGAGAACGATCTGCAAGAAAGTAATCCTGACTTGTTTTTCCCACTCCTTTTTTTGATCGTGAAATCCAGAGTCCGGCACCTAATATAACCAGTCCGTATATGACAAAAACAATATAATCAATGGTTTCGAATCCTGAATTCATAATTCAATATTGTTATTTATTTAGGAGATAGTACACATCATTAAATCTTAGTTCTTTCTTAAAATCAAATATATTTGTTTTCTTATCAATAACTACAAATTCAATACCCATCATTTCGGCAAAGTCTTCTAAATATTCCATATTTATTGCCATGCTAAAACTAGTATGATGCGCACCTCCTGCCAAAATCCATGCAGTGGCAGATGTTTCAAGATCAGGTTCAGGAACCCATAGGGCTCTTGCCACAGGCAATTTAGGCAAAGGCTTTGGCTCAATAACATTTACAGGGTTTACAATCATACGCATTCGACCGCCCATATCAACAATAGTAGCATTTATTCCCTTACCTTCAGACACATTAAAAACCATTCTTGCAGGCGCATCTTTACCTCCTATTCCTAAAGGATGAACCTCTATATTTGGTGTTTCTTTAGCAATCGAAGGACAAATTTCTAACATATGAGCACTTAAGATTGCAGGTTGCACAGGATCAAGATGATAAGTATAATCTTCCATAAACGAGCATCCTCCTTTAAGACCAGTACCCATTACTTTCATTAGATATACCAAAGCCGATTGTTTCCAATCTCCTTCAGCTCCAAAGCCATATCCTTGCTCCATTAATCTTTGGCAAGCAAGACCCGGCAATTGTTCTAATCCGTGTAAATCTTCAAAGTTCGTAGTAAATGCTTTAAAATTATATTTGTCTAAAAATTTCTTTAAACCCAGCTCAATTTTTGCCTGATAACGTATGTTTTCAATTTCAGCAGAAGTAATATTATAATTAGATTCATACTCCTTATATAAGGTATCAATTTCTGATTCACTTATATTTTTCACACTTTCAACCAAATCTCCTACGCCATGATATTTAACCTGCCAGCCAAACTTAATTTGGGCTTCGACCTTATCTCCTTCTGTAACAGCAACATCTCTCATATTATCTCCAAAACGACATATCTTAAGATTTTTGGATTCATTAAAGGCAAGTGCTGAACGCATCCAAACAGCAATTCTGCTTTGTACGGTATCTTCTTTCCAATAACCAACAACAACTTTTCTTTTAATACCTAATCGGGAACATATAAAACCAAATTCACGATCGCCATGAGCAGATTGATTCAGATTCATAAAATCCATATCCATATCATCCCATGGAATATCCCTGTTAAATTGTGTATGTAAATGAAGTAATGGTTTTTTTAAGATCGTTAAACCAGCAATCCACATTTTTGCTGGCGAAAAGGTGTGCATCCACGTAATTACACCAACGCATTTTTTTGAAGTATTTGCTGATTCTAATACACTTAGTATTTCATCAGAACTGGTTACAACTGATTTAAAAACCACTTTTAAAGGTATATTATTTATTCCATTAAAATGATCAACTATACTTTTAGAATTGATTTTTACCTGCTTTAAAGTTTTTTCTCCATAAAGATGTTGGCTTCCGGTAAGAAACCATATTTCAGATTCATTTATAAAATTCATATTGTTTAATATTTGATATAAATTGTTTTTTACACGATGCAATATACAAATATAATATTTTAAATGTAATTTTTACAATAAATATATATTATTCAAAAAAATAAATTACATTTGTATATATCATTATCAATATTTATAAATAATTTAAGCCTAAATAACTATATAGTACTCATATTCTATATAATATGAATTTTAATAAGGCTTAAAAATTAAACTAATGACCTATTTAAACCAATGAAGCATTAGTAATAACTAATATACTAAAAATAATTATTTATAATTAATGATAGTAATTAAAACAATATATTTTACTAATTGTATATTTTAAAAATATATGCAACCAACGAAAATGATAGCTTTATGATTTTAAATATTTTTAAGAAGGAATACGATCACTACAAGTCATTCCCAAAAAATATGCGAATATTATTAATGACCAATTTGATATATGCTTTGGTATTACCTATTTTAGAGCTGTTTGTAGGAGCTTATATACTTCGCCAGACCAACGATACTTCTCTTGTAGTTATCTACCAACTTGCAGTTTACATGGGGATACCATTTACTTTTTTGATCAATGGTTATTTATTGAGAAAAATTAAAATTGCACATCTTTATTCTATGGGTATGCTTTTAAGTGGGGTCGCCATGACTATTATGATGATGCTAGACACAGTAGATGTTTATGGCATTGCAATTTCGGGATTTGTAATGGGTTCATCTTATGGATTCTTTTGGGCCAATCGTGATTTTTTATCACTATCAACAACCAATGACAGCAACAGGAATTATTATTTTAGTATGGAAACCGTATTTTATACTTTAACTTTTATTGTTATACCACTAATTACCGGTTTTTTTATTGCTTATGGTGATGTATCTGGATGGTATACGGCAAAAGCAGCATATATTTCACTTACGATACTTGTATTTTTACTGACTATCTTTTCATCGATTATCGTACACAAGGGAGATTTTGAGAATCCGAAGAATGAGCGTTTTGTTTTTTTTAAATTTCATAAGGACTGGAACTGGATGATCTTACTAGGATCCTTTAAAGGAATTGCTCAAGCCGCCATCTTTTTCTTCCCTATTTTACTGATCATGACCATTGTAGGTGGTGAAGATTCACTTGGCGGACTTACTGCCCTTGGTTCTTTGGTTTCTGCTTTTGTATTATATCTTATTGGTAGGTTATCAAAACCTGAGCATAGAATATATGTATTTTCGATAGGGTTGATTACATTTTTGATTGCAGGTATGGTTAATTCAATTTTATTCAGCGTTATCGGTGTCATTATTTATCAAATATTAAATTCACTCTCCAGACCGTTGCTCGACGCCTCTTATTTTCCAATACAACTTGGTGTAATCGACTATGTTTCCGAAATAGAAAAGAGAAACAAATTCTCTTATATTTTCAATCATGAAGCTGGATTATTTGTAGGTCGTTTAGCGGGTTGTTTACTTTTCCTGATAACGTCAAAATATCTATCACCTGAATTTGCACTTCGCTATGTATTGCTAATGATAGCCGGAGTTCAAATATTATCCATTCCAATTGCAAAATATCTGATCAAAAAAGTAAATGAAAATAAATAAACACTTAAAAAATCATGATGAAGAATAACATATTAAATAAGGTCAAGATCAACAAAAAAGAAATCGAAAGAAAAGGTGTTGGTGAAATTGATCATCCCTACGGACATTTTAATGACGATGGTTCTGAGTTTATCATTACCGATCCAAAAACTCCCAGAGCCTTTGATAATTTTCTTTGGAATGATGTGATATTTTCCTCTGTATTACAAACAGGAACAGGATTTATTGATTACCAAATAGGAGATACAGAAGCAATACAGCTATTAACAGGCGTTGGCAGAACATGTGATTTAGAAGTTTTTGGACGAGATGGATTAATGAGCAGATTGATATACATTCGTGACAATGAAACCGGTGAATATTGGAATGTCAACTGGGAACCTGTTAAAAAAGAGTATGAATATTACCGGTGCAGACATGGTTTAGGCTATTCGATTATTGAATCAGCTACAAATGGAATACATGCAACATTCAGAATATTCATCCCTAAAGGTAATGATCCTGTAGAATTATGGACCTTAGAGTTGGAAAATAAATCTGATAAAAAAAGAGATTTGTCTGTTTTTGTTTACAATCAGTTTATGTTTTCTTACAAATGGGGATTCAATAGTTATGGTGATATGTTGTTTCGCACCTCTTATTTTAACCATGAGCAAAATGCCATGATTGCCGCTAAAAAACCACATATTGCACCTCATAATTATCTCACGTCCTATTTAACTACCAATAAAGAAGTTGTTAGCTATGATGGCAGTAGAGATTTCTTTGTTGGTCAGTACAATTCATTAAATGAACCCGAAGCCGTAATTAACGGCAAATGCACCAATACACAGGGAGCTTCTGATGCGACCATTGGAGCAATTCATATGGATATTTCTTTAGAGCCAAGTGAAAAAGATAAAATTGAAATGATACTTGGTGTAACAGATAAAGAGGAACATATCACCGTTCACAAAGAGAAGTATCTTGAAAAATCAGATGTTTGGTTTGATAAATTACAACTATTAAACAACAATTTTAAAAATAAAAACAAGATCACTACTCCAGATAAACATTTAGATAGAATGATCAATGTCTGGGCAAAACAGATTACCTCATACGGTGCACAATGGTGTAGATGGGGATGGATGGGATATCGTGATATTGTACAGCATGGTTATGGGGTTTCTTCAATTAATCCTGAGTTAACAAAAAGCATATTGATCGAGGCATTTCAATATCAGTATTCTGATGGAAGAGCTTTAAGAGGATGGAATCCTGTGGATGAAAAACCCTATTCAGATTCTGGTTTGTGGCTTGTATTTACTTTGGTTTCTTATCTAAAAGAGACCGGTGATACAAACTTTTTAAATCAAATAGTTGCTTATTATGATAAAGGTGAAGATTCAATTCTTGCACATATTGAACAAGCACTTAACTTTCTTGAAACAAACCGAGGCGAACATGATTTAGTACTGATTAAATTTGGTGACTGGAATGATTCATTAACCGGTATTGGCAAAGAAGGAAGAGGTGAAAGTGTCTGGCTGAGTATGGCTTACGCCGAAGCTTTGAATCAAATGATGGAAGTTTATACTTTCCTCGGTGAAAAATCAAAGTTTACAGGCTACAAAAACAATTACCAAAGAATTAAAAAAGCAATTAACAGTACAGCATGGGATGGAGATTGGTTTGTAAGATGTTTTGATGACGACGGGAAACCAGTAGGGTCAGATAAAAATAAACAAGGGAAAATATTTTTGAATACCCAAAGTTGGGCATTAATATCAGGCGTTGCAGATGAAGAACGAACAAATAAGTTACTTAACTCCGTTGATAAACGCTTAAAAACAGAAATAGGTTATTTACTTCTTGCCCCAACATTTTTTGAATTTGATCCTGGAATTGGCAGAATTTCCAGTATGGCTCCTGGAATTTGCGAAAATGGAACCGTATATTCTCATGTAAATATCTGGATGATTTTCGGGTTTCTAAGAGCTGGAAAAGTAGATGAAGCCTACAATGCGTTTAAAAGATTTACACCGGGCTATCTTACAGGTGAAGAAGATGACCCAAAAAGAGAAATGCCACCATTCCTATTTGCTAATGGTTACTACGGACCCGATCATAAGAACAATAAATTTCAGATGGAATATACCTGGATCACAGGATCGGTATCATGGATCTATAATGTGATCATGAAAGAAATGATTGGTATAAAACCATTTTTTGATGGCTTAATAATAGATCCAAAACTACCATCTGAGTGGAAAAACATTCAGGTTGAACGTGAATATCAAGGGAAAATATTCCATATCGAGATTGAAAGAAAAGATGTAAAACAAACAGAAGTAATCTGTAACGGAAAAAGATCAGACACCAATTATATAGAATGGAGTAAATGTGAGCCAGAAAATACGGTACAGGTTTTTATTCCTTAAATTATAAAAATATTTATGAAAAACAGGATTCTAGCAACAATAATCTTAACCATATTTTTAACAATATCCTGTAAGCAGAAACAGGAACCCCGGCAGATAGATATTACTGAAGATATGGTAATCAATGAATCTGGAACCGGTACAGCATACCAATGGTTTGATGAGCAAACAACAGATTCATTACCGGTTAGCAGGTGGAAAACAAGGGGGGAAGAATCCTTCTGGCCGGCTTCTGTTGTTGTTGATCTAAAGGGAGATTATTCTATTACATCCATTAAAATATTTGATGGTGAGCCATCCGATTTTGATGGCAAGAGCTATAGAAGTGAAAAAGGCAAACTTGAGATTGCTGTAGGGAACCCTTTTGAATGGGAGCATCTGAGTACTTATGATCTGAAAAATGATAATCAGTGGCATACAATTCCTATCAATTCAAACAGCAAATTTTTACAATTGACAAAGCGATCAACTCAGGAGATCTCAGGGGGTGATCAAAAAAAGTATCATTGTGATCTGGTTATCAATGAAGTGAAGGTATTTGGTGTTCAAAAGAATTCTTCTCAACAAAAAATCATAAATAATAATACATTAAAAGCTCCGATAAGGAAGTATACTTTTGATGAATATATGGGTGCAAATGCCTATAAATGGACAGATAACAAATTACTCGCACCGGTAGTTGGTACCGTAAGAGAATATTCGCACTGGTTTCAAAATGGTGTAACCAATGAAAAAGACACAATTGCCTGGGTAAATATTCCAAAATACGGGAGCTTTGATAAATATTATAAAACTGCTGCAGAAGAATATCATTTAGATGTAATTCCGGATGTTCACAGACATGTTGATATTGAACTTGGAGAAAATAAACCGGATTTTGGAAAAGATCCACTTGATCCGTTCTCTTATAAAATGATTGCCGATTATATGTTCCAGATGGCTGCAAGGTATGGCAATACCAAAGTAGCTGACAGTTTGTTGCACATAAAAGCCGGAGAACCTGCTCTAACAGGAGCAGGTTGGGTAAAATATTATGAAACATGGAATGAACCTGAAAGATGGTGGGGTAATCCGGATGATCACTTTTCTCCTTATGAATATGCTGCTTTGGCCAGTGCTGCTTACGATGGTCATCAGGGTAAAATGGGCTTGACCTATGGCATTAAACAAGCAGATCCAAAATCAGTGCATATCATGGCAGGGATTAGTTCTTTGGAATTTGATTTTCCAAGAGCTGTGAAATTCTGGAGTGATTACTACAGGAATGGCAGCTTACCTTTTGATGTGTTAAATTTTCATCATTATAATAATTCCTCAGGATTTCAGCATGCTAATTCCAACACAAGAGGGATTAGCCCTGAAGCTGATCATTTTAAGGAAAGACTAGAAAAAGTGATTCAGCAAAGAGATCAGTATTTCCCCGGATTGGAGGTCTGGCTTACCGAATTTGGATGGGATACAGATAAGAAATCTATTCAAAGTGCTACTGGTCACAAACTATATCCTGAAAAAATAAGTTTTTTTGAATTGCAGGGAATATGGATGGTTAGGGCTTATTTGGCTGGTGCTGCAGCAGGAATTGATCGAATGTATATGTATATGGCCGACGATATTGAAGATCCCGGCTTGTTTCATAATAGCGGATTATTAACAATAGATGGAAAAAGAAAACCATCATGGTACTATACTGCAACATTGAAAAACTGCCTTACCGGTACACGATTTGTAAAAGAAGTTGAAACAGATAATAAAGATGTTTTATGCTACGAATTTAAAAATAATGACAAATTAGTTTATGCAATTTGGTGTCCAACAAGTGATGGTACCATTGTTAAAGATTTTCCTCTTAAAATTGGTAATAAAAGCATTCATACAGAAATTGAAATAACAAGATTATCTGATAAGCATCAAAAAGGCAGAAAGGAGAAAATTAAGCAAAAAGATATTCAATTATTATTAGATATTACTGAGAAACCTATTTTTGTAACTATTAGGTAGTTAAAAGACGAATGCATTATATTCAATGATTTAGAAAGAATTATGAAAAAAATTAAATTATATTTCAACTATAGGTTACTTCTGATTACTATATTAACAAGCAGTTACTTTTTTGCTCAGAACCCTATTTCACCTCCGGGGGTTTACTTTGCTGATCCTTCAGCACAAATCTGGAAAGACGGAAATTTATATTTATATGGTTCTTTGGATGAAAGTCTTGATTATTATTGCTCGACCCGTCACCATGTGATGAAAACCAGCGATATGAAAAATTGGGAGCTTTTTGAAAATGTTTTTGCTTCAAAAGGAAAAGGAGATGTTGTTCCGTATAATGATGAACTACTTTTTGCTCCTGATTGTGCTTACAAAGATGGTATGTATTATATGTATTATTGTCAGCCAACCAAAGTTACTGAAGGCGTGGCAGTATCAAAAAGTCCAACAGGTCCTTTTACTAAAGGAAAACCATTCAACACAGGTGGTTATAATGAAATTGATCCTTCAGTATTTATTGATGATGATGGACAGGCATATTATTTATGGGGACAATTCACTCTAAAAATGGCCAAGATGAAATCAAACATGCTAGAGATTGATCTAAAAACCATAAGAGACAATGTGATTACCGAGAAAGAACATCACTTTCATGAAGGAGCATATTTAACCAAAAGAAAAGGAATTTATTATCTGGTCTATACTGATCTGAATAGGGCAGATATGCCTACTTGTATCGGTTATGCAACGAGTGAAAATATTTTTGGTCCTTATACCTACGGCGGAGTTATTGTTGATAATGATCATTGTGATCCTGGAAACTGGAATAACCATGGTTCTATAACAAAGTTTAAAAATCAATGGTATGTTTTTTATCATCGGTCAACACATGCCAGCAATGTTATGCGAAAAGCCTGTGTCGAACCAATTTATTTTAATGAAGATGGGGCTATTGATGAAGTTGAGATGACCTCACAAGGAGCAGGATCTCCACTTGATGCTACAAAAATAATAGAGGCCGAACGTGCTTGTTTATTATTTGGAAATGTAAGAATTGAATCCTATTCAAATACTAAAGAGCAACTTTGCAAAATAAAAAATAAAGACAAAGTTGTATACAAATATATTGATTTTAAGGATGGCGTGAAAAGTGTATCGCTAAGAATAAAAAAAGGAACAAATGGTGGTAGAATAAATATGATGATTGATCAACCATGGCATAAAAAAATTGCTGAGATCAAAATTGATTCAACAGAAAAAAATATCGATTGGCAAACTTTAACATTTAATGTTGAGAAGATTACAGGTGTTCATGCATTATGGTTACAATTCTTTGGTGAAGGCAACGAAATGTTTGAAGTAGATTGGATAAGGTTTAACAAATAGAATCATGCAATTATTGATAATTTAAAATTTGATGATCCTATCAAGATTATTATGTTCAATATTATCAATAAAAGTATAGTAAAAAGCACCTCTTTTTGATCCGGATGTGTCTTTTTTAGGTAATTTTTTTAAAACATTTAATGATAATATTTTCTTTCTGAAATTTCCTGCATCAAACTTCTTCTGGAAAATAGCATTATATAAATTGTGTAATTGAGTTAATGTAAATGCTTCTGGCAATAATTCTTTACCAATCAAAGAGATACTTGACTTTTGCTGTAATTTGATGAGAGCGGCATCAATGATTTCTTTATGATCAAATATTAAATGAGGAAGTTTTTGAATTGGCCACCAATGGGCTCCACTATTTCTTACCAGCTCTTTATTTTGATCTTCAATAGGCATTAAAGCATAGAATCCTATACTAATTACACGACCTCCAGGATCACGGTCCGGATTAGAGAACCCCCCTATTTGTTCTAAATAAATATTTTTGAGTCCGGTTGTATTAAAAAGCACTTGTTGTGCAGCATTTTCTAATGATTCATCTTCTTTAACAAAACCACCCATAAGTGACCAGCTTCCGATAGATGGCTCAAACCCTCTTGGGTAAAGCAATAACTTCAATTCCTGATCTTCATATGAAAAAATGACGCAATCTACTGCTACATATTGTTTATTATGTTTTATATAATTATCCATATAATGATCAATTAAAAAAATTACAAATTAAAATATTGTATGCAAAAATACAGTATTTATAGATACTACAGAAGTATTATTGATTATAAATTGTACTTTATACTATTATTATAAAAAATTCTTGTTTCTAACTAATTTTCAAAATAGAAACTCCATAGTTTTTGAATAGACCAATATGAATTTTACGGGTTGATTTTGTTATATCACCCGAATAGATTGTACTAAAAATTGTATATGGGGTTAATGAAGTTGCCTATGCTGTTGGTTTTAACAATCCAAAATACTTTTCTTCCTGCTTTATGAAATACTATGGTAAATCGCCCAGAAGTTTTATGATGAAGGAAAGATAAATTTTAATATTTTTTTTATGAAACTCCATTTTTTGAGAATGACTCAACCGACTAAGTTTTCAAAAGATTAGTTGTTCTAATATCTACGGAATTATTTCAATATCAAGCGGGATCTTATTTATTTAAACTAAAAACTTTAATTAGTTAAAAAATAAAATTTAATTTGTTCATAATAATTTAATCTCAGAGCAGCAAATGTAATTGCAATTTCTAAAGCATTTCTAAAGGTAAGTTTTGATTGAATTGCATCTTCTAGTATAACATATTATTGTTACTTTTTATTACAATTGAACCATGTTGTATGGTCTGTCTGGATTCCCAACACAGCAAATAAAAAAATACCAATTATCATTACTAATTAGAAATTGTTACAATATTCTGATAAAACACACTTACTT
>JAOZTG010000142.1 GCA_029939235.1 Flavobacteriaceae bacterium
ATTATTTTATGAATTTAACTTATTGATAATATAATATAAATAGACAAAAAAAACCACCAAGAAATCAATCTTGGTGGTTTTTACTATTCAATTTTGAGATTTCCTCCCGATAGTTATCCGGGACTCACGGGAATGACAATCAATTATTTTTCATCGTCTTTTACTTCTTCAAAATCTACATCTTGTACATCATCTTCTCCTGAAGTTTCTGTTCCGGCTCCGGCATCAGCTCCTGGTTGAGGACCACCTGTTGCACCACCTTGTCCATCTTGTTGTGCTTTGTACATTTCTTCAGAAGCTTCTTTCCAAGCTGCATTGATCTTTTCCATTGCAGCATCAATTTGTGCAAGATCTTTAGATTCATGCGCTTTTTTCAATTCTTCTAAAGAAGACTCGATAGGCGCTTTTTTATCAGAAGATAATTTATCTCCAAATTCTTTTAACTGACTTTCAGTCTGGAAGATCATTGCATCCGCACCATTGATCTTTTCAGCAGTTTCTTTTGCTTTTTTATCCTCATCAGCATTCGCTTCGGCATCTGCCTTCATCTTTTTGATATCATCTTCTGATAAACCTGAAGAAGCTTCAATACGAATGTTATGCTCTTTACCTGTACCTTTATCTTTTGCAGAAACATTGATAATACCATTTGCATCAATATCAAAAGTTACTTCAATTTGAGGAACTCCTCTTGGTGCCGGTGGAATTCCATCTAAATGGAATTTACCAATGGTTTTATTATCAGCTGCCATTGCACGTTCACCTTGTAATACATGGATTTCAACAGATGGCTGATTTTCAGCAGCAGTTGAGAATACCTGTGATTTCTTGGTAGGAATTGTGGTATTTGACTCGATCAATTTAGTCATTACATTACCCATTGTTTCAATACCTAAGGCAAGTGGAGTAACATCTAACAACAATACATCTTTTACATCACCTGTTAAAACACCACCTTGAATTGCTGCTCCAATAGCTACTACCTCATCCGGATTAACACCTTTTGAAGGTTTTTTCCCGAAGAATTTTTCAACTTCTTCCTGGATTCTTGGCATTCTTGTTGAACCACCTACTAAAATTACTTCATCAATATCTGAAGTACTTAAATCTGCATCCTTTAAAGCTTTACCAACAGGGGTCATAGATCGTTTGATCAAACTATCAGCCAATTTTTCAAAATGAGCTCTTGTCAAAGTTTTAACCAAGTGTTTTGGTCCAGAGGCAGTTGCAGTTACATAAGGTAAATTGATCTCCGTTTGTGTACTTGAAGACAATTCGATCTTAGCTTTTTCTGCAGCTTCCTTTAATCTTTGTAAGGCCATAGGGTCTTTACGAAGATCCATATTTTCTTCTTTATTGAACTCTTCTGCTAACCAGTCAATAATTACCTGGTCAAAGTCATCACCACCTAAGTGAGTATCACCATTGGTTGAAAGTACTTCAAAAACACCATCACCAATTTCTAAGATAGAGATATCAAATGTACCACCACCTAGATCGTAAACGGCAATTTTTTTATCAGCACCTGATTTATCTAAACCATAAGCTAATGCAGCTGCAGTTGGTTCATTGATGATACGACTTACTTTTAATCCTGCAATTTCACCGGCTTCTTTTGTAGCCTGACGTTGTGCATCGTTAAAATAAGCAGGTACGGTAACAACAGCTTCTGTTACGGTTGTTCCTAAATAATCTTCAGCAGTTTTTTTCATTTTTTGAAGAACCATTGCTGAGATCTCCTGAGGAGTGTATAATCTACCGTCAATATCAACTCTTGGAGTATCATTATCACCTTTTACTACCTTATAAGGCACTCTTTCTGCTTCCATTTTTGATTCAGAGTATTTATTACCCATAAATCTTTTGATAGAATATATTGTTTTTGTTGGGTTTGTAACTGCCTGACGTTTTGCAGGGTCACCAACTTTTCTTTCTCCACCTTCTACAAAGGCAACTATTGAAGGTGTTGTTCTTTTACCTTCTGCATTAGGAATTACCACCGGCTCATTACCTTCCATTACTGAAACACATGAGTTGGTTGTTCCTAAATCTATTCCTATTATTTTACTCATAATATTATATTTTTAAATTTTAGTCTTTTTATTTTGTTTAACTGTTGCTGTATAGTCAATCATTATGCCATTACTTATTTTTTAGTTTTTTGGCAGAATTTGTCATTTTATAGTGACATACTGGCATAATTAATGACGCAATGCTTGAATAACTCAATGAAAAAATGTATCAATATTAGAATGATTGAATAATTAAATAGGTAGTAAAAAGAAAAATTGCTATTTGGGATTAATAGCTATAACGCAAAGTTGTTTTTAGAGATTCTTTGCGTAAAACTTGGTATTCTTTGCGTAATAGCAAGAAACAATAGTTCTGTTGGTTGTACTATTTTTTTGATGAATTTCTTTATGTCCTCATGCCGGACAGGCATTTCATTTTTTTATTCATCCTCTATTTATTTATTTTGGAATTCATGATATGCTCCGCAATTCTTGATAAAAAAACGAAACAAAAAATTACTCACTTTTTATTATTCTAAAAATTTGAGTTCGTGAACCTAAAGGTTTCAAGGCTGACAATAATTTAAAACACTAAATTCTTGAAGGCCACCCCTCAACAAACAATATCAAATAAAGTTTCATCAGTTTTCCCATTAAATTGTAGTAGAACTATGTTTGTTTATTTAAAAGCAACCAATTATCTTAAATTTTGTTATTTGATATTACCTTTTAAACCGTATTTTTGAAAATCAAATTGCTACAAATGAAGTATTGCAACCATTTTTATTTAATCTTTTTATTTTTAACTACTTATTCTTTTTCGCAAGAAAAAAAAGATCGAGAATTTAGAGGTGTTTGGATTGCAACTGTTGAAAATATAGATTGGCCAAGTGAAAAAAGTTTAAGTACGGAACAACAGAAAAAAGAAATAGTTCGTCTTTTAGACCTTTATAAAAGTTTAAATTTTAATGCGATCATTTTTCAGATACGTCCTTCGGCAGATGCTTTTTATAATTCCAGGCACGAACCTTGGTCGGCCTATTTAACAGGTGTAAATGATAGGAGGCCTGCGCCTTATTATGATCCTTTGGCATTTATAATTGCTGAAACACATAAAAGGGGAATGGAATTCCATGCATGGTTAAATCCGTACAGGGCTATCGTAAATTATAAAGAATTTCACTCCAATCCATTCAGGTTAACCTATGAAAAATCCGAGTGGTTTATCAATTATGGGAAAAACAAATATTTTAACCCCGGTCTTCCGGAAGTTAGAAAATATACCAATAAAATAGTAGAAGATATTGTTCAGAATTATGATGTGGATGCCATTCATTTTGATGACTATTTTTATCCTTACAAAATTAAAGACATACCGTTTCCGGATGAAAATACATTTAAAGAATTTGGTGGTGATTTTTACCCAAATAATTTAGACGACTGGCGTAGAAATAATGTCAATGTCATTATTGAAGAGTTACATGCCACCATTAAAAAGATAAAACCCTGGGTGCAATTTGGTATTAGTCCGTTTGGTGTTTGGCGTAATAAAAGTGTTGACGCAAAAGGATCCGATACCGATGCCGGGCAAACCAATTATGATGATCTGTATGCTGATATTTTACTTTGGATAAATAAAGGCTGGTTGGATTATATAGTGCCACAGGCATATTGGCATATTGGTCATAAAAAAGCAGATTATGCAACTATTGTAAAGTGGTGGGCAGAAAATAGCAAAAATGTGAATTTATATATTGGTCAGGGAGCTTATAGGTTAGATAGAAAAAAGGAACAAAGAGCATGGAAAAAAAAGAGACCAACAGAGATAGAAAAACAATTAGATTTGAATAGAAGCATTCCTCAAATAAAGGGAAGTGTTTATTTTAGTGGGAAAACTTTTGTAAATAATCCTTTAGGTATCAATGAGATACTTAGAAATAAATACTATCAAAATCTGGTTTTACCTCCTTCTATCAATCATGAAAAAGTTTTTATTCCCGAACCAGTTTATGGAATTCAATTGAAAAAGCAAAAGAATAAAAAGTATCGATTATCCTGGGAATCTATACCGGAGAATAAAGAGAAAGAAGCAGTAAAATTCATGGTTTATAAATTTGATAAAAATGACCGAGTTCATATGGATGATGCTTCAAAACTCATAACTATTACAGGTGACAGTTATATAGATATCAGTAAAAAAGAATATAAGCAATCACATATTTTTGTAATCAAGTCGGTTAGCAGAAATAATAATGTATCAAATGGGGTAAGGTTGGTAAAATAAATCACTATTTGATATGTGGTAGCAGTAAACAGTGGCAGTTTGCAGTAACAGTAGAAACAACTAAGTACTATTCTCTTTGCGTTCTTCGGGCAAGCCTTTGCTGTCTTTGCGTGATAAAAATGAAATGTCTATGTTATTTTATCGTATTGTTTACTCAATTTCAATATTATATTTAGTTAAAAGTCCACTGATTCCTGATTGTGAAAATTTAGCTTTTTGAATATTGTTGTTTTCAGGATTAATAGAATAATTATAGGCAGTTCTAAAATCGGCACTTTCAAGATTGGTTCTTTCAAAAAGAGCCTTGCTTAAATCACAATCCTTAAAATTAAAACCTTTTAAGTTTGCTTCGGTAAAGTCAAGCTCCTGCAAAGAGCAAGAATTCATTTTTACATTTTTAAGATCTAATTGATAAAAAGATGATAAATTTAAAATGCTGTTGATAAATTTAATTTCAAAAAAGTATTTATTACAATTTTCAAATCGCAATCCTAATAATTTACAATGTTTAAAAGTCACTTCTTTGAATTGTGTATTGTAAATTTTAGAAAGGCTTAGGTTGCAATCGTCAAATTCACATTCTACAAAACTAATATTTGATAGATCTACTTCTGAAAAAGTACAATTTATAAATGTACAGTATTCATAATCAGCTATTTCTAAATGGGTTTTAGAAAAATCAATTCCGATAAATTTTTGACTGTCGATAAATGCTATGTTCATAATTTATCGGGTAAAAACTAATTGATTATTGCTGGATAAATTACTGTCAAAAGCATAGTTATCATAATCAAACCCTTTGAGATCTTCTGCCTTTTCAATATCATTATCAATGATATACCTTACCATCATACCTCTTGCTTTTTTTGCAAAGAAACTGATCATTTTTAGATTGCCATTCTTGTAATCCTTAAAAACAGGTATAACAACAGGTGCCTTAAGTAGTTTGGGTTTTATTACCTTGAAGTATTCATTACTCGCAAGATTAACAAAAACTTCATTTTCTTTTAATTCATTGTTTAATGTCTGGGTAATGCTTTCTCCCCAAAACTGATAAAGATTATCTTTTCGTCCGATCTTTAATTTCGTTCCCATTTCAAGTCTGTAGGCTTGCATCAGATCTAGAGGTTTTAAAATACCATATTGGCCTGAAAGGATTCGTAATTTGTTTTGCAACTGATCTAATTTTTCCATTGGAATGGAATATGCATCTAATCCTTCATAAACCGTTCCTTTAAAAGCATATATAGCCTGCCGGGAATTCTCGGGGGTAAAAGGTAAATCCCAATCCTGATTTCTTTGCCAGTTCAATTCACCAAGTTTATCAGAAATGGACATTAGTTTAGATAATTGTTTTGGGCTTTTCTTTTTTAAAATTTTATTAATTTTTCCCGCCTGACTCAAAAATTGAGCATTTGTATGATTTTTTGTTGGAACAACAGAACTAAAGTCTAATGATTTTGCAGGTGATATAACTATTTTCATTGATTTGTTGTTTAATTGTTATTTCAGATCGTTCATTTTTTTCTGAAAGATATCTAAGAATTTTGCTACGTGATAGCCATCTATCAATGCGTGGTGTACTTCAATTGAAAAAGGCATTACTTTTGAATTATTTTTATCATAAAACTTACCAAAAACAAATTTAGGAATTCCGCTTTTTTCTCTTTCAATACTTCTTGCGTGTTTGATACTTGTAAAGGTTGTCCATGGAAGTGAAGAAGCATAAATCAAATTGATATTGTCTTTATTTGAATCAAAATCTATTTGTTCAGCATGTTTTTTTAAAACATCTTTTCCGGAAAGGTCAAACGCAAAAACATTATTTTTTTTCTCAAAATAGCAGAATGAAAAAGAATTATCCTTATTTAAAACGGTAGAGCCAATATCAATATGCTCAAATTCAAACAATTTGTCATCAATAATTCTCAATCTGAATTCCAGTATCTCATTTGCTGATTCAACAGCAAAATGTAAACATGCTAAAAAAAAGGAAAGATTTTTCTTTTTACACTGATCATACAAATTTGTAACATTCAGCTCTGTAGTTAAATTGAAATAAGGATCATCATAAGTTTTAAAAAAATCAAACTGACTTTTTCGGTTCCAGGAATTAATATCAAATTCTTTCATTTTTATGTTGATATTTAATTGGTTGTGGTTTTTACAGGAATGGATTCTTTTGTAAAAATACAAATCTAAAAGTATCTGCAAATCACTTTTGCTAATTTGTTTTGTATCTACTAACTTCGCAAAAGTTAAAACTCATTTTAGTATTCCTTATACTTGTAGTAAATATCCTCAAGGCAAACTTTTGAACTTTTCAAAATAAAAGTTTCACTAAAAATTAAATGACTAAAATTAAACAGATTCTAATACGTATTTTAAGGGTTTTTTTTATAAGCCTGTTTTTTGGAGTTATTGTAACTCTTTTGGTACCCTATTTGAGTGATTCTTGTAATAAAAACTCTGAGATTAAAAAATTCGATGTTATCATTGTATTAGGAAGTCCTGCTGAAGAAAATTGTGAACCTGGATCAATTTTGAAAGATAGAATTACCAAAGGAATTGAGTTATTAAAATTGGGGATTGGAAAAAAAATATTGTTTACAGGGAGTTCGGTTAGGAATAATTGTGCTGAAGCTAAAGTAATGGAAGCTTATGCAATTTCAAAAGGAGTCTCTAAAAATCATATTCTAACAGAGGTCAGAGCAGAAAATACTTTTCAAAATGCTTATTATTCTGTTAAGCAAATGAAGAAACTTAATTTCAAGTCAGCTGCAATTGTAACCTCTGAGCCACACATCAAAAGAGCGTGTGCTGTATTTTCGAAATTTGATATCGAATACTCTATGTTTCCATCAGAGAATCCATCCAATATATCCAGGCTACAACTATTGTTATGGAAGTTTGGAGAAAGAATGATTTTGACACATCATATCATTTTTGGACATTCTGGATGAAGTGGTATTTAAATGAAATTTATTTGGCTGACTTCTACAAGGTAACAGCAAATGATGATGCTTTTTATAAATTAAATACTCTGAAAGTAATGAATGGAAGTTTTTACTTTCAAAATATGATCTGATCAATGAGGAACAATTTATTTTAGACACAAAATAAGTTAATCCACAATATTAGGATTTTTCATTAACTTAAATTTATCCATTGGCATTTCAACAAAATGTTCTAACATTTCTTGTATATCCCCTTCCACAACCGATAGATCTTCTCTAATGGATTGCACAACATTGTCTAAGGATATAAAATATTCATCAAAAGTATCTTCTTCTAAGGGTGTTTTTAGGTTTTTATAGATTAAAGCCAAATATTCATTGTGTTTATTAAAGTAATCTACAAAGTGTACAATTTGCTTTTTTGTCATACTTCTAGGGTATAAAGTACCATAGATCTTTAACTGAATAATAAATTGTGAAAAAACAGACACTAAATCAGAACTTGCTACCATAGCAGCTTCCCCAATTTTATTTTCTACCTCTTCAATTTCATCTTTATCAATGATATTGTCATCATCCATTTTAAAAATTAATTCTAAAATTGTTTGATACATATCTATTTTTTTATCAAATAATCTTTTTGCAAATTCACCTTCTCTTTCGTGTCTTGATTGAATCTTCATAACAACCATCATAGCAGAAACTGTAAATGATGCTCCCAAGGTTGCAGCTAAAATTTCAATAGTAAAATCATTAACACCTTGTTTAAAAAAAAGATGTAAAAATAAGAATGCAAAAATAGCAAAAATAGCAGCATACAATACGATCAAAGTATCTTTTTGCTTAGACGATTTAGTTTTTTTCATCATGATTAATTTAGATATATAAATATAGAAAATCTTTACTGATAATTCGGTATTTACATTCCATATCC
>JAOZTG010000143.1:0-5980 GCA_029939235.1 Flavobacteriaceae bacterium
AACATAAGTGAATGCGTATCTGAACCTCTAATGCCTAACTTATTTTCTTTCTGCCCAACAACAAAGCCTTCCATGCCTTTTTCTATGATAAATGCATTGATCCCATGGTGCGCTTTTTCAGGATGTGTATGAGCAATTACCAGATAAATACTTGCAGTTCCACCGTTGGTGATCCAGTTTTTAGTACCATTAATTATATAATGGTCTCCTTTATCAATGGCCGTAGTTCTTTGTTTGGTGGCATCACTACCTGCCTCTGGTTCGCTTAGGGCAAAAGCTCCAATCACTTCTCCTTTAGCAAGCGGAACTAAATATTTTTGTTTTTGCTCTTCCGTTCCATATGTTTCCAGTCCCCAGCAAACAAGAGAGTTATTTACTGACATTACCACAGATGCAGAAGCATCAATTTTAGAAATCTCCTCCATAGCAAGTACATAAGAAACTGTATCCATTCCTCCACCTCCATATTTTGGATCAACCATCATTCCAAGAAAACCTAATTCTCCCATTTGTTTGATCTCATCATATGGAAATTTCTGTTTTTCATCACGTTCTATCACACCAGGTTTTAATACATTATTTGCAAAATCACGAGCAGCATCTCGAATCATTATTTGTTCTTCTGTTAAAGTAAAATCCATATCGTTTAAAGTATTATTTATTTTATTTGAATTGTTCCAAAGATACAGCAAATTTTACAAATCAATTTGTATTTTTACAAGCAAATAAAAAATATGAATTGGCATGTAATTGGGGTAATGAGTGGAACATCATTAGATGGAATTGATTTGGTATATGTTAAAATTGAAAGAGAAAAATCATATTCTTTTGAAATTTTAGAAACAAATACGGTTAATTATTCCGAAAAATGGAAAAAAACATTATTTGAGGCTTTTAATTTTTCCGGTGAGAAATTAACAAAACTAAACGTTGATTATGGTAAGTTTTTAGGTGAAGTCATCAATGAATTTATGCAGGAAAATAAACTCAAAAATATTGATTTTATAGCATCTCATGGTCATACTATTTTTCACCAGCCACACTTAAATTACACTTTGCAAATTGGTAGCGGAGCAGCAATTTCGGCAGTTACAAATATCAAAACAATTTGCGATTTTAGAGTGCAGGATGTTGCTTTGGGTGGGCAAGGTGCTCCTTTGGTTCCTATTGGAGATAAATTCTTGTTTTCAGAATATACATTTTGTTTGAATCTTGGAGGTTTTTCAAATATTTCATTTGAAAAAGACGATCAACGGGTTGCTTTTGATATTTGTCCGGTAAATATTGTGATGAATCATTATACGCGAAAAATTGGATTGGAGTATGATGACAGGGGAAAAATGGCTTCTAAAGGTGTATTAAATAAGGAGCTTCTGGACGAACTAAATAATTTACCATTTTATAAGGATGAACAACCAAAATCTTTGGGATATGAATATATTGTAGAGACAGTTTTGCCTATGATCGATCAATATAAATTACGATTAGAGGATGTTTTACGAACTTTTGTTGAGCATGTAGCTTTTCAAATTGCAAATGTTGTGAATATAAGTTCGGATCAAAATTTAGGTGAGAAAATGCTGGTGACAGGTGGAGGTGCTTTCAATGATTTTTTAATTGACAGATTAAGAGAACTTGCTAAAGTTGAAGTGATAATTCCTGATAAAGAAATAATTGATTTTAAAGAAGCTGTGGTTTTCGCATTATTAGGTGTATTGAAAGATCAAAATGAGGTTAATTGTTTAAAAAGTGTTACCGGTGCAAAAAAGGATCATAGCAGTGGTATTGTATTTAATGTTTAAAATTATATAAAATGAAAGAACTTCTTAAAAAGTATGAAAATAAAGAGCCGGAAATTATATTTCACTGGCGCGATCAGGAAACTGAAGCAGAGGGATGGACTGTTATTAATTCACTCCGTGGAGGTGCAGCAGGAGGGGGAACGAGAATGCGTAAGGGTTTGGATAAAAATGAAGTTTTATCTCTGGCGAAGACCATGGAAGTGAAATTTACTGTTTCCGGTCCGGAAATTGGAGGTGCAAAATCGGGTATTAATTTTGATCCGAACGATCCGCGAAAGCGAGGTGTTTTAAAACGTTGGTATAAAGCAGTTTCTCCTTTGCTAAAGTTTTATTACGGAACAGGTGGTGACCTGAATGTTGATGAAATTCATGATGTGATTCCTTTGACAGAGGAGTGTGGGATATGGCATCCGCAGGAAGGAGTATTTAACGGCCACTTTAAACCTACAGAGGCTGAAAAGATCAATAGAATTGGACAATTACGCCACGGGGTGATCAAAGTAATTGAAAATGATAAGTACTCACCCGATCTGACAAAAAAATATACAGTTGCAGATATGTTGACAGGGTATGGTGTAGCAGAGGCTGTAAAGCATTATTATGATATTTATGGTGGTGATATTCAGGGTAAAAGAGCAGTTGTTCAGGGCTTTGGAAATGTTGGTTCAGCTACAGCTTATTATTTAACACAGTTAGGGGCAAGGGTCGTGGGTATTATTGACAGAGTTGGTGGTGTTATTAATAAAGAAGGATATTCTTTAGAAGAGATACGTACCATGTTTTTAAATAAAAAAGGAAATATGCTCGTTGCAGAAGATATGATTCCTTTTGATGAAGTAAATGAGAAAATATGGTCATTACCTTCAGAAATATTTATTCCTGCTGCAGCATCAAGACTGGTAACAAAAAGTCAGATCACTCAAATGATCGATTCAGGGTTAGAAGTAATTTCACCAGGTGCAAATGTTCCTTTTGCTGATACAGAGATATTTTTTGGAGCTATCATGGAATATACAGATCAGAAAGTTAGTTTGATTCCTGATTTTATTTCCAACTGTGGAATTGCAAGGGTTTTTGCTTATTTAATGGAGTCAAGAATTGATCTTCCAATGAAAGATGATGCTATTTTTAAAGACACTTCTTTAACCATAAAGGAGGCTTTAAAGAAAGTAAATCAACTGAACCCATATAAAACAGATGTAAGCAGAACTGCTTTTGAAATTGCTTTACAAAAATTAGTGTAAAAGCAAAGATTACAGTATTCATATTAAAAAAGGAATTTTATTGATAAAAATCAATTGATTAATTACTATATTTAGCGACTAAAAATTAATAGATGGAAACTTTAATTATTCTTATTTTTGCCTTAGGATATCTGGCAATCACATTAGAACACAATTTAAAACTGGATAAATTAATACCAGCCCTTGGTATGATGGCAACTTTATGGGCTTTGGTTTCTTTTGGAATTGATGCATTTCCCAATTGGTTTGATTCGAGTGGTCATAAATTAGTGGAAGGATTCTCAGGTTTTGCATCTGAAGAAAAGCACCATTTATTAGAGGAAACATTATTGCATCATTTGGGTAAAACGGCTGAGATCTTATTTTTCTTATTGGGGGCGATGACAATTGTAGAGATCATCGATTATTTTGATGGTTTTGCTACTTTTAAAGGTTATATTAAAACAAAAAGCAAGAAAAAATTATTGTGGATTTTTGCATTTTTAGCATTTATACTATCTGCAATTATTGATAATCTTACAGCTACTATTGTACTGATAACCATACTTCAAAAAATCATTAAAGATAGAAATACTCGTTTGTATTTTGCAGGTATGATCATAATTGCTGCAAATGCCGGTGGTGCATGGTCACCTATTGGAGATGTGACCACAACCATGTTGTGGATCGGTAAAAAGGTGTCTGCTGGAAAATTAGTTGAATTTTTAATTATTCCATCCTTAATTTGTATGGCAGTTCCTACTTTGATCGCTTCTTTTTTAAAACCGTTTAGGGGTGAAATTGAAGTAGAAGAAAAAGATGAAAAACCCGTTGATAAATATGGAACCAGAATGCTTTATATTGGTTTGGGTTCGATTGTTTTTGTGCCGTTTTTTAAAACAATAACACATTTACCACCTTATGTAGGAATGATGCTTTCATTGTCAATAGTAGGAGTTTTTGCAGAAATGTATAGTAGATCTTCTTTCACTATTTCACATCTTGTTGACGAAGAAGGAGATGATTCTGCCGGTCACCATAGCCCTGTGCATCTAGCCTTGTCAAGAATAGAAATGCCGAGTGTATTATTTTTCTTTGGAATTTTAATGGCAGTAGCTGCTTTGGAATCTTTAGGGTTATTGTTTATTGGTGCCGAATCATTAAAAACCGTCATACCAGACACAGATATTGTTGTGATGTTGTTAGGTGTTGCTTCAGCCGTTGTTGATAACGTGCCATTAGTAGCTGCAAGTATGGGAATGTTCAATGAACCATTGGATCATCATTTATGGCATTTTGTAGCTTATTCAGCTGGTACAGGAGGTAGTATGCTTATTATTGGTTCTGCGGCCGGAGTTGTTGCAATGGGAATGGAAAAGATTGATTTTTTCTGGTATTTTAAAAACATTGCATGGCTTGCCACAATAGGTTTTATAGTAGGAGCAATAGCTTTTTTCGGAATGAGAATGATTTTATAAATTTTAAGTAAATTTTAAGAGTTTTACTGCAATTTTAAACTAGGTTTAACCGTTAATTTCATTAGCCAATAATTGAAAAGTATGATATCAAATATTCAGCAAGATTTGGGAGCAAATCCTGATATTTTAACAGAAGCAGTTTCTGAAGAAAAAACCCTGTCCATTTATAATTTAATTATGCATAGTGGCACTGGAGGTATGATCATTATTGCCTTGCTTTTTGTTTTACTTTTGGTTGCACTATACATTTATTTTGAACGGTATTTCGCAATTAAAAGAGCTTCAAAAGTGGATAAGAATTATATGAATCAAATTAAGGATAAGATCCTTAGTGGAAATATTGAAGCTGCCAAAGTATTAAGTCAAAGTAATAAAACTCCTGTTGCCAGATTGATTGAAAAAGGTATTTCTAGAATTGGAAAACCCTTGGAGGATATCAATACGGCTATTGAGAATGCAGGAAAACTGGAGATTTATAAACTAGAGAGAAATGTTAGTGTTTTAGCAACCATTGCAGGTGCTGCACCCATGATCGGTTTTTTAGGAACTGTTATTGGTATGATCATTGCAATTCATGAAATAGCAAATGCAGGTGGGCAAATTGATATCAAATTATTGAGTGATGGATTGTACACAGCAATGACTACTACAGTTGCCGGACTAATCGTTGGAATTATTTCCTATATTGCTTACAACCATCTTATTGATAAAACAAATAAGATAGTGTATCAAATGGAAGCCAATTCACTTGAATTTTTAGACCTGTTAAACGAACCAGTATAAACACTTCTTTTGATTTACAATTTAAGGTTATTAATTAAGATTTTTTAGATGGAAATTAGAGGTAGAAATAAGATAAATCCAAATTTCAATATGTCGTCCATGACGGATATTGTGTTTTTACTTTTGATATTCTTTATGCTGACTTCAACACTGGTAACAGTAAATGCATTAGATATTATCTTACCAAAGGCACAAGGTAAAACCGAGAACAAAAAATCAGTTGCCATAAGTATTACCAAAAATTTAGATTTTTTTATCGATCAGGAAAAAGTAAAAGAAGGTAATCTGGAACAAATTTTGATGGAGAATTTAAAAGCAGAAGATAATCCAACCATCGTGCTACGTGCCGAAGAAGGTGTTCCTATTGAAAAAGCAGTGAAAGTTTTAGATATTGCCAACAGAAATAAGATAAAAGTGATACTGGCAGTTAGACCAAAATAATTAAGAACTACTATTTAAAATGCCATTTTTAGAAACCAAAGACAAAAGAAATTCAGCGGCTTTAACAACAGTTATTGCGGTTCTGATCTTGTTCTTGATCTTTAATTTTGGTATGACCTATTTTGATCCTCCTAAAGAATACGGTATTGCTGTAAATTTTGGTACAAACGATTTTGGAAGTGGTAATGAGCAACCAAAAGAAGCTTTAAAACCCGCGAAACAGGAAATTGTGGAAGAGGAACAAGTAGAAGAA
>JAOZTG010000143.1:6080-8164 GCA_029939235.1 Flavobacteriaceae bacterium
CATGTTGCCGGTACAAACGGAAAAGGTTCTACCAGTCATATGATCGCTTCGGTATTGCAACAGGCAGGATATAAGGTAGGTTTATATACTTCACCTCATTTAAAGGATTTTAGAGAACGGATCAAGGTGAATGGAATTTGTATCCCGGAGGATAATATTGTTTCATTTATTGATGGGCATAAAAGTTTTTTAGAGTTACAGAAACTATCGTTTTTTGAAATGACAGTTGGCTTGGCTTTCGATTATTTTACTCAACAGGAAGTTGATATTGCTGTGATCGAAGTTGGTTTAGGTGGTAGATTAGATTCTACAAATATTATTTCTCCATTGGTTTCGGTTATTACAAATATAGGTTTGGACCATACCCAGTTTTTGGGCGAGACCTTAGCGGAAATAGCATTTGAAAAAGCAGGGATCATCAAGCCAGGAATTCCGGTGGTGATAGGTGAGAAGCAAAAGGAAACAGCTCCCGTTTTTAAAGAGATTGCCTTTAAAAATAATGCTAAAATATATTATGCTGAAGAGGTGGTTTCGGAAAATTATAAAACCGACCTGCTGGGTGATTATCAAAAAAAGAATGTAAAAACAGCCGTAATGGCTTTGAATTTGTTGGATCAGCAAACAACTATTCAAATATCTGATAAAGAAATAAAAACCGGACTTCAAAATGTAGTTGCCAATACGGGGTTAAAAGGCAGGTATCAAATTCTGCAAAACAATCCAAAGGTTATTTGTGATACTGCTCATAATAAGGAGGGTTTGAGCTTGGTCTTACAACAGATCCAAAAAGAAAAATTTGATAAACTGCATATTGTTTTAGGCGTTGTTAATGATAAAAGTCTGGATGATATATTACCTCTTTTTCCAAAAAAAGCAAGATATTATTTTTGTAAACCAAACATTCCCCGGGGTAAAAATGTGAAAGAATTACAACAAGCAGCATTGAAATTTGGTTTGTATGGAGCTACTTATGACGGTGTAATGAAGGCTTACCAAAGTGCATTAAAGGATGCAAAATCAGGTGATTTGGTGTATGCAGGAGGAAGTACTTTTGTTGTGGCAGAATTGCCAATTTAATTTCTTAGCTTTGTAATTGATAAAATAGTTTTATCAGATTATTTAAAACAACTCTTATGAAAAGTAAATTATCTTCAATTATTTCTGTTATTATTCTTTTTTTATTCAGTTCCATTATGAATGCTCAACATCAAAAAGAGGATCTGGAATCAAAGTATGTTACTGTAATTACGCTGCATGGAGTAGAAGGAGCTGATTTTGATGAGTGGTTAAAAGTGGAAAAGGAGTATTTTGATAAAGTGACAAGTAAAATTGAAATCATTGTAAATCATGATGTATTGGTGAGATATTTCGGAAATGGTCTTACTGAAATAAAAGTTATCAATGTTTTTGAAAGCTGGAATGATATTGAGTATGTTAATAATATAAGAGAATCATTGATTAAGCAGGTTTGGCCGGACGAAGGTGAGCGAGCTGCCTTTTTTGAAAAGCAAAATAGTTTTTATACTAATTATCATTCAGATGAGATTTATGTAACAACTAATTTATCAAAATTAATGCCGGTATCAGAAAAAGCATCTCTAAAAAATCCAATGGTTTATTATATAGATACTAATATACTTTCAGATAATGATAATGGAAATGCATATAAAATATATGAGGAGTATTTGAATGCGGTTGTTTATAAAAATTCGTATATAAAGGCTTATTATCCATTGCGTCATCACTGGGGGGCAGATAGCCGGGAGTTTCTTGAGATCTATGTTGTTAATTCCTTGACGAATTTGGAAAAAGCATTCGAAATGGATAAGCAATTATTTCAAACATATATGCCAGATAAAGTCAAGAGAAAAGAGTTTTTAAAAACGTATAGTAAAACTGTTTCTGGTCATAAGGATGGATTGTATCGTAATGTGCCGGTCTTGACAAAATAATTATCACAAATATTTTGAGTTTTGATACTTTTAGTTTGGAGAAATCTTAAAATTAAATACACTTTTTCTTAAAATATGTTTGTCAAATTAAAAAACTCGTTTATATTTGCACCCGCTTAGGGCAATTAGCTC
>JAOZTG010000144.1:0-6492 GCA_029939235.1 Flavobacteriaceae bacterium
TAGAATTACTATTTTTAGATACTTGATTGCCAGTAAATATTTAAAATTCTCTTTGAGAAACTTCCATGTTTTCTCTGTGTGCCTTTGAGTAATACCCGCTTGAACGGACGGGCAGGGCTATTGCACAAAGTGCCACAAAGGAATTTACCAAGTTGCACAAAGACAACACTATTGTAAACACCACCTTCTTTTTTACTCATCCATTTCTTATTGGTTTTTGAATTCCTGATGTGCTTCGCAGTTCAAGGATGAAAAAGAACCAAACCCGCCTGCCATATTATATGACCATAGGTTTGGCGAGGTAGGAAATCTTTTCCTAAAGGAGGATTTTGCTTTGCAACGCCGTTAAGAGCTTTGAATATCTAAAGCATATGATTGTATGTGTTTGAGTTAAGAATTAACAGGTAAATAACAAAATACAAGAAGCTTCTTATTTCTTCTTGTCCTATTTTTGTAGAAATTTGATAATATTTAAATCTATTTTATGAAAACAAGCATATATTTCTTTTTGTTGATCAGTATTTATTCAAGCAGCCTTTTCGCTCAAATCAAAGATGTTCCATTTAAACAAGCAACTTCGGTTAAATATACCTTATCGGATGAATTAAAAACTGCAAAATTTAAAAAAGTTGTAGTTGATTATAACGATATCGTATATGTTTTAACTGATAAAGGATTGTTTCGTGATTATTATGAAAGTGAACTTTCAAAAGATATGTTTTACAGACTTTTAGCAACTAAAAATCCAGTTGATATATCCATTCAGGAAAGTACAGGATATTTGTATTATTTATATGGAGATGAATTTTTAACCAATGCTCATGCAGGAACGATCTATAAGTATATTCCAAAAAATGAATACAACAAGATATTAGTAAATGCAGATGACCAGGTTTTGTTGTTAGGAAATAAAAAAGCAACATTATTCCAACGAGCCAAAAAAATATCAGATCATAACTTGCCAAAGGGAATATTGGTGGAAGCTTATGTGTACAACAAACAGTTTTATTATTTGACCAGTGAGGCTATTTACAGATTGGATGGTAGCAAATGGAAAGAGATCCATAGAGGAAAAAATATGACTGCCATGACATTTAATACTAACAAGATATTTGTAGGAACTACAGATGGTTATTATGCTATTGATGGTAATAGTGGAAAGATAATTCAGCAAAAGAATAATGAATTGCCGGTTCCCATGATCACAGATTTAAAACAGGTTGGTGATCAACTTTGGTTTGGATCTGATAATGGAGCATTCTTAAAAGAAACGGAGAGATTTAGATATTTTTCCGGAAAACGCTGGCTGGATACAAATCATGTTGTCGACATTGCAAGCGATAGTAAAGGAGATATTTATTTCCTTACAAAAACAGGTTTGAATAAAGTTAAATATCTGAACCAGACCCTTGCCGATAAAACAGAAAAGATACAGGATGATATTCGTAAATATCATATGCGTTTTGGCTGGGTAAATGAGATCCGATATCAAAAAGCAGGAGATATGAAAAGTGCAAACTCCAAGGATAATGATAACGACGGATTGTGGACCTCACTTTATCTGGGTAGTCAGGTTTTTCGATATGCGACTACCGGTGAAAAAATTGCAAAACGATATGTATGGGAAACATTTGAATCATTTGAGAGATTGTTGACCGTTAATCCGCTAAAAGGATTTCCTTCAAGAACTTTTGAGCGTAGAGGTATTTTAGATTTAAATGATACAGATGCATGGAGACCGTCTCAGGAAGATGAATGGGACTGGAAGGGAACTACCAGTACCGATGAATATATTGCCTATTTATTCGTTGCTTCCTTAATGGATGAATTTATTGTGAAAACTCCCGAAGAAAAACAAAGAGTTACAAATTTTATTGATGCGATCATGACGCATATTATTGAGAATGATTACTATTTTGTAGATGTGGATGGCAAACCAACCCGTTGGGGAAGATGGAATCCTGAGTATGTAAACGGGTACCCTTTATATGTGTCCGATAGAAAATTGAACAGTGCTCATTTGATTGCCGGATTTCAATTAGCTTATCATTTAACGGGTAAAAAGATCTATAAAAAAGAAGCCTTTAAAATGATGGATAAATACGGTTATCTGGAAAATATCAAGGCACCCATGAAAGATATGAGAAAGACATTGGATTACAATCATATGGGTGATACTATGGGGGATAGCTGGAATCATTCGGATGATGAGATGTCTTTTATAACCTATTATGTTTTAGAAAAGTATGCTTTTGATGATGATCTGAGAAAAGTGTATAAAGAAGTAACCCGTGAACACTGGGAAATGGAACGACCTGAAAAAGATGGTCTTTGGGAAATGTTAACCTATGCTGTTTCCGGTGATATAGATAAAGAATCTGTACTATTTTTCTTACAAGAATTCAATGTGGATCTGGACAGGTATTCAACAAAGAATTCACATAGAAAAGATCTTGAATTTTTACCTGAAAATTACAGAGGGCAAACAACTAAAAAATTATTATATCCGGGAGAGAGAGAAATGCACCGTCATAATACAAATCCTTTTTCACTGGATCAGGGTGGCAGCCAAATGAGCCGACTGGCCGGTGATGAATATCTTTTGCCGTATTGGATGGCAAGATATTACAAGGTAATTAAGTAATAGTTGTTTTAATAGGTTTTTAAATCAAGAGTTTTCAGGGGGAGAGCTCTTGATTTTTTATATAACCTATTGTGATTATAATTTATAGAGTTTTTGTAATTTCACCATCTATTAAACTCTTTTTTGAAAATTATGAAAAGATCAAATGTTTTAATTTTCATATTTTTTGTACTTTTTGGTGCGTATCTATTAAATGCTCAAACTTTAACAAAAACTCCTTATCTGGCAGATCCTGGTGATAATTCAATAGCAATAAGATGGGAAAGTGATGTGGAATCAAATTTCAGTGTTGATTATGGTAATTCTAAATCTTTTGGCAGATCTGTTTTAGGAGAATTGATTGGGTTTAAGAAAAGTGGTTATTTATATGGGGCAAATATTAGCAAATTAAAAACCGGTAAAACCTATTTTTACAGAGTGAAATCAGATAATATCACCTCCAAAGTAAGTACTTTTAAAGCTGGTGTAAAAAGTAATCAGTCATTTAGTTTTATTGTGTTGGGAGATAGTCGGTCAAAACCACATGTATTTAATGCTATTGCAAAACAAGTAAATGTAATAGATCCGGCTTTGATAGTAGCTAATGGTGATTTGGTAGCAAAGGGAGGAAATTTTGAACACTGGCAGGCTCAATTCTTTGATGCAGCAGAAGAAATGATCGATCATATACCGTTTATTACAGCAGTTGGAGATCATGAATCTGATGAGGTAGATGGTGATGAAGCAAAACTATTTACACATTATTTGTTTCCCGATTTAGATAATTTTAAATTATGGTTTTCCTATGATATAGGTAACGCTCATTTTGTTTTTCTTGACTGGAGGCATCCGTTTAATAAGGAAATGATAAATTGGTTTAAAGAGGATGTAAAAGTAAGTGACAAATTGTGGAAATTTGTTGTTATGCACAGAGCGACGTACAATCTTGGAGGTCATAGAACAGCATGGGGGAGAGATGTCTGGCCTGATCTGTTCAGAGAAAATAAAATTGATATTGTCTTTGCGGGGCATTCACATTTGTATGAAAGGTTTTATCCTTTGCGTCCCATGTCCAAACCAGATTCATGGGCCGTAACCTACATAACTACAGGTGGTGCAGGCGCATCTTTATACGAGGCAATTGACAATCCTTCTATGGCATATACCCAATCGATCAATCATTTTTTAAAAGTGGATATCGATCAAAATAATGTGGAGTTAAAAGCCATTGGAATAGATGGTAAAATGATAGATTCCATTTCCTGGAAAAAGAATAGAGGTGCTATTAGTACAGATTATCTTAAACTGGTTAAACCACAGGAAGAAATGGATATTATCAATGTTTTTAATGGCCCCATTTCTCAAAGAATGGAACGATTACCTATGGTAGAAGTACCCTATGAGCCTGTTTTAAAATTGAGATCAGGTAAAATAAAAGAAGATATAGAATTCGTAATTAGACTGGCAGGAGCTTCTGTTGGAAATTATGAAATGGAATCAGTTACCGGGCTTCTAAAAACTGGTGAAAATTTGGATATTACATTAAAGATATTTGGCAGGTCGACTTTAACAGTGAGTAAATGGGGAGATCTACAACCTGAATTAAGGTTAATAGTCGAATACAAAACAAAATCATTTAAAGGAGAAATTAAAGGTAAATTACTGGAATATATTGCCTGGTAAATGAAAGAAATAATAATTATCATATGGGAAAAAGTGCTAAAATAGAGATGAATAGTTCACGTTTATTATCATTAGATGCATTTCGTGGATTTACCATGTTTTTATTAATTGCTGAGTTTGCCGGATTGTTCCATTATTTGATAGATCCAACATTTAAAGGAACCTTTATTGGTTTTTTAGGTGAGCAACTTGATCATCATCCATGGCATGGTTTGCATTTCTGGGATCTGGTGCAACCATATTTTATGTTTATCGTTGGTGTAGCGATCCCGTTTTCAGAAAGAAACCGACTGAAAAAAGGCAGTACTAATAAGGAAGTTTTAAGGCATGCTTTTGTTCGTTCCGGAATAATGTTATTCTTAGGATGGGCATTGTATTGTATTGATCCGGGAAAAATTGTTTTTAGATTCCAAAATGTATTATCTCAACTGGCAGTTACTTATTTAGTTGCTTTTTTGTTGAGAAATAGATCTATAAAATTTCAATTTATAGCAAGTTTGTTTTTCATTGCTTTAAGTGAGCTATTATATAGAACATTTTGGATAAACGGCTTTGATCAACCTTTTGTTCCTGACCATAATTTTGGAGCATATATTGATATGCTTATTTCTGGTGAACTTTCAAGTGGACATTGGGTTTCGTTTAATGCTATTCCAACAATTGCACATACAATTTGGGGTGTGATCATTGGGAAAATTCTTTTAAGTAAGAAACCGAAAAATGAGATTTTAAAAATAATGATAGTCGCTGGTGTTGTTGGATTAATAGTGGGTTATGCATTAGATCCGGTAACTCCAATCATAAAAAGAATAACTACAAGTTCTTTTATTTTTGTAAGTGGAGGCTGGACTCTTTTAACATTTGCTTTTTTCTACTGGATCATTGATTTGAAAGGGTATAAAAAATGGATACAGTTTGCCGTGGTTGTAGGCGTAAATCCATTGTTTATTTATCTGTTTGCTCATGTGGGTGGAGGTAATTTTATAGCACACATCCTTAAACCTTTTACTTTTGGCTTATTTGACTGGATGGGTGAATTGTCTGCTAATATTATTTTGGGAATGCTTACCTGGTTTTTCTTGTGGTATATTACTTACTGGCTTAATAAAAAGAAAATATACATTAGAATTTAGCTCTGTTAAAAGTCTATCCTTCCAGGATAAGAAATGATTGGATTTCAATAAGATATCACAAGTATTTGTGCTCTTCTAAGTTTATATTTGTAAGAGTATCTTAACTTTGGTTCAAATGAAAAAATCTAAATTCTTTAAAAGCAACCTGGTAGTTCTCTTATTGTTTCCGATGGTATTTTACTCTATGGAGTATAATGTTCTGGATTTTGGAGCAAAAGCAGATGGAACAACTTTAAATACCATAGCTATTCAGAATGCAATTGATGCCTGCAATAAAACCGGAGGGGTTGTGATATTTCCTTCGGGAAAATACCTTACTGGAACGATTTATCTAAAGAGCAATGTAAGCCTTTATCTGCAAAATGGAGCGATCATTCTTGGTAGTACTGATCTAAAAGATTATCCCGAAAATATTCCTGATTACCAGTCTTTAAGAAAAGGAAAGATTAAAAGGGCTTTAATTTATGCTGAAAGATGTGAAAATATTGCAATAAAAGGAGAAGGTACTATTGATGGTCAGGGAGCATTCTTTAAGGAGCCAACGGATAAAAACGTAAGTTCATATAGCGTAAGACCTCATGTGATCTGGATGATCCAATCTAAAAACATAAGTATTGAAGGAATTAAATTGAAAAATTCAGCACTTTGGATGCAGCATTATATCGCTTGTGAAAACCTGTACATTCATAATATTGAAGTGTATAATCATGCAAATAAAAATAATGATATGATAGATATCAATGGCTGTAAAGATGTAATTATCTCAGATTGCCGTGGAGACACAGATGATGATGGGATTACCATTAAAAGTACGCATGCCATGCCCAATGAGAATATCACGATTACAAATTGTATCATTAGCAGTCATTGCAATGCAATTAAATGTGGTACTGAATCCAATGCAGGATTTAAAAACATTACCATATCCAATTGTATCATTCGTCCATCAAAGGATAAAGAACCTATATATGGAGAAGCTGAAGGAATAAGTGGGATTGCCCTGGAAGTAGTAGATGGTGCCGAAATGAGTGGTGTTCATATTTCTAATATTGT
>JAOZTG010000144.1:6592-8162 GCA_029939235.1 Flavobacteriaceae bacterium
AGTGATGCTGCAAGAACTATTCCCGAACTGGAAAGTGACTACCCTGATGCAATTATGTTTGATCGTTTATCTTCCTATGGCTTGTTTATCCGTCATGCGGAAAATATTACGCTAAGCAATATAGAATTGTATTTTCAAAAGGAGGATAAAAGACCGGCTCTTTATTTGGAAGATGTAAGAAACAGTAAAATTTTAGATATGCAAGCGGATGTTGCAACAGCATCAGCATTAATTAAAGTGAACAATGCAAAAGATCTCTATATTAATAATCCCTGGATAAAGAACAGTTGCGAAAGTCTGATTGAAATTTCGGGTGAGCAATCTAAATCTGTTATTTTATCAAATATTGACAAAAAAAAGTATAAAGAGTTGTTTAAAGTTTCTAAAGAAGTGAATAAAAAAATTGTACATCAGGTAAATATATTTCAATAGAAATATGAAAAGGGTTTTAAGAGTATATTAAAAATAAATATCGGGTAAATATGTGCATATCAGGAAGAGATCAAACGAATAGAATAAAGTTTTCATTATCTGTAAAAAGAAAGATAACTTTTCTGTTTTTCTTTTTAATAATAATTTCTGTTTCTGCACAAAAAATATTTTATAATGTGCTTGATTACGGAGCAAAGGGTGATGGAAAAACCAACAATACCAGGGCAATTAATGATGCTATTGATACTGCAGCAAAGAACGGTGGAGGAACTGTTTATTTTCCTGCCGGGGATTACCTCTCCTTTACGATTCATATGCAAAGTAAAATTACAATTTACCTTGATCAGGGAGCAGTACTGATCGGAGATAAAGAAGTAAATGGAGTAGGATATGACTTACCAGAGAAAGAAACCTGGTATTCTAAATTTCAGGATTTTGGACATACTTATTTTAAAAACAGTTTGATCTATGGCGAAGATCTTCATGATATAGCGATTACAGGAGACGGGATGATATGGGGAAAGGGTTTATACACACACGATAAACCTAACATTAAAGGATCAGGAAATAAGGCAATTGCCTTGAAAAATTGCTTTAATGTAACAGTTAAAGATATCTCTATTCTTCATGGAGGTCACTTTTGTATTCTGGCTACAGGTGTTGATAATCTGATCATTGATAATATACGTGCTGATGCCGATCGTGATGGTTTTGATATTGATGCCTGCAAAAACGTCATTATTTCAAACTGTATCATTAACTCACCTACGGATGATGGGCTTTGTTTAAAATCATCCTTTGCACTGGGTTATGCTCGGGCTACCGAGAATGTTACTATTACTAATTGCCAGGTGTATGGTTATGACCATGGCACCTTGATGGATGGAACATTTAGAAGCGAATTTATAGACGAAGCTCCCGATGCAAATCATGCTATTACTGGTCGGTTAAAGTTGGGAACAGAATCAAATGGAGGCTTTAAAAATATTACTGTTTCTAATTGTGTTTTTGAACGTTCACGTGGAATTGCTATTGAAACAGCAGATGGTGGTTTGATTGAAGATATTTTATTCGATAATATTACGATGCGTGATATAACAGATACTCCTTTATTTATACGTTTGAATGCAAGAATGCG
>JAOZTG010000031.1 GCA_029939235.1 Flavobacteriaceae bacterium
TTTTAAATACAGGGATAGAAACCTGAGAAATGGCTTTTTGAATTTGCGCTTGATTTACATCAATAATATGTGTATAACCATGATCAAATCTTGCCTGAATAATTTGCAGGGTACTATCTCTTAATGCCCATGTATCCTCTGATATTTGCAAACGTGCTTTATAATCGATCAATTGAAAGTAGTTATTTGCCACTTCACTTATCAAGGCAATTTCAATGGCTCTTTTTCCATAGAAGGATGCCAAAAGATCAGCCTGTGCTGATTCACTGCTCCTTCTGAATTTTCCCCAAAAATCAAGTTCCCAGTTCATCACAGCCGAAGCTCCATAAGATTGAAATGAATTATCAGAAGGTATTCCCAAAAGCATATTGCTTGCGCCGGCATTTCCCTGCACACCAAATTTAGGACCGTAATCTGCTTTATTATAGCCCACATTTGCTCTTGCCTGTTCAATCCTACTTGCTGCAATTAATACATTTTTATTTTCACGCAAGGCTGTCACAATTAATGTATCCAATACCGGATCATTAAAAAGATCCCACCAATTCATATTGATGATACTATCGGTCTTATTGGATGTATATCTGAATGTTTGTGAAGTTTGATCTTCAGGTTCATGAAAATTAGGCCCTACTGCACAACTTTGCAACAATGTAATAGAAACCAATAACAGTATATATTTATTTATATTTCTTCTCATTTTTACTGTTTTGAAGATTCTAATTCTTTTAATTTTTCTTGATCTCTTTTCTTTTCGTATCCTGCGATCTTGCCAATAAATACAAAAAGCATAGGGTATAAAAACACCCCTAAGAATGTTGCTAACGCCATTCCTCCTAATAGTGCCATTCCCATCACTTTTCTAGCTTCAGCTCCAGATCCAGATGCGACTACTAATGGAAATACACCTAAAATAAAAGAGAATGCCGTCATTAATATAGGTCTAAATCTTGATTTTGCCGCAGCCATCGCTGCATCAAACAAACTCAATCCTTTTTTAAATTCATCGTTAGCAAATTCAACAATTAATATTGCATTTTTTGCAGCCATACCAATAAGCATTACAAAAGAAACCTGTGCAAAAATATTGTTTTCGAAAGTTGGACTTATTAATCTAGCTGCCCAAAGAGCAAACAATGCGCCGAAAATAGCAAAGGGAGTTCCCATTAAAATGGCAAATGGCAATGACCAACTCTCATATTGAGCTGCTAATATTAAGAATACGAATACCAATGAAAATGTTAAGATGACGCCTAAAGATCCTGAAGCTTTTTCTTCTTGAAACGACATCGCATTCCAAGTATAACCCATATCTGTAGGAAGTATTTCTGCTGCCACTTCTTTCAACGCATTTCTCGCATCGTCAGATGTATAACCTTCCGCAGGTGCTCCCGTAATTTCAACAGACCTGTACAAATTAAATCGTGTCGTATAGTCTGGGCCTGATATTGGTTCAATGGTGGCTACTGTTGAAAGCGGTACCATTTCTCCTTTATTATTTTTGATAAAGAATTTATTGATTCCTGCTTCATCCACACGATATTCGGGTTCTGCCTGAATATAGGTTTTATACAATCGCCCGAATCGGGTAAAATCGTTGACATAAGCACCTCCCATAAAAGCACCAATAGTAGTATATAAATCATTTAATTTTATTCCTAATTTTAAAGCTTTCTCCTTATCAATATCTAAAAATCGTTGTGGAACCGTAGCCTGAAATGTAGTACTTGCTCTTCCAATTTCTGGACGTGCACTTGCTGCTTTTATAAATTTCATTGTGTTTTCAGCAAGATATTGTGGTGTATTTCCACCCCTATCTTGTAACATCATACTAAACCCAGAACCATTTCCTAAACCTGGAATTGCCGGAGGACCAAAGGCAAAAACTTGAGCTCCTTTAATTGAGACCGCTAATTTTTTATTGAGTGATAAAATCACTTCATCTGCAGTTCGGTCTCTATCTGCCCAATTGGTCAATGAAACAAATAAAAATCCTGTATTAGAAATCATTGCTCCTGAAAGAATACTATAACCAGTTGCAGTTGTTACAAATTCAACTTCTGGAACTTCTAACAATATCTTTTCAATCTCTTTTGTAATAACTTCAGATCGTTGAATAGATGCAGCATTGGGTAGTTGAACATTCACATACAAATAACCCATATCTTCTTCAGGAATAAATCCTCCAGGAACCAAACTTCCAAAAATACCAGCGCCAACAGTCATCAAAACAATAAAGATTACACTTCGTTTTAATTTTCTACTAACAATATTCGTAAAGCTCATATAAGATTCTGTAGTCTTATCCATCCCTTGATTAAACTTTCCAAAGAACCAACCCAATGGACCTTTGTAAGGTTTTGGTTCTTTAAGCAATAAAGAACATAATGCAGGACTCAATGTCAAGGCGTTTACTGATGAAACCAATACAGATACTACAATAGTAATTGCAAATTGTTGATAAAGAAGGCCGGTAATTCCAGCCATTCCTGCAACTGGAATAAATACTGCAACTAGCACCAATGTGGTGGCAATAATAGGAGCTGTTACTTTAGACATCGCATCTAATGTTGCCTCTTTGGCATTCATCCCTTTGGCAATATTTACTTGTACCGCTTCTACCACAACAATAGCATCATCTACCACAATACCAATGGCTAATACCAACCCTAAAAGTGATAGTACATTAATTGTAAAACCCAATGCAGGGAAAAACATAAATGCACCAATTAATGAAACTGGAATTGCTAAGGTCGGAATCAATGTTGCACGCCAATCTTGAATAAAGATAAACACCACCAGCACCACTAGCAATAGTGCAATAATTAAGGTGACAACAATATCTTTAATACCTGCATCAATTGCCTTGGTAGTATCTAAGGATATATTGTATTCAATACTTTCAGGAAATTCTGTTGCTAAAATTGCCATTTCAGATTTTATAGATGCAGCCAATTCTGTGGCGTTCGATCCTGGAGCTTGATACAAAGCAATAATTCCAGCAGTCTTTTCATTCAAACTGGCCTTCATATTATAACTCTCTACTCCCAAACTTATAGATGCCACATCCTTCAATTTTATTTGCGATCCATCAGATTGAGTTCTAACAACAATATCTCCAAAAGCTTCTTCAGAATTAAAACGTTCTGGCAAACGAACTGTATAGGTAAACTGGGTTCCTGCAGGAGCAGGTTCTGCACCAAATTTACCTCCTGGTACAATGATATTTTGATCGTTGATAGCATTGATAATTTCAGGCACTGTTAATCCTAATTGCGATAATCTATCTGGCTTTACCCAAATACGCATAGAATAATCCGATGCACCCAACACATCAACTCTACCAATTCCTTTTATCCTTGCTAATTTATCTTTAATATTGATGAGTGCATAGTTTCCTAAAAAATCTTGATCATATCTACCATCAGATGTTAAGGTAACTAACATTAAAATATTAGGTAGTGCCTTTTGAGTTGTAACCCCTAACTTTGTAACAGAAGCCGGCAGTTTTGCTGATGCAGCTGACACTTTATTTTGTGCCAAAACCGTATTCATATCGGGGTCTGTACCCACATCAAATGAAATATCGATAGCCATAGATCCATCATTGGCGTTGGTAGATTTCATGTAGATCATATTATCTACCCCGTTAATTTGTTGCTCTAATGGTGTGGCAACAGATTCTTCTACACTAATGGCATTTGCCCCTGTATAGTTTGCGCGAACTTGTACAATTGGAGGTGTTAGATTTGGGTATTGCTCAATGGGCAAACCAATTAAAGATACGGTTCCTACAATTACAATTACAATTGCTATAACAATAGCCACAATAGGGCGATGTACAAAAAAGTTTCCTTTATCTTCAGCCATAACTATTGTTTGTTAGTTGATTCATTCTCATAAGGAGTAACCACAGGAATAACTTCCATACCAGGTCTTGCTTTTTGAAGCCCTTCTAATATTAATTTATCACCACTTTTTACCCCTTCTTTAATTATAGTAAATCCTGGAATTTTTTCGCCAATTTTTATTTGTACAGTTTCCACTTTATTTTCAGCATTTACGACCAAAACAGAATACTGGCCTTGGAGTTCTGTAATGCATTTTTGTGGTACAATAAGTGCCTCTTTTACTTCCATCACTTTTACTTTTACTCTGGCAAATTGACCTGGACGAATAATCCCATCAGGGTTTGGAAATGTTGCCTGCATTAAAATGGTACCAGTAGAGGAGTCAACATTCCTATCAATAAAATCAATACTCCCTTTATGCTTATATAATGAACCATCAGATAATAATAATTCTACTTCGACATTCTCTCCTCTTGTTTCTATTCTCCTATCATGGTTTTTTACATATGTTCTTGCAACTCTTAAATATTCATTTTCAGAAAGAAAAAACTGAACTCTAATACTATTGATATTAGATACTGTATTTAAGATTACAGGATTTGGGTCTTTACCAACAAACTCACCCTCACGTGCCAAAGTTCTACCTATAATACCGCTAATTGGAGATAAAATTCTTGTATAACTTAAATTAATTTCAGCAATATTTAATTCAGCATTAGCTGCATTTAATGCTGAAATAGAAGCATCTCTTTGTGCTTGCGCCATATCTAATTCACGCTGACTTACAGCATCCATTTCTGCAAGAGGTTTGATTCTATTCAAATCACTTTCAGTTTGCACTAAAACTGTTTCTGCTTGCGCTACCATACTTTGTTTAGCAACCTTAGCCTCAACAAGAGGAGCTGGATCAATTACATATAAAAGATCCCCTTTCTTAACTCTACTACCTTCTTCAAATGAAATTTTATCTAAAAACCCTTCTACCCTGGCTCTGATCGGAATATCTTTTTCTCCATAGATTTGCCCCACAAATTCCTGATAAATAGGTACAGTTTTAGCCTTTACTTCAAAAACATTTATTTTTTGTGGAGGTAACTGCTTCTCTCCCTCTTTTTTTTTACAGGAAGAAAATAAAACTCCAACAACAAATATCAATAAGAATAAGTTTTTCATTTAGTAACAATTTAAATCTTTGACTAATAACAAAAATAGAAAAACTATAACAATTTATTGATCATTATGCTAATTCTTTTGGTTTATCTCTATATATTAAAATATCAGGTTTCACTATTTAACCACTTTAAAATCATTAGTTTTCATAAATTCTCCTAAAAGAAATATCTTCACAAATATATTTAAAATGTAACCTTTCAAATGTTTAAAACATTATCACTTTAAATTATTATATTTACAGATAAATTTTTTAATTCAAATCCAATGAGTAAAAACAATTCAAATAAATTTTCAAGAAGATCATTTGTACAAACCACCTTATTAGGTGCCGCAGGTTTAACCATTTTACCAAGTTTTAAAAATTTTATACCCAGTGACACTATAAATTTAGGATTTATAGGTCTTGGACGACAAGCCATGTATTTATTAGATGGTTTTTTAACTATCAAGGGTGTTAAAGTTTTGGCTTCTGCCGATGTTTATGGAGTAAAAAATCAAAGATTTAAACAAAGAGTTACAAAATACTACCAAAAAAAGGGAATCAATATTGATGTAAAAACCTATGAAAAATATCAGGATCTGTTAGCAAGAACTGATATTGATGCTGTTGTAATTGCAGTACCAGATCACTGGCATGCCTTAATTGCCATTGATGCTTTAAAAGCCGGTAAGGATGTTTATCTAGAAAAACCTTTAACCTTCACTATTTTAGAAGGTAAAGTACTTCGGGAAACCGTAAGAAAGAACAATAGAATTTTAGGAGTTGGAAGTCAGCAAAGATCTGATCCTAACTTTCAACATGCAGTAAAACTTGTTCAGGAAGGGAAATTAGGAAAAATTAAAAAAGTAAAAGTACATGTTGGTGGTCCTCCAAAACCTTATGATCTTCCAAGAGAGATCTTACCAACAGATCTTAACTGGGATCAATGGTTAGGTCCAAATCCATATGTACATTATAACAAGGAATTAAACCCACCAATATCTCTTAATCCTGATGTTAAAGAAAAATTCTGGGGAGGCTGGAGATGGTATAAAGAAATGGGTGGAGGTTTTACTACCGATTGGGGAGCACACATGTTTGATATTGCCCAATGGGGTCTTGGCATGGATAAAAGTGGACCAATAGAGATCATCCCACCAGGTTATAAAAACCATGAATTCCTTACTTTTAAATACAAAAGTGGGGTTATTATGACGGAGGAACCATTTAACAAGGACAAAACAAAAGGTGTGAAATTCGAAGGGAAAGATGGCTGGATCGAAGTGTCAAGAGGGCATTTTAAAGCTTCACAAAAATCTTTGGAACCCAACTTTGAAAAAGATTCAGGACCATATGAAACCAAGATTCCTCACCAAATTGACTTCATTGATGCCATAAGAAACAGGAAAGACCCTGTTGTTCCGGTAGAAATTGGCCATAGATCCTGTACGGTTTGCACCTTGGGTAATATAGCCTATGATCTGGGAAGACCTATAAAATGGAATCCTGATACAGAAGAATTTGTAAATGATACACAAGCTGATCTATATATGCACAGGGAATACCGAAAAGGATATAAATTACCTGATCTATAGATTATTATAAGTAGTTAAAGTAAAAGAGCTTGTCTCAAAAGTCCTTTGAGTTTTTTCTGTATCTCCTTTGCGTATCTTTGCGATATAATTTTGAAAAGCTATTACGCAAAGTTTCGCAGAGGTTTTGCGGAGTTACGCAAAATTTTATAGTTTCAACAAATTCAAAAAAACAACTTTAGATACAAGCTCTTTTTTCTAAATATGAAACATTTGGTTCTCGTTATTTTAATGGAATATTTATTTTCATGTCCTTAAGGCCGAACAGGTATTTCATTTTTTTCTTGACACTTCGGCTTTGCTCAGTATAAATTCCAAAACGAAACAAAAAAATCAAGGCTTACAATAATTTAATAACCTAAATTTCATAAAAACCAAGTGCAGCCGAGTGATTTTCGAGCAAGCTCTCAACTTCTCGGTTTTACTATGTTTTTATTTTCTTTAGAACATCAAATTCTTGAAGGCCATCCCTAAACAAACAATATCTAACAAATTTTTATTCATTTTTCCATTAAATTCATGGTAGAACCAAGCATTTTAATACTCTCTCAATCTAATATAACCTACTTTTCCATCCTGGGTTAAAATATGTAATTCAACATAGGATTTATTCTGGAACTTTTTTAAAAGTCTTTCCAGATCTTCTACGGTAGATATTTTTTGATCTTCTACAGCCAAAATTATATCACCGGATTTTAAACCATAGGTCTCCTGCAAACTTTTGTTCTTTAGGCTAATTATTTTTACTCCGTAATCAATATCAAATCTGTTTGCATCTTTTTTTGGAATAGGTTTTAAATCACCAATAAAATATTCAGAAAAATCTGAACTTCCATATTTAAATTTACCAAATTGATTTTTTAATTTTACGGATACCACTTTCTCTTCATTATTTCGTAAAACACTTACCCTAACAATATCACCAGGTCTTTTTGACCCTAAGAAGCCCTGTAGATCAGAGAATTTAGAGATCTTCACCTGATCCATTTTAACAATAATATCATTTGCCAACAAACCAGCTTCTTTTGCTGCACCATTGTCAATAACTCGCGTAATGATAACTCCCTCTGTATTTGTAACACCAAATTCATTAGCTGTTTCACTATTTAACTCCTGAAAGTTTATTCCTAAATAAGCTCTTTGTACATTGCCAAACTCCAAAATATCTTCTATAACTTTTTTTGCAATATTCGATGGTACCGCAAATGAATAACCAATATAAGATCCTGTTTGAGAAGAGATTGCAGTATTAATTCCAATAAGTTCTCCCCTTACATTTACCAAAGCACCTCCACTGTTACCCGGATTAACAACAGCATCCGTTTGAATAAAGGATTCTATTTTATTATTAGCACCGGAAATATGAATATCTCTTGCCTTAGCACTTACAATTCCGGCAGTTACCGTTGATGTTAAATTAAAAGGATTACCAACAGCTAAGACCCACTCACCAACTTTTAAATTATCTGAATCTCCTATTTGTAAATGTGGCAGATCGTTTTTATTGATCTTGAGTAAGGCAATATCCGTACTTTCATCAATTCCCACAATTTCAGCCTGATATGACTCTTTATTGTTTAAAGTGATCTCCAGTTTTTTAGCTCCTTTGATAACATGGTTGTTTGTAATGATATAACCATCCGGAGAAATAATTACTCCCGATCCTGTACCAACAATCATTTGTCCACCTCCTGAAGATTGTCCATAGAAGAATTCATACAACGGGTTAGTCCTTGATGGAGCTACAGATACATTTTTAACGTGCACTACGGCATTGACTGTTTTTTCTGATATTATTGTGAAATCGGTTTCCTCTGCCGGAATAACACCACTCACAGCATTATTGGAGGTTTGGAATACTTGCAAACCACTATCAGTAGAGGCAACACTATCTATTTGTGATTTGTCAAAAAACAACAAATAAGTCGATAATGTTAAGGCACCTCCAAGTGCTGAAACTAAAACTAAACTTAAAAATTTTTTCATGATATTTTTTACTTTTTCATTTCTAGATTCAAAATTATAAAGAATATTTTCAATAAAGCAGTTCTTTAACTATACTTTAACAAGATTCATTTAAGGTAATAATACTTACATTTGTAAAATGAAAATTCAATTTTACAAATACCATGGTACAGGTAATGATTTTATCATTATTGACAATCGCAAAATGGTTTTCCCAAAAGAGGATCACAAATGGATAGAGGGAATTTGCACAAGAAAATTTGGTATTGGTGCTGATGGATTGATGCTTATTGAGAATTCTGATATGAGTGATTTTAAAATGATCTATTATAATGCAAATGGTAAAATTGGCTCCATGTGTGGAAATGGTGGGAGATGCATTGTAGCATTTGCTCATTTTTTAGGGATCTTTAAAAGCAAAACTTCTTTTGAAGCAATTGGTAAATTGTATGAAGCAAAAATTGAAAATGGTTTGGTTAGTTTGAAAATGAATGATGTTGCAGAGATCACAACTAATCCTGATCATTATTTTTTAGATACCGGCTCACCTCATCATGTTACTTTTGAAAAAGATATTGACAAAATTGATGTATACAGGCAAGGGAAAAAAATAAGATATGGCAGTCCGTATTTTGAAACCGGAACCAATGTGAATTTTGTGGAACAAATTGATAACAATACTTTTAAAGTCAGAACTTATGAACGTGGAGTTGAGAATGAAACTCTAAGTTGTGGAACAGGAGTAACTGCCGTTGCAATTGCCAGCCATCTGTCAAAAAAATCAAAAAATAACCATATTAAATTACAGACTTCAGGTGGTGATCTTGAAGTAAGTTTTGAAGTGGAAAACAATATTTATAAAAACATTATTTTAAGAGGGCCAGCTACTTTTGTCTTTAAAGGAGAGATCTAAATGCAAGTATTACAAAACAATATTATTAAACTAAGAGCTTTAGAGCCAGAAGATTTAGACTTCTTATTTGAAGTGGAAAACAATCCTTCTTTTTGGGAAGTAAGCAGTACTCAAACTCCTTTTTCTAAAAATATTTTAAAAAAATACTTAGATAATTCTCATCAGGATATCTATGAAGCAAAACAATTAAGACTCGTAATTGTCAGTGTCAAAGAAGATAAAACTGTTGGCTTTATTGATCTGTTTGATTTTAATCCTCAGCATAAAAGAGCCGGGATTGGCATCTTGATCATAGAAAATTATCAATACAAAGGGTTTGCAAAAGAAGCTTTACAACTGTTTATTGGCTATGCTTTTAAACAATTAGGTCTACATCAGATCTATGCAAATATTGCAACTGATAATAAACCCAGTATTCAACTTTTTGAGAAATTATCATTTCAAAAGACCGGAATAAAAGAAGACTGGATTTTTAGTAATGGAATATTTAAAGATATTATACTCTATCAGTTGATTCATAAAAAATGATATAATGCTGATTTAAAATTTACACTATAATTATGAAAAAGAAAATTATCATTGTAATTGTTGCAATTCTTCTCATTGGAGGAGCTTTTGCCTATAGCTACTACAACAAAATTTTCAATAAAAATGTGACAGAATCCACCTTTATCTATATCCCATCCAATGCCGGTTTCAATAAAGTATCTGCATTGATCACTCCCTATTTAAAGGATAATAGTAGTTTTATTTGGGTTGCTGAAAAGAAGAATTATCCTAATAAAATAAGATCAGGAAAATTTAAAATTGTTAAAGGAATGAACAACAATGAATTGGTCGATCATTTAAGAGGAGGAGAACCTGAAACGGTGAAATTGACTTTTAATAACCAAGATCGTATTGATAACCTTGCCGGCAGAATAGCGGAACAAATTGAAGCCGATTCCATTTCCTTATTAAATGCTATGAATGATGTTAGTTTTTTAGAAAAGAACAATTTTGATGCAAATACAGCAGTTGCCATGTATATTCCAAATTCATATGAATTCTACTGGAATACCTCTGCAATTCAATTCAGAGATAAAATGCTGAAAGAATACAAAAGATTTTGGAATAAGGATCGTATTGAAAAAGCTAAAAAACAAAATCTTACTCCTTTGCAAACAATTACACTGGCTTCCATTGTGCAAAAAGAAACTTCAACAGTTACTGAACGAACGAAAGTTGCCGGATTATACTTAAACAGATTAAAAGATTTTTGGCCCTTACAGGCCGACCCAACCATCATATATGCCATCAAACAAAAATACGGACAAGACACTGAGATCAAAAGAGTACTAAATAAAGATCTGACCATAGACTCTCCTTATAATACATATACAAATTTTGGTTTACCTCCGGGTCCGATTGGTATGCCAGATATATCTTCTATAGAAGCTATCCTGAATCCTGCGAACCATCAATATTACTATATGTGCGCCAGTGTTGAAAATATTGGCCAACATGAGTTTGCAAAAACTTTATCTCAGCACAATGTGAATGCAAGAAAGTATCAAAACTGGATCAATAAACAAGGAATCAAAAGGTAAAATGATATCTCATAAATTATTCTTTAAACTTTTAGCCCTTTCAATCTTCATTCTGCTAACCACTCAAGTAAACGGGCAGCAAGTACAAAAGACTCCCTTCTTTCAAAAATCAGATACCTTGAATAAAAAAAGGAGAAATGCAGTTTATATAACAGCTGGTACAGGTGCAGCAATCGCAATTGCCGGCTTAAATCAATTATGGTATGCTGATTACCCTCGCTCGAGTTTTCACTCTTTAAACGACAATTCCTCCTGGATGCTGATGGATAAATTCGGGCATGCCATGAGTACCTATTTTATTGGAAAAGTAGGTATGGATGCTTTGGCCTGGGCAGGAGAATCCAAAAAAAATCAATTACTTTATGGTGCCACCATGGGTTGGGCCTTTGTTACCACTATTGAAATATTTGATGGTTTTTCACAAGAATGGGGCTTTTCTACAGGTGACGTGATTGCAAACACACTTGGAGCCGGTTTATTGATCGGACAGGAATTATTATGGAATGAACAAAGGATACAATATAAGTTTTCATTTAATCAAAGTCCATATCCGGAAATGATTCCGGGAAAATTGGGTGATAATTTAATACAACAAATAGTAAAAGATTACAATGGTCAAACCTATTGGTTTTCGATAAATTTATGGTCTTTTTTTAAAGAGAGTAAAATTCCAAAATGGCTGAACGTTGCCATTGGTTATGGTGCAAATGGTTTACCCGAAAACAGCTACGATTTTGGATTACACCCACCCCAACCCATCGAATCATACCGGCAATTTTTTACAAGTATTGATGTTGATCTTACAAAGATCAAAACAAATTCACCATTTTTAAAAACTATTTTTAACGTTTTTAATTACTTAAAAGTTCCTGCGCCAACCATTGAATACAGGAGTAACGGAGAGTTTAAATTTCATGCTTTCTATTTCTAGCCCTTATAAATTAACAATTTTAACAAAATATTAACCACTTCTACACAATAAAAAAGTCGTATATTTGCAACCGCAATTAAAAGCTTAGTATTTTTTAGATCAACTGAACTAATAAATATGATTATTATGAAAAAGAAATTTATACTTATCCCCCTTAGTGTAATCTTATTTTTTGCATTCACTAGGTTAAACAGTCAAGACACTTATCAAGGTAAAAAGGTAGAATTTAATTTACCAGAGGCAAATACTATTGCAACGGTAAAAAAAGGCCTTACTACATTTGAAATTTATTTTACTCCATCCGTAGGGAATTCATTTATCGCATTTAAGGAAGCTGTTGCTTTTAAAGAATCCAGAGGTAAATACCATATTGTTAATTCTTTGGGCTATTTAGGTAAATACCAATTTGGTAAAACTACCTTAAAACACTTCAATATTCACGATACAAAAGAATTTTTAAACAATCCTGAGCTTCAGGAAAAAGCGTTTATCGCCTTATGTGAGAGAAATAAATGGAGATTAGAAAAAGAGATCGAAAGAAATGTTGGTAAGAAAATAAACGGCATTGAAATAACAGAATCCGGTATTTTAGCTGCTGCACATTTAGCAGGTGCCGGCGGTGTAAAAAAATACTTACGAAGCAATGGTAAAAATGCTTTTACAGATGCATTTGGCACTAGTATTCAATACTATTTGAAAAAATTTGCAGGTTATGACATGTCTTTTGTCAGACCAATTGAACAGCCGACAATCTAATTTATTACAAGTTTTATTTGTTCTTAGGATTTATGTATAATAAAAATACATGGACGTTTGTGCAGATCAACATTCTCTTTTTTCCATTCATTTGCCTGTAAAGTTTTTATGTACTCAGTAGACAAAGTAATATCTGTGGCAACACATAAGTAAGTAGAAGGAGTTAAAACACTTTTAAAATTAGCTAATAACTTATTATTTCGATAGGGAGTTTCTATAAATATTTGAGACTGATCTTTCAATTTTGATAATTTTTCAAACTCTTTGATAGCTTTTTTTCTATCTGCCTTTTCTATTGGCAAATAGCCATTAAAAGCAAAGTTTTGTCCATTTAACCCTGAGGCCATCATCGCCAATGTAATAGAAGATGGTCCTACCAATGGTACCACCTGGATGTTTTTTTGATGAGCCTGCATAACAATGTTCGCCCCGGGATCAGCAATAGCAGGAACTCCTGCTTCAGATAGCAAGCCAACATTCACTCCTTGCAAACATGGATTTAAATAGGTTTTGGTTTCAAGATCAGTAGTATACTTATCTAAAAGAAATATTTTTAAGGATGGCTGTGATTTTCGTGGAGTAATTTTTTTTATAAATCTTCTGGCTGTCTTTTCATTCTCAACAATAAAAATATCAATCCCTTCCACAACTTTTTTAACTGATATGGGTAAAACTTCTAATGGCTCGGTATCTCCAAGCGTAGTGGGTATCAAATATAATTTACCTGATTTAGTGTTCATAATTATTTTAATTTATATGAAATTACTTCACATGCTTCATCCAGCATTTGAAACACATTTTCGAATCCACTATCTCCCCCATAATACGGATCCGGAACATCCATATTTTGATTGGGATCCATTTCATTCAATATCAAATGTACTTTTTGTTCATCCTGCTTATTTCTGGCTAATCTCAAAACATCTTTCAAATTTGAACTGTCCATGACATAGATCAGATCATAATTTTCAAAATCTGCATAAGTAAATTTCCGGCAGCGCTGGTAAGAAATATCTATTTGATGGATTTGAGCAACTTCGATAGACCTTTGATCTGGTAATTCACCAATATGCCAACCTCCGGTTCCGGCAGATTCAACCAAAACTTCATTGGTATCAATTTTTGATCTTAAAATTCCTTCAGCTAATGGAGATCTGCAAATATTACCCAGACACACCATCAATACCCTTTTCATAGAATTTAAAATTAAAAAGTAAGTTTTTTGGTCAGTTCATCCACATATTTACGAAATTGTTTATCTGTTTCAGTCAGATTATCCACTGTTTTACAAGCATGTAAAACGGTTGCATGATCCCGGCTTCCAATTTGAGAACCTATACTTGCCAAAGAAGCTTTTGTCATTCTTTTGGCAAAGAACATTGCCAGCTGACGAGCCTGTACAATATGACGTTTTCTGGTTTTTGACTGAAGTGTGGTAACATCCATTTCAAAATATTTTGAAACTACTTTTTGGATATAATCAATGGAAACCTCTTTCTTGGTATTTTTAACGAACTTATCAACAATTTGCTTGATAAGAGGTAATGTAAATTCTTTTCGGTTAAACGATGCCTGCGCAATTAAAGAAATAAGTACACCTTCTAATTCCCTTACATTTGTTTTGATATTCTTAGCGATGTATTCAACAATTTCCTCCGGAATCTCTACACCATCCCTAAACATTTTACTTTTTAATATCGAGATTCGGGTTTCAAAATCAGGCGCCATTAATTCGGCTGACAAGCCCCATTTAAATCTGGACAAAAGTCTTTGTTCAATATCCTGCATATCAACAGGTGCTTTATCAGATGTTAAAATTACTTGTTTCCCATTTTGATGCAAATGGTTGAAAATATGGAAGAAAACATCTTGCGTTCCTGATTTACCTGACAAGAACTGCACATCATCCACAATCAATACATCGATCATTTGATAAAAATGAATAAAGTCATTTCTTGTATTTCCTTTTACGGAATCAATATATTGTTGGGTAAATTTTTCAGCAGAAATATAAAGTACCGTTTTTTCGGGGTATCTCTCTTTAATTCTAACACCAATAGCCTGCGCCAAATGGGTTTTACCTAATCCAACACCTCCATAGATCAATAACGGGTTAAAAGAGGTTCCTCCCGGCTTATTAGAAACTGCCATACTGGCCGAACGAGCCAACCTGTTAGAATCACCCTCTATAAAATTCTCAAAATTATAATTAGGATTTAATTGTGATTCAATTTTAACTTTTTGAATACCCGGAATGATAAATGGGTTTTTTAACTCTCTTTTATCGATGTCCAATGGAATTGTAACACCTTGTGAGTTAAATGGTTTTTTATTTGAACTGGGAAATTTTACTGTATGGGGGGTTTTATTGCTGTATGTGTTTTCCATTCTAACATCGTAAACCAATTTGGCATTCTCACCAATTTCTTTCACCAATGCAACTCTTAATAACTTAATGTAATGCTCTTCCAGCCACTCAAAAAAGAATTTACTGGGAACCTGTATTGTTAAAACATCTCCTAATATTTTTATCGGTTTTATTGGCTCAAACCAAGTTTTATAAGCTTGAGGCTTTATATTATCCTTTATAAATAGGAGGCAGTTTGCCCATACAGAAGAAGCTGTTTTTGTCATTACAATTAAAATATTTGATTAGTATTCTTCCCTTTTTTTATAACAGAAAATCGGATTCTCAATTACAACACAAATTTGTGAATAAACTTTGGTATAAAAAAATCAAATTGCTATTGATTATTAATTATTTTTTCCGTATCCTCTCGTCCACTGCAAAATACAAAAAAATGATTAGAAATGAAACAAAAATAAGAGTAAGATATGGTGAAACAGATCAAATGGGATATGTTTACTATGGGAATTATGCTCAGTTTTTTGAAGTTGGAAGAGTAGAACTACTTCGCAGTCTAGGAGTTAGCTACAAATCATTAGAAAAATCAGGTATTATGCTACCTGTGCTACATATGGAAATAAATTATTTAAAGCCTGCCAAATACGATGATTTGTTAATTTTAGAGACAAAACTAGTCGGTAAGCCGATGGTTAAAATAAAATTTGAATTTAAAATTTTTAATGAAGAAAAAGAACTTTTAACAACAGGAGAAACGACTTTGGTTTTTATTGACATGAAAAAAAATAAACCAACCAAAGCTCCAAAATATTTACTGGATAAATTATACTGTAGTATTTAATAAAACATCAAAAAAAATTAAGGGATTATTTTGATGTTTACACAACGAAGATCTTCAAATGCTTTTTTAATTTTTTCAGCTTCTTTTTTTCTAATAGAAATCTTAAAATTGCAGTCCATTTGCATTTCCTGTTTTATTAGATTTATATTTTTTTCCTTGATCAATCGCATCACCTTATTCATATTTATATAATCAAATTTTAATTCAAAATGCGTGTCAATGGTTCTTGTGATTACTTCCGATTCTTCTAAAGCTAATTTTGCCGCTGTTTTATAAGCATTTATCAAACCTCCTACCCCAAGTTTTGTCCCTCCAAAATACCTTACAACAACAATTAAAACGTTTGTAAGCTCAAAAGATAATATCTGTCCATAAATAGGCTGACCCGCACTGTTATTGGGCTCACCATCATCATTTGCCCTAAAACGATTATTATCAACACCTAAACGCCATGCATAACACCAATGCCTGGCCTTATGATGCTTTTCTTTTAAAGTGTTAATTAAAGGAGCCACTTCTTCTTCATAACTTATCGGATAGGCATAGCCTAAAAATTTACTTCCTCTATCCTTAAAAAGCACTTCAGGAGAAGGGTTTTTAATCGTTCTATATATGTCTATACTTTCCAAAATATAATTAATGCATCTTTCTTAACTAAAACAACTCACTTTTTATCTCAAACAACTGCGAAACATCCTCCTTGCTGGGATCAATATGCCAGGTTTCTATTCCTAACTGGCTTGCCATCACAACATTTTCAAGCATATCATCCACAAATAAAGTAGATGAAGCTGATAATTTATTTTCGGCAATGATCAACTCAAATGGTCCTGCATCCGGTTTTCTCATATTAATTTTATGAGAATAATATACCTTATCAAAACAGTTGACAAATCGCCTGTAAAAATCTTTCCCATACTGGGTTTTCACAAATTCAATATGCATCTCATTTGTATTACTTAATAAAAACAGACGATAGTTTTTTGGAATATTTTCTAAAAACAAAAGACGATGAACCGGAAAATCACCTAGTATGGAAACCCATGATTTCACAAGTTGCTTATCTGAAAACTCTCCTCTTTTTAAAACATCTTTATAATAATCTTTAAATTCACTCGTACTTACCAGTCCTTTTTCATACAACTGATTGAACCCTGTCATGTTACTTGAGATATCCTTTAAGCCTAAATAGTGTAATTCTTCCTGAAACTTTTCATGGTCTAAATTGACAAAAACATCTCCCAGGTCGAAAATTATATTCTCTATCATTTATTGGTATACATTATTAATTTATCTTTTGCAATTTGCAACTCCATTCTTTTTACACCTTTAAATATTGGTGCTTTCATCCCTTTTTCAAAAATTGAATTACCAATAAAAACTCTTGCTTCATCCCAAAGATTCTTATCCATAAAACTTTGGAGAGTAACTGCCCCTCCCTCCACAATTATAGACTGGATCTCTTTTTTATATAAAACATTTAAAATATGTTCGATCACATTCTTGGAAAAATCAATTCTTTCGTAAACATTTTTTTTATCAATTACTCTTGTTTTTCTATCAATAAATACAATGGTTTCTATTTCATTATCAAAAAAACTAAAATCCTTGCCTATCTTTAAATCCCTGTCCAAAGTAATTCGAATTGGTGATCTTCCAAAATACGTACGTGCATTTAATTTTGGATTATCCTTTAATACTGTATTTGTACCAACCAAAATAGATTCTTCTTCCGTTCTCCATTTATGTACCAATTGCTGAGAGTAACTATTTGATATCCATACAGGTTCTCTTTCAACTTGTAAACCAACTTCCGGAAAAATAAAACCATCCAAAGTTTGAGCCCATTTCAAAATAATATATGGTCGTTTTTTTTGATGAAAGGTAAAAAACCTTCGATTCAATTGGTTACAATCCTTTTCTAAAATGCCAACCTTCACATTACAACCATTATTCTTTAAGAACTCAATTCCTTTACCATGCACCTCATTATTATGATCTATGGTACCAATTACTACATTTGGAATTTTCATTTGAATGATCAAAAGTGAACAAGGTGGCGTTTTACCGTAATGAGAACAAGGTTCTAAATTTACATATAAAGTCGATTTTAACAACAGACTCTTATCTTTTACAGAATTGATTGCATTCACTTCTGCGTGTGGTTCACCTGCTTTTCTGTGCCACCCCTCCCCTATGATCTTGTCCTCATAAACAATAACACTGCCAACTAATGGATTTGGATATGTAGTACCCAGACCATTTTTAGCCAGATCTAAACAACGCTGCATATATTTTTTATGGATCTCCAAAATGATGTATTATTATATTTTACGAATTTATAAAAAGATTATATTTAAATTTGATTTCTTTTAATTATTTACTTTCATTGATGAATGCCAATTTAGAAATAAGAACTATCCAAAAAAAGGATAATAGATCACTTTCAAAAATAATAAAATCTACCCTAGAAGAGTTTAACGCAGCTATGGAGGGCACAGCCTATACGGATAGTGAAACGGATGCCATGTTTGAAGCTTACGCAGATAACAAATCCGTTTATTATGTTGCTCTTTTAAATAATGAAATTGTTGCTGGATGTGGAATAAACCCCTTACAAAATGGCGATAAAGATATTTGTGAACTACAAAAAATGTATATGTCTCCAAATGCCCGTGGACAAAAAATAGGAAAAAGTCTGCTATCTAAATGTATTGATTTCGCAAAACAGGCAGGGTATCAGCAATGCTATCTGGAAACTTTTCCGAATATGAGATCAGCAATTGCTCTGTACAAAAAGAACGGCTTTTACAATATAAGTCATTCTTTGGGGAATACTTGTCATTATTCATGTAATGTTTGGATGGTAAAAGATTTATAATGAGTATTTTAGAACTAAAAAATCAATTCATAACTGAATTAGCAAACCTTTTCCCTAAAGAGGAGATCAATAGTTTTTTTTATCTATTGTCTGATGCTTATCTCGGTTTAAAAAAAGTAGATATTGCTTTAGATCCAGATCTATTAATTTCCATATCAAAGGAAAAAGAATTTATTACTGCTTTATCAGAATTAAAAAAAGAAGTTCCTATACAATATATAATAGGTGAAACAGAGTTCTATGGTCTGCCATTTATAGTTGATAAAAATGTTTTGATTCCCAGACCTGAAACAGAAGAATTAGTTGAATGGATTTTACAGGAAGTTCAAAGTTTAAAGTTAAAAGTTAAAAGTGGGGTTAGCAATAAACCTTCTGTCAATATACTAGATATCGGAACCGGAAGCGGTTGTATTGCTATTTCCCTTGCAAAAAATTTACCTGATACAAAAGTTTGGGCGATAGATGTTTCCACTAAAGCTATTAAAATTAGTCGAAAAAATGCAAAATCAAATAATATTGATATTCAATTTATAACTGAAAATATTCTGAATTTAAAGCAGTTACCTCAAAAAATGGATATTATTGTGAGCAACCCTCCTTATGTTAGAGAATTGGAAAAACAGGAGGTGAAAAAAAATGTAATTGATCATGAACCACATTTGGCATTATTTGTAAAAGATAAAGATCCTCTATTGTTTTATGATAAAATTGCTGATCTGGCTAAAGAAAACTTAACAACAAACGGACAATTATATTTTGAGATCAATCAATATTTAGCAAAAGAGACTATGCATCTATTAAAACAAAAAGGCTTTCGTAATATTGAATTAAGAAAAGATATTTTTGGCAATGACCGAATGGTGAAGGCCGAGATATAAAAAGAGGCATTCCTTTCAATTTTTTGCGTTACTTTTGCCCTATGCGAATAGATATTATTACCGTTTCACCCGAATTAATTAAAAGTCCGTTTGAACATTCCATCATTAAAAGAGGAATTGATAAAGGAATTGTGGAAGTTCATTTTCACGATCTGCGCAATTATGGGATCAATAAATATGGAAAAATTGATGATTATCAATTTGGTGGAGGAGCAGGAATGGTTTTAATGATCGAACCTATTGATAAATGTATTTCTGCATTAGTGGACCAAAGAAGTTATGATGAGGTCATTTATATGACTCCCGATGCAAAAACCCTGAACCAGCAAACTGCCAATAAACTTTCATCTGCAAAAAATATTATTATTTTAACCGGACATTATAAAGGAGTAGATCAAAGGGTTCGGGAGAAATTTGTTACAAAAGAAATTTCTATAGGTGATTATGTACTCTCAGGCGGTGAACTTGCCGCAGCAATCTTATGTGATGCTGTTATCCGATTGATTCCTGGTGTGCTGGGGGATGAAACTTCGGCTTTGACCGATTCTTTTCAGGATAATTTACTTGCTCCACCGGTTTATACACGTCCTTCGACATATAAAAATATGAAAGTTCCAGATATTTTACTTTCCGGTAATTTTCCAAAAATTGAAGAATGGCGTCATGAGGAAGCGGTAAAAAGAACAAAGAACATCCGACCTGATATTTTAAATACTACCAATGAGTAATATAAGATCATTTCTTTTATTCATAATTATTCTTTTTCACTTTAATGCAATTGGGCAAATAGACAGCTTGATCCAAAAAGATAAAAAGCCACCAAAATCTTTTTTAAAACAATCTATTGTTCCTCTATCACTCATCACAACAGGTTTGATCATCAACTATTCTAACGGTAGTTTTGGAAAAGAAAATATCCAGAAAAAAATACAAGAGAGTTTTCCTGATTTTCACTCAAGTGCCGATGAATATCTTTTGTTTGTACCAACTATCATGATGTATTCTGCAGATCTGCTTAAAATTGAAAGCAAAAATGATGTATTTACACAAACAAAATATTTGGCAATTGCCGGTATTGCGAATAATATTATTACTATAGGGATAAAGAATCTGACAAAAGAACAAAGGCCAAATGACTGGGAGCACTATAGTTTTCCTTCCGGGCATACTTCCAATGCTTTTGTAATGGCAACTGTTTTACACCATGAATTTGTTGATTCCAGCCCATGGCTTGCTTATAGCGGATATCTTTTCGCTACAGCTACAGGAGTTTTAAGAGTTTTAAACAATTACCACTGGGTTTCGGATGTTTTGGTTGGAGCCGGAATTGGAATCATCGTTACTGACCTGGTTTACAGATTCGAACCCCTAAAAAACTGGAATCCATTCAAAAATAAAAAAACAAAGGTGATCATGAGTCCTACTTTTTTAGAAAATAAATTCGGACTCTATGCTAACATACAGTTTTAAAGCAGCTTAAGCCCTCTAAAAAACTATAAATAAATCTGCTTTTTTGGGTTTACTAATTAAAATAATTTATTAAATTTGCAAACTCAAAATCAACCTCTGACGAGAATCGTGTATGTTGGTATTTGATCAACCATTAAAAAAAACATAATGGAAAATTTAGTAAATTTTGTACAAAAAGAATTTGTAACAAAAAATGATATTCCTGAATTTGCTGCAGGTGATACTATTACTGTATATTACGAAATTAGAGAAGGTAAAAAAACACGTACACAGTTCTTTAAAGGAGTTGTGATCCAAAGACGTGGAAGTGGAAGTTCAGAAACTTTTACAATTAGAAAAATGTCTGGAACAATTGGTGTTGAACGTATTTTTCCAATTAATTTACCTGCAATTCAAAAAATTGAAATAAACAAAAAAGGTAAAGTTAGAAGAGCAAGAATCTTCTATTTTAGAAACCTTACAGGTAAAAAAGCACAAATTAAAGAAAAAAGAGTATAATCATTATCTCTTTTGCACTACAGATCCCGTTTCCATTGAAACGGGATTTTTTATGCACAATTGTTAATAACCCCTTTTGATAACTTGTTAAGATCAAAATTCACTTTTTTTTTGGAAAATTGAAAATTGTACTTACATTTGGAGAAGAAATTTAAACAAAAAGAAGTTTACAGATAGAAACATAGAGATGCAAATCGAAAATGTGGATGGAAAAAACAAATTTGAATTTAAATTTTGAAGTAAAGGTAAAACTTTACTTAGTGATTGATTCCTTATCAATAAATAACGATAGTATTTAGCATAAATATAAAAGTGATTTAAAGGTTATCGGTTGCGAAAGTTAAATACAACAAATTTAAAATATTGTTTTAGCTTAGGTTATAATAAAATTTTAAAAAATATTTGAGGTATTTAATTGAAATAATTAGTGATTAAGTTGTAAAAACACAACAATTACCATTGAGCAATCAACAGTAATTTTCGCAAAAATGTTTCGACAAATCCCCATGATAAAGATTTCTTTGCTATGGGGATTGTTTTTTAATATACTTTATCACTACTATCAACAAATGTTAATAGCTCCTGTTCATAAATTGTTAGTAAATATCTAATTATAAAGCTTTTAATTTTCATTATCAAAACTTAACTTTGGTTTAGAAACCGTTGCTCAATGAAACGCCCCCTTTAAAATCATGAAAATTGTTTTATAAACAATCTGGTTTCCTGGATCCCCATCCATTATTCTGTTTTAAAATCGTCAGAGAAATATTTGGCACACAAATTTTAAACCAGATGAAATTATTAAAATAGCTTTTTGGCGTATTATAAACACCTAACCAAACTATTTTAAGCAGAAGCAATATTTTTCCCATTCACGAAAATTGTTTCTGTACAAACAAAGCCATTTTAAGCATCGTTTAAAATGGCTTTTTTTATAAAAAATAAGTATATTTGTTTCGCAAAAATCAAATTAATAATAACGCTATAATTGCATACAATTATGAATAGTTATAGCTTTTATAAGATACAAATATTATGAGTACAATTCCCAAAATTATTTACACAAAAACGGATGAGGCGCCAGCCCTGGCTACTTACTCTTTTTTACCAATTGTTGAAGCATTTACAAAATCTTCTGACATAGAAATTGAAACCAAAGATATTTCTTTAGCAGGTAGAATTTTGGCATTATTCCCCGAAAAACTAACAACTGACCAGCAAGTAACAGATACTTTGGCGGAACTGGGAGAACTGGTAAAAAAGCCTGAGGCAAATATTATTAAATTACCAAATATTTCTGCTTCTGTTCCTCAATTGATAGCTGCAATTAAAGAACTACAAGCTTTGGGCTATGCAATTCCAGATTATTTGGAAAATCCTGCAACTGATGAAGAAATTGAAATCCGAAAAAAATATAATACCGTAAAAGGTTCTGCTGTAAATCCGGTTCTAAGAGAAGGTAATTCTGATAGAAGAGCCCCTAAAGCAGTAAAAAATTATGCTAAAAAGAACCCTCACTCAATGGGTGCATGGTCTTCAGATTCCAGAACCCATGTTTCTACCATGGATCAAGGTGATTTTTATTCTAATGAAAAATCAGTAACTGTTGCCAAAGCCGGAAATATTAAAATTGAATTTATTGATAATAATGGCGCATCTAAAGTTTTAAAAGAAAAAACAGCTTTATTAGAAGGTGAAGTTATTGATGCAACTATTATGAGCAAAAAAGCACTATTAAGCTTCCTTAAAGAACAGATCAATGATGCGAGAGACAAAAATATATTGTTCTCTATTCACATGAAAGCAACCATGATGAAGGTTTCTGATCCTATTATTTTCGGACATGCTGTAAGTGTGTTTTTTAAAGATGTATTTGATAAACACCGTGCCGTTATTGAAGAATTAGGTGTAGATGTGAACAATGGTTTTGGTGATCTGATCAACAAAATGCAGAGTTTACCGGAAGATCAAAAATTAGTTATAGAAGCAGATATTAAATCATGTTTAGAAAACGGACCTTCCATTGCAATGGTAAATTCTGATAAAGGAATTACCAATTTACACGTACCAAGTGATGTGATCATTGACGCTTCCATGCCTGCAATGATCCGTTCATCAGGACAAATGTGGAATGCTGAAGGTAACTTAGAAGATACAAAAGCTGTAATTCCTGACAGCAGTTATGCTGGAGTTTATGAAGCAACCATTGATTTTTGCAGACAACACGGAGCTTTTGACCCTGCAACAATGGGGACGACCTCCAATGTTGGTTTGATGGCACAAAAAGCGGAAGAATACGGTTCACATGATAAAACCTTTGAAATACCCGGAAATGGTACCGTACAGGTAACCGATAATGCAGGAGATGTTATATTCACCCATTCGGTTGAAGACGGGGATATATGGAGAATGTGTCAGGCAAAAGATGCTCCAATTCAGGATTGGATCAAACTTGCAGTAAACAGAGCAAGAGCTACTGGTTCACCAGCTATATTTTGGTTAGACAAGAACAGAGCTCACGATGCTCAAATTATTAAAAAAATAAATACTTATTTGCCAGATCATGATACAAAAGGATTAGATATTCAAATCATGTCTCCAAAAGATGCAACCTTATACACTTTAAAAAGAGCCAAAGATGGTTTAGACACCATTTCGGTAACAGGAAATGTATTGAGAGATTATTTAACGGATCTCTTCCCTATTTTAGAATTAGGAACCAGTGCAAAAATGTTATCCATTGTTCCTTTAATGAATGGTGGTGGTTTATTTGAAACTGGTGCTGGTGGTTCTGCTCCAAAACATGTTCAGCAATTTGTTAAAGAAGGACATTTAAGATGGGATTCATTAGGTGAATTCCTTGCTTTGGCTGTATCATTAGAACATTTAGCTGAGAATTATGATGTACCAAAAGCGATGGTATTGGCTGAAACTTTAGATGAAGCAACTGATAAATTTCTTGACAATAGGAAATCTCCTTCCCGTAAGGTAAACGAATTAGACAATAGAGGTAGTCATTATTATTTAGCAACTTATTGGGCGCAGGCATTAGCAGCTCAGAATAAAGATACTGATCTAAAAGAATTTTTTACGAATATAGCATCTGAATTAGCAGCTAATGAAGACACGATCATTCATGAATTGAATGGAGCGCAAGGTGCTGAGGTAAATATTGGAGGTTATTTTCATTTTGATGAAGATCTAACCAGTAAAGCAATGAGACCAAGTGCTACATTTAATGCAATAATTGAAACTATTTCATAATTCAATTTTAAAGCATTTAGCTTAAATTATAAAAAAGCGGGAATTAATTCCTGCTTTTTTTTGGTTTGAAAAATCAATTCATATATTTACAAATAGAACTCATCTTAACTTTTTGTTTTTAACCGAAAATGAGAAGAAAATTGATCAGATGAG
>JAOZTG010000145.1 GCA_029939235.1 Flavobacteriaceae bacterium
GACTCCGATTTTACTGGATATATCTCAGGTTATACAAGTGGAGTGATCAGTAACAGATCCACCATAAAAATTCGCTTGACGGAAACTTATAATAACGCAAAGATCAATGAAAAAATTGATAAAACTTTATTTGATTTTACTCCAAACATCAAAGGAGAAGCATATTGGTTAGATAATCAAACAATAGAATTCAGACCAACAGAAAATTTACCTTCAGGAAAAATATTTGAGGTTGAATTCTTTCTTTCAAAGCTACTCACAGTTCCTAAAAAGTTAAAGACATTGGAATTTCAATTCCAGGTTTTAAAACAAGCGGTTGATGTTGAATTTTTAGGTATGGAATCAATAGATAAAGAAGACCTAAAATGGCAAATAATTAATGGAAATGTACTGACATATGATTTTGCTGATAGTGAAAAGCTTGAAAATTCTTTTGAGGCATTACAAGATGGTAAAGAATTACATGTTAGGTGGGAGCATAATCAGAATGGAAAAATACATCAATTTGTTATTGATAGTGTACAAAGAACAAAGAATAGAAATCAGGTTATTTTACAATGGGATGGTAAACAACTGGGTTTTGATCATGAAGATGAAAAGGTTTTTGAAATTCCACCTCTGGGAGAATTTAAAGTACTAGATGTTAAAATTACACAGCAACCGGAGCAGTTCATAACTATTTATTTTTCTGATCCAATAGCTACAAAACAAGATTTGGAAGGATTGATCTACTTGCAATCGGGAATAAAACTTAAAATAATCAGAGAAAAAAATGCAGTAAAAATATACCCTGTTACCCGTCAAAAAGGATCCGTTAATTTACATGTAAACGATGGGGTTAGAAATATCATGGGTTACCAATTGATGAATTCTTTTGAAAGGCAAATTACTTTTACCAGTGTAAAACCTGCTGTTGAATTGTTAGGAAAAGGAGTGATTATGCCAAGCACAAATGGTTTGTTATTTCCTTTTAAAGCGGTAAATCTGAATGCCGTTAACATCAAGATCATCAAAGTTTTTGAAAAAAATATAGCACAATTCCTTCAGGTAAATCAATTTGATGGTAATAGAGAAATGAAGCGAGTTGGCCGACTTATTTTTAAAGGAGAAATTCCATTGAAATCGGATAAACCAATTAATTACGAAAACTGGAATCCTTTTTCTATCGATCTTTCAAAATTAATCAAAGTAGAAGCCGGTTCGTTGTACAGAGTGGTCTTAAGTTTTAACCAAAATCAGTCTTTATATCCTTGTGAAGAAAATTCGAGTGAAGAAAATTCTTTTACCTTTTTAGGAGAAGACCCCGAAGAAGCTTCGTATGATAATCCTTCCGATTATTATTACTATGATGACGTTGATTATTATTACAACAATAATTATGTTTATAATGATAGAGATAATCCTTGTAAACCAACTTATTATATGGTAAATGAGCGATTTATTTCAAAAAATATTCTAGCTTCTGACTTGGGAATTATTGCAAAAAGTGGATTTGGAAATGCAATGACCATTGCAATAACTGATATCAAAACAACTGCTCCAATTCCGGGTGTAGAAGTGGAGATCTACAACTTTCAAAATCAGATAATAGATAAAAAATCAACCAATAATGATGGCTTTATAAGAATTGATCTAAAGAAAAAACCATTTTTATTGATTGCAAAAAAAGGAGAACAAAGAGGTTATTTAAAGCTGGATGATGGTTCGGCCCTTTCTTTAAGCATGTTTGATATTGGTGGTCAAAAGTTTAAAAAAGGTGTCAAAGGATTTGTATTTGGTGAGAGAGGTGTTTGGAGACCGGGAGATTCCATTTTTCTTTCATTTATTTTAGAGGATAAAAACAAAGTGATACCTAAAAATCATCCTGTTGTAATGGAATTATACACACCTCAAAATCAATTGTATGAAAGAATAATTAAAATAACTTCATTAAATGGTTTCTATGATTTTAGAACAGCAACTTCAAAGGATGCTCCTACTGGAAATTGGAGAGCAAAAATCAAATTAGGAGGCTCTGTTTTTGAAAAAGTATTGAAAATTGAAGCAATCAAACCAAACAGATTAAAAATTGATCTTGATTTTCACAAACCTTTTTTAACTGATAATAAAAAGTCAAAAGGTGATCTGGAAGTAAAATGGCTACATGGTGCTATTGCAGGAAATTTAAAAGCTGATGTTGAACTAAAATTAACAAAAGGAAGTACTGCCTTTAAACAATTTAAAGATTACGTTTTTGACGATCCTTCTAAAGAATTTACCTCCGAAGAAAAGATCATATTTGATGGAAAATTAGATGTAAATGGAAAGGTCGTGGTACAACCAAATTTTCAGGTACAAAAAAATGCTCCGGGAATGTTAAAAGCACATTTTAAGATCAGAGCCTTTGAAAAAGGTGGTGATTTTTCGGTTAACCGAATAAACATTCCTTATTCACCTTATCGTGGATATGTAGGTATTAAAGTCCCTAAAGGAAATGGCTGGAATGGAGCTCTTTATTCCAATGAAAATAATTTAATCCCAATTGTTACTGTAGACGAAAATGGAAAATTAGTAGATCGTAAAAATCTAAAAATTGAAATTTATGATGTGTACTGGCGATGGTGGTGGGAAAGATCTGATCAGGATAATCTTTCCAGATATGTTGCAAATCGAAATAAAAATTTGATCAAAACGGCTACCATTAGCACCAAAAATGGTAAAGCAATGTATGAGTTAAACCTTGGCGGTAATTATTATGGAAGAAAGTTTATCAAGGTTATTGATCCCATTACGGGTCATAGTACCGGTCAGACATTTTATGTTACTTATAAAGGTTGGTGGGATAATAGCGACGGTGAAAACCCCGGTGGTGCCGAAATGTTAACCTTCTCAACCGATAAAAAAATATACCAGATTGGTGAAAAAATAAAGGTGAATATTCCTACGTCCAAACAAGGCAGAACTTTGGTGAGTATAGAATCCGGTTCTAAAATTTTACAAACTTTTTGGTTAAATATGAAAGAAGGTCAAAATAGCTTTGAAGTAGAAGCAACTAAAGAAATGACACCGAATGTGTTTTTTAATTTAACAATGATACAACCGCATGGCAATGTAAAAAATGATCTGCCAATCAGACTTTATGGTATTCAGGGAGTATCAATTGAAAATAAAGAGTCGCATTTAGAGCCTGTGATCTCTATGAGCAATGTTTTAAAACCGGAACAAAACTTCACTGTCAAAGTAAGTGAGGCAAAAGGTAAAAAAATGACCTATACCTTAGCAGTTGTTGATGATGGACTATTAGATCTTACCCGATTTAAAACGCCAAGTCCGTGGCAACATTTTAATGCAAAAGAGGCACTGAGCGTGAAAACCTGGGACATGTATAAATATGTAATGGGTGCTTTTACCGGTAAAATGTCTGGTTTACTTGCTTTAGGTGGAGATGAATATTTAAATAACAGTGCCGGTGCCAAAGCCAATCGTTTTAAACCTGTGGTTAAATTCTTAGGCCCTTTTGAATTATCCGCTAAGGGGAAAAACACCCATAAGATCCAAATGCCAAATTATGTAGGTTCGGTAAGAACCATGGTGATAGCAAAAAACGGGTCAGCCTATGGTTCCTCCGAAAAAACCACAGCTGTTAAAATGCCATTGATGGTATTGGCAACCCTGCCAAGAGTTGTTGGTCCGGGAGAAAAAGTTGCATTACCTGTAACTGTTTTTGCAATGGATAAAAAAGTGAAAGATGTTACTTTAACTGTAGAAACCAATAGCTTTTTGCTAAATAATGGTGAACAAAGTAAATCGGTTCATTTTTCGAGAGAAGGAGATCAGGTAGTAAATTTCAATTTAGATGTAGCTAAAAAATTGGGTGTTGCTAAGGTAAAGATCATCGCAAAAAGTGGATCAGAAAAAGCTGTTTATAATATTGAATTAGATGTTAGAGCACCAAACCCACGAATTACAGATGTAGTTGGAGCAGTAATTGAGCCGGGAGAAACCTGGAAAAATAATTATAAACCAATTGGAATGTCAGGAACCAACAAAGGAATTGTGGAGGTTTCAACCATTCCTTCTTTAAAATTAGAAGAACGATTGCAGTATTTGATCACCTATCCACACGGTTGTATTGAACAAATAACATCCTCGGTTTTCCCTCAATTGTATCTTAATAATTTATTGGAATTAAGTACTGTTGAAAAGAATGATATTGAAGAAAATATAAAAGCTGCAATCAATAAAATGCGCTCTTTTCAAATTGCTTCGGGAGGATTGTCTTATTGGCCCGGCGAACAAAATACAGCAAATGACTGGGGTACAAATTATGCTGGTCATTTTATGTTGGAAGCCAAGGCAAAAGGCTATAGTTTACCTCCGGGATTATTAGCTAACTGGATCAAATTTCAACGACAAAGAGCAAATAACTGGACGGCAGATAGCGGACATTCCTATTCGAGCAATCAATTAACTCAGGCATACAGATTATACACACTTGCTTTGGCAAAAAAGCCGGTTTTAGGAGCAATGAACCGATTGAAATCATTAAAGAATTTAACGTTACAGGCTAAATGGCGATTGGCTGCAGCCTATTATTTGGTTGGTAAAAAGAGAGTTGCTGAAAATTTGATTACCAATCAAACAACGGATGTGAAGGCATATAAAGAGCTTTCTTATTCTTATGGAAGTGATGTTAGAGATAAAGCGATGATTCTGGAAACATTGAGTTTGCTAAAAAGAAAAAATGAAGCAAAAGATGTTTTAGATGACCTGGCAAATGATATGTCGTCAAGCAGATGGTACAGCACACAAACCACTGCTTATACCCTACTTGCTGTTGCTAAATTTATAGGTGATACCGATGACTCGGAAAAAAAGATAAGTTATCAATATGTTCTGAATGGTAAAAATGAAGGCATTGACCAAAAAGCAGCAATCTCTCAAATCGATCTTAAAATAAAAGAAAATAAATCAGGGGTGATTTCCATAAAAAATACGGGAAATAAAACCTTATTTATCAAACAACAATTGGAAGGAATTCCTGCTGTTGGGGATAAGACCAATGCAGAGAATAATTTAAAATTATCTGTTAAATATCTAACTCTTGACGGAAAAATAATAGATCCCTCAAATCTTGATCAGGGAACTGATTTTATTGCTGAAGTTCAGATCAAACACCCTGGAATGAGAGGTGATTATAAAGAAATGGCTTTGACGCAGATCTTTCCTTCGGGATGGGAAATTAGAAATATGAGAATGGATGATGTGGAAACTGATAAAAAAGCAGATCAACCAACCTATCAGGATATTAGAGATGATAGGGTTTTAACCTATTTTGATCTAAAAAGAGGAGAAAGTAAAACTTTTAAAATTTTGCTAAATGCAACTTATCTGGGTGAATATTATTTGCCAACCATTTCTTGTGAAGCTATGTATGATAATAGTATAAGTGCTAGAAAAGCCGGAAGATGGGTAAAGGTTGCGGTACCGGGAAAGGATAAATAGTAGATGTCAAATTAAGAACCCAATACTATAAATAACTATGGGAAACTATATTTTTCTTTGCGTAACTCTGTGAAACCGCTATGTTACAAAAAGCTACAAAGGTTTATATTGTTCCAAAACACAATTTTAAATATCAATGCTCCAATATTTAAAAAACCATAAAAAAAAACTATTCTATTTTATTAGTCTGGTCTTACTTATATGGTTTATATATTGCTTACCAAATCCTTTATTTAAAACACCTACAAGTACGGTAATGGTAGATGTACAGGGCAGGTTATTAGCGGCAAAAATTGCCGATGACGGTCAGTGGAGATTTCCTGAAACCGATTCTATTCCAGATAAGTTTATCAAAGCCATTACCTATTTTGAAGATGAGTATTTTTATTACCATCCGGGTTTTAATCCGATTTCAATTCTTAGAGCATTCAAGCAAAATATTTCTGCTGGTAAAGTGGTAAGTGGCGCAAGTACTATTTCTATGCAAACCATTCGTTTATCCCGAAAGGGGAAGAAAAGAAATATCCCGGAAAAGATCATTGAGATCTTCCAGGCCATGCGAATGGAAATATCTTACAGCAAAAATGAGATATTAAACCTATACGCTTCACATGCTCCTTTTGGTGGAAATGTGGTTGGATTAGAAGCTGCTTCATGGCGATATTTTGGTAGAGAACCGGCACAATTATCCTGGGGAGAAATAACTGCTTTGGCAGTTTTACCAAATGCTCCGGCATTGATCTATCCGGGTAAAAATCAGATAAAACTTAAATCGAAAAGAAATCGTTTATTGGATAAGCTAAATCAAAAAGGTGTAATTGATAATGAAACCTGTGATCTGGCTAAGTCAGAACCTTTGCCCGGAGCTCCTTTTGCAATTCCGCAATTAGCGCCACACTTGTTAGACAGAGCAATCAAAGAAGGAAATAAAGGCAAACGAATAATAACCACTATTGATTATTCTCTGCAAAAAAAGGTAAACAAGATCGTAAAAAACTACCACGGTATTTTAAGCGAAAATGAAATCCACAATATCGCTATTTTGATTTTAGATGTTGAAAAAGGAACCGTTCTTTCCTATGTTGGCAACAGTAATTGTAAGCATGGAAATTCAGGAAAAGATGTGGATATCATCACTGCACCAAGAAGTACCGGTAGTATTTTAAAACCATTTCTTTATGCTTTTATGCAACAGGATGGTGCTATTTTACCCAATACTTTAATACCGGATATTCCCACACAAATTGCGGGATATTCACCCAAAAATTTTAACGAATCTTTTGATGGTGTGGTACCTGCCAGCGAGGCTTTGGCGCGATCGTTAAATATTCCTGCGGTAAGAATGTTACGTGATTACAGCATCGAAAAGTTCTATACAAATCTAAAAAAACTTAATCTGCATACCATAGATCAACCTGCTTCTCATTATGGCTTATCCATTATTTTGGGTGGTGCCGAGGCAACTTTGTGGGATCTTTCAAATGCATATATGGGTATGGCACAAACGCTAAATGATTCGGATGTTTTCGCTTTCGCGGAATTTTTTAAAGATCATCCTGATGTTAAAAGAAAAGTAAAAAATCCCCCATTTGAACCCGGAGCTATATGGAACACTTTTGAAGCATTAACAACATTAAACAGGCCATCACAAGAAACTGGCTGGCAGGAATTTCAATCTTCCAAAAAAATTGCATGGAAAACCGGAACAAGTTTTGGTCATAGAGATGCCTGGTCTATTGGAATTACTCCAAAATATGTTGTGGGAGTATGGGTTGGAAATGCCGATGGAGAAGGAAGGCCCGGTTTGACCGGAACCCGCGTTGCAGCACCAATTTTATTCAAGGTTTTTAAACAATTACCTTATAATAATTGGTTTCAAAAACCCGACTGGGATCTAACAACCGTTACTGTTTGTAAGCAAAGTGGTTATTTAGCCTCAGAAATATGTACGAATACGAAAGAGATTTCCATTTCTAAAAACGGATTAAAAACGGTGACTTGTCCATATCATCAAATAGTAAAATTAGATAAGGAAAAGAAATTCAGGGTAAACAGCAATTGTTATCCGGTAAGTAAAATGCAACTGGAATCATGGTTTGTATTACCACCCATTGAGGAGTGGTATTTTAAAAGAAAAAATCCTTTTTATAAAATATTACCCCCTTATAAAAAAGGTTGCAATCAGGAAATTTTTAAAAATATGGATGTAATCTACCCCAAGAATCTTACCAAAATATTAATTCCTGTAGAATTAGATGGCAGCAAAGGAAAAGCAGTTTTTGAAATAGCACACCGAAATACAAATACTATAATTTTCTGGCATTTAGATAATACTTATATTGGTGAAACAAAAAACACACATCGTATGGAAATTGACGCTAAGCCGGGAAAATATAAAATGACTCTGGTAGATAATCAGGGAGAAACTTTAAGTTTTAATTTTGAAATAATGGACTGATAATGATACATTTTAAAGAAAAATTACAAGAGCGTTTGGTTGAAAACATTAAAAGTATTAACTCCATTGCCGGAGGAGATATCAATGATGTTTATAAGATCATTACCAATCAAAACA